>JAABRU010000099.1 GCA_011390755.1 Desulfobacteraceae bacterium | reverse complement strand
TGTTCACGGTTTCTCTGAGTTCGCTGATTTCATCCTCTGTCTTTTTTGCGGCAATCTGCAGGACTTCCTGCTTTTCCTCATCCTTTTTTTCCAGTTCGGTGCGCAGACTGTTCACGGTTTCTCTGAGTTCGCTGATTTCATCCTCTGTCTTTTTTGCGGCAGTGCGCAGGGCCTCCTGCTTTTCCTCATCCTTTTTTTCCAGTTCGGTGCGAAGCGCATCAATGGCTGTGGTCAGTTCTTTTTTCTCAGTTTCATAATTTTTTTCCGCAATCCGGACAATTTCCTCTTTTTCGGCAGATAATCTGTCGTTTTCGTCCCGCATTGCATTTACGGTCTGTTCCAATTCTTTGTTTTTTGATTTTAATGCTTTCAGTGCTTCACGGACAGAATCCGTTTTGCTCTGTTCTGATTTCTCCAATTCTTTCCGTAATGCAAGAATGGTGGTCTCCAGTTCGGAGATTTTATTTTCCGCATCTGCTTTGACTTCCCTGATCTGCGTCCGGGCGTTTAGTGCCCCGTTTTGCAATTTTTCACGGATGGCATTCACCGTTTCTTTGAGATGACGGTTTTCGTCTTCCAGCATTTTATTGACGGTTTCTTTCAGTCTGCGGTTTTCATCTTCAATCATTTGCGTTTTATTTCGATCCGTTATGCTTTGGGATTCCATCAGAGTGCCTCATACAGGGGGGAAGATATTTTCCGGATATGATGCCCCTGAAATCTGCATATCCGGTTCTGCCAAAGGGATTGAAATCTTATTCCGGATGCACTTTCCCGGATAAAGGAAAGCACGGCCGAATGATCCGAAAGAATGTCCGGCAATACCCGGTAATCGCCAAATTCAAAGTGGGGAGAAAGCACAATCCAGTCCAGTCTTTTTCCGTAAAAGGTATTGAGATTATCTGCTTCGGGCAGATATGTTTTCCCCTTTATTGTACCTGCCATCATTGCCAGTTCGGAACGTCCTTTGTCCCATCCGCAGTTAAAATCCCCCATGATAACAAAGGGAAGTTCTTCTGCCGATACAAAATTTGCCATTTTGTGAATCTGCCGCGTCCGCACGGATTTTCTGGAAAAATCCAGATGAACCGATACCGCCCGTATTTTCATATCCGGATTTCCGGGCCATCTGAATACCGCGGAAACAAATCCCTTGGAAAATGTGGGAGGGGACGGTGAAAAGGTAAGGGAAACCGGTTTTTCAGGGAAAATCCGGGACAGCAGCGCCGTTCCGTAGGAAAGGCCCATGCCCCGGACATGCTCCCCCCGGATTGCATAGGGAAAACCGGCTTTTTCTGCAATATAGGCAACATGATCAAAATTTCCGCTCCACAGAGAAGGACCGTCGGCCTCCTGAAGGGCCAGCAGAAACGGAGATTCTTTTTTTACGGTTTTTACAATGTCATCCAAATGGGAACGGATACCTGCGGAATCCTGCAGTATCTGACTGAATCCGTCTTTTCTGCCATGCGCGATATTCAGGGTCATTATTTTCATTTCTGCAGGCGGATGTTTCCCGGTCTGCATATCCGGATGCTGTGGAAAATGAAGCACTTCCGGAACCGTCATTGTTTCTCCCTGTACAAAATAAGTCATTGCAAAAATCGCGGTCAGAAGCAGCAGACAGAACGGAATTCCGTAAAAAACAATTCTCTTTTTCAGCATGGAGACATCCGCGGGTTTGAATTATCAGCCGGTCGCCGGAAATGAATTCCCGGAATATTATGCGTCGCTCTGCTGCATTGTCAATCTTGAATCTGTGACTCCGGTTCTGCTGAAAAACCGGATTGTTTGGAAAATTCCGGTTTTTTAACCCATCATTTCAAAGCAGACAGAGCACTGCGGGATTTTTTATTTTATCCGTGTCCTTTGGTTCAACAGTATTGAATGCGCAGGGACGGGGATTTTGTAATCTGCAATACAAAATAATCGTATATCATATCATGATGATTTGCTCAATAAAATCTTTGCGGCACGGAATTGCACTGCAAATATTGAAAAATCAGGTTGCAGGAAAAAATTATACCATTATTTTAATAAAGACATAAAAACAGAGCAGGCAAATCCGGATGAAAGATTTTCAGAAAAGATATTACAGGTTTCCAAACCATTTTAATATAAAAATAATTAATTGAAATAATAACTAATTAAATTATTTTACCCTTGCGGAAAATTTCTCTTGCTTTTCGTACAGAAATCATTATATTGCCGCGAAAAATCAGATGATTTTTTTAAGACAGCCCCGGGTTTTCGGCATCTGCCCGGCAGGGAATCAACCTTATCTGTATCTAATAAAAAGGAAAATACAATATGATCGGAGCAATGAAATCACCGGTAAATCAGCGTGTAATGAAAAATGCCCCGGAGGCTGTTGGGGAGACAGACGACGAACCTCCCGACTCTGCCTCTACTATGCAGCCCCCTTCTCCTTTTCCCAAAAGGAGAAATATCGGACGCGTTGTCCGATTCCCTTCCTACCGGGCCGGAACCATCAGCCCGGCAGCCCGTAACTTCCGAAAGAAATTTTATCCAAAAGTGACAGCAAAAATTTGGAATGACTGGAGATGGCAGGTCAGCAACCGTATCCGGACCAGAGAGGAACTGGAAAGAATGCTCAGGCTTTCCGAAGCCGAGCGTCAGGCCCTGAATCAGGAAGATGTGAAACTGCCCCTGGCCATCACCCCTTATTATATGAGTCTGATATCTGAAGCCGATCCGGCTCAGCCCCTGCGCCGTACCGTAATGCCGAGCCTGAACGAAACCGTGCGGATGCCCGGTGAGGCCGATGATCCCCTGGGAGAGGAAAAGCAAAGTCCTGTGCCCGGCATGGTTCACCGCTATCCGGACCGGGTACTGCTGCTGCTTTCGGATTTCTGTTCGGTGTACTGCCGTTACTGCACCCGTTCGCGGGTGGTGGGACACGGAGGGATTCATCCTTCCCGTTCCCGGTTGGAAAAGGCTTTTGACTATATCCGCGCCACGCCGTCGGTGCGGGATGTGCTGCTTTCGGGCGGTGATCCCCTGCTGCTGGGAAATGACCGGCTGGAGTGGATTCTGTCCCGACTGCGGGAAATCCCCCATGTGGAAATCGTGCGCATCGGGACCAAAGTACCGGCCGTACTGCCGCAGCGTATCACCCCGCAGCTGGTAAAGATGCTGAAGAATTATCATCCTCTCTGGATGAGCCTGCATTTCACACATCCGGATGAATGCACACCCGAAAGCTACCGCGCCTGCGGAATGCTGGCGGATGCGGGCATTCCCCTGGGGTCCCAGACCGTGCTGCTTAAGGGGATCAACGATGAGACGGAAACCATGAAATCCCTGATGCACCATCTCATGAAAATGCGGGTCAAACCCTATTACCTGTATCAGTGCGATCCCATCACGGGTTCGGCCCATTTCCGCACACCCGTGGCAAAAGGAGTGGAGATCATTCGCGGCCTGCGCGGCCATACTTCCGGGTATGCCGTGCCCACCTATGTGATTGATGCCCCCGGCGGCGGCGGCAAGATACCGGTCATGCCGGATTATGTGCTGGGAAGGGAAGGGGATTCACTGCTGCTGAAAAATTTCGAGGACAGACAGTACTGTTATCCCGATCCGCTCTGTGCCTGAAAAAAATATATCTGCTGAACATATGCACAGGGGAGTCCGCTTTTGCGGTTCTCCCCTGATTTTCTTTGAACCTGAAATATTCGGAGGCCCATGTTACCCCAGAATGAATTTTTGTGTGCGCGTTGTGCCCGACAGGGAAAAACCTGCTGTCAGGGTAGGGAAATCTACATCACCCCCGGTGATGCCCAACGCATTTTCCGGCATACCGGTCTGACCGGATTCTATGAGTATAAGCCCCCCTCTGATCCGGCTTATGCGGACCAGTCCGATGATCCGGTATGGGCGCAGCATGTTTTTCATTCGGACGGCAGTCGCAGGATTCTCATGCGTATGCCGTCCGGGGACTGTATGTTTCTGAGCGGGACCGGCTGTGTTCTGCCTTTGGATACGCGTCCCCTGATATGCCGTTTATATCCTTTCACCTATACGGCTTCCGGCATTGACAATGAACTGGAAAAGGGTTGTCCGCAGAACCTGCTGGCGGACAATCAGTGTCTTACCGATGTCCTCTGTATGTCCCTCGATCAGGCATATGGCTGGCATCATCTTTTATATGAGGAGATAATGTCTGATGGAGATGACAATCGGACTGACTTTTGACCTGCGGTCCGAATATCTGGCCATGGGGTATTCGGAAGAGGAAACCGCGGAATTTGACAGAGATGATACAGTGGCGGCCATTGAGGATGCGCTCCGTTCCCTGGGACACAGAAGCGAGCGCATCGGCCATGCCAGACAACTTGCCGCCGCCCTGCTTGCGGGAAAACGCTGGGATCTGGTTTTCAATATCGCGGAAGGCATGCACGGCATCGGCCGTGAGGCCCAGGTTCCGGCCCTGCTGGATATGTATCAGATTCCCTATACCTTTTCCGATCCCCTGGTCATGAGCCTGACCCTGCACAAAGGCATGTGCAAACGGGTTATCCGGGATGCGGGCGTGGCAACTTCGGATTTCCGTGTTGTGGAAGACATCAGCGATGCGGAAGACCTTCCCTTTGCCCCCCCCTACTTCATCAAACCTCTGGCAGAAGGAACCGGAAAGGGAATCACACCGGATTCCATCATCCGGGAGCGTTCTGCCCTGAAACCGGCCTGTGGGCGTATGCTGGAATCTTTCCGCCAGCCGGTGCTGCTGGAACCCTATCTGAGCGGACGGGAATTTACCACTGCCATCATCGGAAGCGGAAAAAAGGCGGAAATCCTGGGCAGCATGGAAGTCCACCTGAAAGAAAGTGCGGAGCAGGGCGTGTATTCCTATGTGAACAAGGAAAAATGCGAGGAACTGGTCATTTATAAACTGCTGCGTCCTGAAGATGATCCGGTGGTGGCCGAAGCCGAGGCCGTTGCCCTGGATGCCTGGCGGGTGCTGGGATGCCGGGACGCGGGACGCATTGACCTGCGCTGCGACGGAGCGGGCCGTCCCCTGTTCATGGAAGTCAATCCCCTGGCCGGTATTCATCCGGAGCATTCGGATCTGCCCATCATCTGCAATCACCTGGGAATTCCCTACCGGGAACTTATCCGCCGCATTGTGGATTCCGCAGCCGAAAGGATCGGAAACTGATGCGCGTGGCCATTATCCATGATGCGGTGAAAGATTCGGATGCGCCGGACGCACAGGATGCGATTGTGCAGGCCGAAGCAGTGAAAGAGGCACTTCTTTCCCTCGGCCACCACGCCGAAATACTGGAATGCAGTCTCAATCTGGAAGGACTGGTACAGCGTCTGAGGGATTTCCGGACAGATACGGTCTTTAATCTGGTGGAATCTTTGAACGGGCATGGGCGGCTCATCCATCTGCCGCTCTTCTGCCTGGATGCAATGGGAATGCCCTATACCGGGGCCTGCGCGGAAAGTATGCTGCTGACTTCCCATAAGATCATGGCCAAAAGCCATATGCGGGCAAACGGTCTGCCCACAGCCGACTGGATCGGGCCTTATCCCTCTTCCATACCCTATACGTCTGTCTTAAATAAGTTCTCCCTCCCCCAGCGGGGGAGGGCCGGGGAGGGGGAGATGCAACAATCTGAAATCAGATGCTGTTTTCACCCTCCCCCTGCCCCTCCCTCAAGGGAGGGGGGACTTTCAGAAAAATGGATTATCAAATCCGTATGGGAACATGCTTCCATCGGGCTGGATGAAAGCGGACTGGTGCAGGCATCCTCCGAAACAGACATCCTTCCCCTCCTGAAAGAAAAAGCCCCGATGATGGGCGGGGCCTGTTTTGCGGAACGTTTTATCGAAGGACGGGAATTCAACCTTTCCCTGCTCTGCGGTTTCGAAGGGCCGGAAGTGCTGCCGCCCGCGGAAATCATTTTTCAGGATTACGGGTCGGACAGAATCCGCATTGTGGATTACAAAGCCAAATGGGACCCGGACTCCTTTGCCTATCACCATACCCCCCGTTCCTTTGATTTCGGACCGGAAGACAGCGAACTGCTGGAAAGGCTGAAAAAACTGGCTTCGGACTGCTGGACGGCATTCGGATTATCCGGTTACGCACGGGTGGACTTCCGCGTGGATGAAAAGGGAAATCCCCGGATTCTGGAAGTCAACGCCAACCCCTGCATTTCCCCGGACGCGGGATTCGCCGCCGCACTGGAACAGGCGAAAATCCCTTTTACCGAAGCTGTGCGCCGGATTCTGGCGGATATATAATCAGTTGTAATGAACCGCTTCCGTGCCCACCGTTCCACAGCACCTATATTTTCTTGAAAAAGCCCTGATATTCTGCCATAACTGTCTCATATTTTCCATCCAATAGTCAAAAAAAGCCGTGAAGCAGGAAAACCTGAGGTGACATCATGCAAACCGAAAAACGGACAATCGCTGACTCCTTCAGAAGCGGTACATTCATATTTGGAAACCGCCTGAACACTATCACAAAAATTCTGTAACATTTTAAATGCTTTGACGTGATGGCTGCCCCATGAAAAGTGCAGGCACAGGGGTCTGCCATAAAAATACAATCTGAATACATTTTTTCTTTCAAATCTTATTCATTTATGATAGGCATATGCAGCAAGTGTATTCTATACAGATTGTAACTGAGAGCTAAGGGAAGAAATCATTCATTATTGAAACTATTTTTTGGAGGAGCTATGAAAGACATTGTAAAAAAACAGGTTGATGAGATTGTCAGTGCCATAGATGGTGGAAAAAAAGCTGATGATTTTGCAAATGCAGCTGCAAAAGATCCCTATGTGTTCATTATGGAGGAAAATGGAAATCTTTTGGTTCATCCGACCCTTGCAGGAGAAAGCCTGAAAGAAAAAGCCGAACCTGTTTATAATGAAGTCGTAAAAGGAACAGCCGGAGGTGACTATGTAAAATATGAATGGGCAGGTGCAAAAAAAGTCACTTATTCCAGGAAAACTGCAGGCGGACTGTTTGTCGGCAGCGGATACAACGAAGAATAGAATCATAGTAAATTAAGAAAAATTCATATGTTACTCCTTTGCAAATCCTGCAGGGACAACCAGGCATTGGAGTAACATGCAGAAATTCATCATTGACCATACTCACTTATGTATATGGTTTTCTATTCCCCGGCCTCCTCAGGAGGGGAATCCTGTCTGTGATCGGAACGGGTATTTTTTTGTGTCTGACATATCTGGCTCCGTATGAAAAATATCAAAAAAAATAAGAAAATGAACAGATTTTTTAACGGACACCAATGGAAAGTCAGGCGTATCTTCCCTGATAATACCTGTTTTGGGCTGCTATCAGGGGAATCTGCCTGATAATCAATGGTTAGGGTATTATTCTATTAAATAATGGAGGGTGTGTTTGTTTGGGGTGTGTCCCATTGTCAAGACAAAAATCCGGCAATTTTAAGGTGGAAAACTGACAACCCCTCTTTCCTGATCTGAGTTCCGGCAAATCTCCTTTCTGCATCACCGTTCACTCCTTCTGGCTCCGATCATGCAGGGGAAACGGAAGGAGACCGTAAGTCTACCGGAATTTCCCCGGCATGGCACCCGGTTCCCGGCAATGGCATATTGCAGTAAATCTCTTCCGGTGTTTGATAATTCAATGCCTGATGCAGTCTTTCTCTGTTATAAAATTCAAAATAATTTCGTATATTTGCTGCTGCATCTTTTACCGTTTCATAACTGCGGGGATAAACTTCTCCGTATTTTACCGATCGCCACAGATGTTCCGTAAAGACATTGTCCAAAGCCCGACCATGGCCGTCCATGCTTATCCTTATCCCTCTGTCTTTCAACCTTTCTGTGAATTCCATGCCTGTAAACTGACTCCCCCGGCCGGTATTGAAAATTTCCGGTGTTACTGTTTTCATTGCCTTTTACAAAGCTGTCACGCAGAATCCGGAATCCGGAGCTGTCGATATTTCATGACTCAGCACATAGCGACTGTGCCAGTCCGTTACTGCCGCCGGATACACGAAACCATGTCTCATCCGGATATATGCAATACCGCCTGACCAGACCCGGTCCGGCCGTTTAATTACAGGTCCCCGCAGCAGATATGGGTACTTTTTATGCTCTTCTGATGATTTACTCAGAAACGGTTTCTGATATAAGGCATCAGTACCCATTTTCTTCATCAGACGACTCACACTTTCCGGGTTTACTTCATGCCCCCGGTGTCTCAGCCGGGCTGTCAGCCGCCGACTCCCGTAAAAAGGATGTCCTGGTGTACTCTTCGTCGGTTAAGCGCATCAGTTGTTCATTATTAGCATTTTCTCCTCTGGGGAGGTAATATATAGTACTCCAATTTTGGTTTTTCCAGGCACGAAATTTGCTTCAACTGTCAACCGCAACTGTTTGGCGGACATGTTATAAGATTTTGTGTCTGTTTTTGGAAAAACCAAAATTGGATCAGTATAATACCCGGATCGGGAAATTCCCGGCAGATCACATTGCCGACCGGCTGATATTTCCGGATGATCCGGCCTGATCAGTTTCTTCTTTTCATCCACTGAGCCGTTCAGATTTTTTTTAAAGCCGGTCCGGTTCAGCCCTGAGCTGACCGATCTGACGATAAAGTTCTGCCCGGAGTTCTTCGGTTTCCCCGGTTTTCTTTTTCCTTTTGTCCGAAAATATATCCGGCAGGTCTGCCAGCATCTTTTTTTCCCATTGAGTGATCCGGTCCGGATGCACCCCGTATTCACCGGACAGTTGTGACATCATTTTTTCCTGTTTTACTGCTTCAGTTGCCACCCCGGCTTTCAATCCTGCTGAATGTCGTTTCCGTACTCCGCTCATTGATTAATGCATCTTTTCCCTTTCTGTATATTTCGCCTGATATACTCAGCACCGGAACAAACTGAACTTCTGAATTTCAGACTCCCTTTTCCGTATGCTGAAATCTGCCGGTGATACGGAATCATTTCAGAATTGTCTGAAACAATTTTTTGAAAAAAGACAGAAACATCAGCTGCAAAAGAATTTGCTTTTCAGAAATTTTCTGATTATGGATGGGATACAATGTTAAGACTCCCCTCCCCTGAGGGAGGGGCAGGGGGAGGGTGAAAAGGGTCTTTAATTACAGTCCGCTGCTTCCCCCTCCCCTGACCCCTCCCGCCGGGGGAGGGGAATACTCTGCTTACGTCAATGACATTGGGATGGGATATGAAAACAGATACCTTATTTTATGAGTTGTTCAAATTTGATCCGCAGTCCCTTTTTGACCTGATCGGTCTGGAACCCGAAGATGAATATGTCTTTGAAAGTATTACAACCAAGACAACGGAAAAGCGCATGGACGGATACTTCCGGTCGAAAAACGGGCGGGCCGGGAACCTGTTTGCCGAATTCCAGGCATATCCGGACGGCAGAATCTACTGGCGGTTTTTCCGGGAGATCAGCACATGGTACGGGCAGAATGACGAAGACAAACCTTTTACAGCCGTGGTGCTGTTTAGGGATAAATCGCCTGATCCCGGCAACTGCCAGCTTTGCTGCGTAGTACTCTGTCAATCTTGATTTTGTGAGTTGCAAAAACCGGATTTTTTCAAAAAATCCGGTTTTTCTGTACTCTTCAACTCGTAAAATCAAAGTTGACAGAGCAGTAGAGCCTTCCCGTCTCATTGTCTGCTACCTGCCGGATCTGCTGGAAGAGATGGGCACAAAACCCTCCCCGCTGACTGTGCTCAAACCGCTGGTATGGAAAAAAAAGGAAAAACTGCCGGACGCGGTCCGTCAGTGGGATGCGGAGATACATTCCCCGGAACTGCCGGAAGCAAAAACAAAAATTCTGGATGAACTGCTGGAATATGCAATTTTACAGCGTTTTTCGGATCCGGCCCTGGAGGATGCGAAAAAATGATACAACTGACACCGTTGGAAAAAACCGTGGCCGGTCAGGAACTAATTCGGATGGGTATTAAAAATACCGCCCTGAATCTGCTGAAAATGCAGCTGCTGTCCGAAGAACAGATTGCCGCGGCAACCGGGCTGAGTCCCGCGGAGGTGAAAAAGCTCAGGCGGAAACTCCGGAGCAGGGGAGGCAGGAAAAAATGATACAACTGTAAATCAGGTCACCGGCCTGTGCAGGCAGGTTCCTCCCCGTTTTTCATCAGCGGTACAAAGAGAATGGATCAGCCCCACACTTTTACAGAAGGAAAACGCCCCGGATCAGTATGGGGCAGAAATTTGGCAGCGCTGAAACGGAGCATGAGTTCCTGATTGACGTTGAGCTCGATATAGGTGATGCGGTTCCGGATTTTTTCACTTTCTTTCAGAATATCTTCGGTCATCAGCGCCAAAGCCGCGCCGCCAAGCGAGCTGTTGCCCAGCGGTTTATAAGATTCCGGGGGCAGGTCCGGAATCATGCCGATGGCAATGGCCGACCGGGGTTTGATAAAGGAGCCGAAGGTGCCGGCCACATAGAATTTCCGCAGTTCTTCGGGTTCCATCCCCACTGTCCGGGTCAGAGTGCGGAGAATGGTGTACATGGCGGCCTTGGATCGGATCAGACTGTCAATATCGGCCTGACTCATACCCAGGTCATCGCCACTGGCGGATTTGTCCGCGGGGACGACCACGATAAAAGGCATTCCGTCTTTTTCCGTCAGATGTCTGCCGCATTTTTCCGGAACCAGTCTGCCGCGGATGTCCATCATTCCCGAAAGAAAAAGATGGGCCGCCAGATCAATGATACCGGAACCGCACATGCCTTTGGGGGGCAGATTATCAATGGTATGGAAACGGAATTCCCTGCTTTCCCGGTCCACTTCCACACTGTCAATAACCCCGGGCCCGGCCATCATGCCCATGCGGGCCACTCCGCTTTCCAGTGCAGGCCCTGCAGCCCCCGCGCAGGCCACCAGCCAGTCTTTATTGCCCAGAATCACTTCCGCGTTGGTTCCCACATCCACCAGAATGGCCGTATCTTCCATCTGATTCATGCCGGAAAAGAGAATCCCCGCCAGCAGATCGCCCCCGAAATAACTGCCCACATTGGGAAAGATAAAAATCCGTGCATGGGCCGCCGCTGCAATGCCCAGTTCCGAAGTCCGGAGAAATCCGGGATTGTTGACTGCGGGAATATAAGGCTCCCGGATCATCCAGTGGGGAGTGATTCCCATAAAGAGATGGGTCATGGTCGTATTTCCGGCCAAAGCAAGCAGATAAACATCCTCCGGGCTCAGACCGCAGGATGCGCAGAGTTCGGAAAGACTCCGGTTGAGCTGTCCGATGACCATCTGCTGCAGTTTTTCCAATCCCCCTTCCCTGTCGGAAAAGTGGATTCTTGCCAGAATATCCGGGGCAACGGAAATCTGCGGATTGTCAAAGGCACTTTCCCCCAGCACATCGCCCGAAGCCAGATCCAGCAGGCGGAGCACAACACGGGTGGTTCCCAAATCCACGGCCAGACCCGCAGCAATACGTTTTTCCTCCCCGGCAGTCAGTCCGAGAAGACTCAGACCTTTCCTTTCTCTGCACACAATACAGCGGACTGTATAATCATATTCCCGAAGCAGTGCGGGAATTTTCCGCAGCAGATCCAAATCAATAAAAACATTTTCACATCCGCTTTTTTTTTTCAAAGCCCCGACCAGCCGATCCGCATCCCCTGTATTGTCTTTCAGATCGGGTTTTGGCAAAGACAGGAGGATAATTCTTTTACAAGTGTATTCCGTCATGACTTACTCCCTGCGATTCCTGAAAAGAGATTTGTTAATAAGATATTCAGTAAAAATAACAGAATTTTTCCTTTCTGGCAAGGAAACAGTCTGTTTTTGAAATCCTTGCCCATTATGCAGTGAATATGTTATAAACGGCCATGCCTTACATTCACAGCGAAACATGAAAATCTTTTATACGGGAGTTTCGGGGCCTATGCAGTACGCCCCGGCAGATAATTGGAATGTCAAATAAATTTTTTACCCTTTTCAAAAGTCCGGACGGAGGAGTCCAAACTGAAAGTTTGGAAGACTGCCGGACTTTCCGTCCGGCACTCCTCCGCAGCTTTTCTGAGTGTGCAGAAACATGATCTCGTAAAAAGTCGGAAAATCAGGTTCTGATATATATTAATCTGCTGATTTTATTAACAGCGATTTTTGAAATTTGGATTTTTTACCGGAGTTCAGTCTTAATAAAATCAGCATGTTAAATTGCCGAAAAACCCGGATTTCGGATTTTTTACATATTCATCATATTTGACAGTCCAATAATGTCACCCGTTATTTTAATGCCAATTAAGAGTCAAAAACTCCGGAATCAGTAAAAACAGCATATTATAAAATCAGACGTAGCAGGCAGGCTTTATAGGCAACTGATTTTACATTACCGGATTCAACCCTTAATTCGCATTTTTAATATTGACATAACAGGAGGATAAAGAATGAAAATATATACCCGCGGCGGAGACCGGGGAAAAACCAGCCTGTTCAGCGGGGAACGGGTTCCCAAGTGTCATGAAAGAGTGGAGGCCTATGGTGAAATTGATGAACTGGGTTCTGTGCTGGGAGCGCTGACCGCTTCTCTGCCGGAAGAACAGGAGGGACTGATTGGGGAAATTCAGCAGATTCAGTCGGATCTGCTGGCAGCCGGTGCATTTCTGGCGGCATCTCCGGATTCCTCCTCATTACAGCCCCCGGCATCTTTCGGCCGGGAGCGGATCGACAGACTGGAACAGGCCATTGATCGGATGGATGCGGTTTTACCCCCGCTCAGATCTTTTATTCTTCCGGGCGGACACATGTCTGCGGCCTGGTCCCATATTGCCAGAACCGTCTGCCGCCGGGCAGAGCGGCGTATCATTTCCCTGAATGCAATGCCGGAAGACATGGAAGAGGGGAAAGAGCAGTCTTTCGGTGATCATCCCAAAGATATACCGGTGAAAAATATACCCGCTTATATCAACCGTCTTTCCGATTATCTTTTTGTGCTGGCACGTTACTGCAATCATATCTGCGGAAAAGAGGATATAAACTGGAAGCAGTGAAGCAGAAGATGCACGGCCCTGCATCCTGCTTGCCTCTTATGCCTTTCCCGCAATCCGCAGCATAATGGCATTTTGCACATGCATCCGGTTTTCCGCTTCGTCAAAAACCGCGGATGCGGGGGATTCCATTACACTGTCGCTGACTTCCAGTCCCCGGTTGGCCGGAAGGCAGTGCAGAAAGATCGCGTCTTCCCCGGCCTGCTGCATGAGTGCATCCGTAACCTGAAATCCCCGGAATTTTGCTTTCCGCTCTTCCGCTTCATGTTTTTTTCCCATAGATGCCCACACATCGGTATAAACCACATCCGCATTTTTAACGGCCGATACCGGATCATGCAGGATTTCAATTTCGGATATACCCGCATCTTTTGCCCGTCTGACCGTATCCGCATCGGGCGGATACGCGGGCGGACAGGCACAGGAAAAATGAAAGGGAAGTACTGCTGCCAGCCGCAGCCAGGAATGGACAATATTATTGCCGTCTCCCACATAGGCAATTTTGAGATCATCCAGATGCCCCCGCCGTTCTTTTACCGTAAAAATATCGGCCATAATCTGGCAGGGATGGTTATAGTCCGTCAGACCGTTGATGACGGGAACATCCGCATATTCTGCCAGTTCCAGAATATGGGCATGATCGAAAAGCCGGGCCATAATCATATCATTATAGCGGCTGATTACCCGTGCAATATCCCTGACAGGCTCCCGCTTTCCCATATCAATATCCCGGGGGCTGAGATACAGTGCATGACCGCCCAGCCGGTAAAATCCGGTTTCAAAAGAAATACGTGTGCGGGCAGACGGTTTTGCAAAAATCATTGCCAGGGAATGATCCTGAAAGGGTTTGTAGTTTTCCCTTTTTTTAAAACGGGTTTTGACTTCCGCGGCCAGTGCAAGAATGCCCGAAATTTCATCTGCGGAGTAATCATCTGTATGAATAAAATCTTTTTTCATATTCTTCTCCTTCACTTTTCGCGAATAATGGGTTCTATCCGTTCCAGTGCCCAGTCAATCTCCTTTTTGCTGATGACCAGCGGCGGTGCAAAACGGATGATATTGTCATGGGTTTCTTTGCAGAGGATTCCGCTTTCCATGAGTTTCTCCGAATACTGACGCGCGCCTCCGGCTTCGGAATGAAATTCCATTCCGATCATCAGACCCAGCCCCCGGACTTCCCTCACGCTGGGATTTTTGATTTTTTTCAGTTCATCCAGAAAATAGGCCCCCGTTTTTTCGGCATTTTCAATGAGATTTTCTTCTGTCAGCACTTTGATGGCAGCCCGGGCCACCGCGCAGGCCAGGGGATTGCCGCCGAAGGTACTGCCGTGTTCCCCGGGTTTGAGCACTCCCAGCACTTCGGAATTGGAAAGCACTGCGGAAACCGGATAAAATCCCCCGGAAAGGGCTTTTCCGATCAGGGTCAGATCGGCTTCAATGCCTTCATGCTCTTCTGCCAGCAGTTTACCGGTTCTGCCCAGACCGGTCTGGATTTCATCGAGTATGAGCATGATATTTTTTTGGGTACAGATTTTCCGTACTTTTTGCAGATACCCCGCGGGCGGAATAATAACCCCGGCTTCGCCCTGTACGGGTTCCGCCATAAAACCGACCGTATTGGGCTTTACGGCGGCTTCCAGAGCCTCCGCATCTCCGAAGGGAATGATGGTAAATCCGGGGGTAAAAGGGCCGAAGCCCTCACGGGAGCCGGGATCGGTGCTGAATCCCACAATGGTGATGGTGCGTCCGTGAAAATTATCTGCACAGACAATAATTTCAGCATGATCTTCCGGTACTCCTTTGACCTGATACCCCCATTTGCGCACCGTTTTGATAACGGTTTCCACAGCCTCTGCCCCGCTGTTCATGGGCAGCACTTTGTGGGATCGGGTCAGTTCACAGAGTTCTTTATAAAACAGTCCCAGCTGATCATTGCGGAATGCGCGGGAGGTCAGAGTCAGCCGTCGGCTCTGTTCGATCATGGCATGCATAATCCGGGGATGGCAGTGGCCCTGGTTCACGGCAGAATAGGCTGACAGGCAGTCCAGATATTTTTTGCCGTCCGTATCCCATACCCATACGCCCTGCCCGCGGGATAAGACCACATTCAGGGGTTTGTAATTATGCGCGCCGTATTTTTCTTCCAGTTGTATATATTCCTGCTGTTTCATTCTGCTCTCCTTTAAAAATCAGTTTTTGATGAACCGGTAAAAAGTCTGAAATTCAGCATCACCGTCATTTCGGCGGAAGCCCCAATCCCCTATTTCCAAACAGTTGCGGACTCCGGTTTTTGCCGGAGTGACGGGTTCTTTGACTTTTTACAGACGCATCCGTTTTTCCTCTTGTGAAAAAGGAATGCCCCGCCGGCCGGGAAGATTTTTCCGTGCGGAAATCCTGTCCGGACCGCCTGCCGGGACTGTCTGTTTTTCCGTGCGGAATTATGAGTGTGACCAAAATGGTGCAGAAAGTCATCCGGCGGATTTCCCGGTTCCCGGTTTTCGTGAACTCCTGAAAGCCGGAATCCGGTCATTTGCACTGTTTTGCTTATACTCGAATTTATAATGCCAATGAAGAGTCAGAAACTTCGGATGAAGTAAAAACAGGGTATTATAAAATCAGACTTCCGGAACTGACTTCATAGGCGGCTGATTTTACAGCACCTGATTTAACCCTTCATTCGCATTTATATTTTCTGCTCTGATGTCCGGGCCGCATTGATTTCCTGCGGAGACTGCCTGCCCCCATGCAATAAGAGATTCAGTTTACTTACAAAATCATTCAACTGCTCTGCCATTTTCTGCATTTCCCGGGAAGCATCCGCTGTCTGTTCCGAATTGACTGTATTTTTCTGTGTCACCTGTTCCATCAGGGATACCGAATTATTGATTTGCTGAATGCCCTGGGCCTGCTCGGCAGATGCGGCAGAAATGTCACTCAGCAGCTCACTGATTTTGGAAGATTTATCTGCTACTTCACGGAAAGCTTCATCCGCGGAACCGACCATATCTGTGCCGAGTCTGATTTTATTTACTGTTTCTTCTATCAGGGCAGATGTACTGCGCGCGGCTTCTGCGGCCCGCAAAGCCAGACTTCTGACTTCCCCGGCCACTACGGCAAATCCGGAACCGGATTCCCCGGCCCGTGCGGCTTCCACTGCGGCATTCAGTGCCAGCAGGTTGGTCTGAAAAGCAATTTCATCAATGGTTTTGATAATACGGAAAGTATCGTCACTGGCCCGGCGCAACTCTGTCATGGTGGCAGTCAGTCTGTTCATGGATCTGCCTGCTTTTTCCACTACTTCTTTGGCAGATTTCATAAACCTGTCTGCCTGTTCCGCATTATCCGCGTTCCGCCGGGTCATGACCGACATTTCTTCCAGAGAAGCCGATGTCTGCTCAATGGATGCGGACTGACTTAACGCGCCTTCTGACAGAATCCGGCCGGATTCTGTTATCTGCCGGGATATGCGGGAAATCTGTCTGCCGGCTTCTGTCAGTCCCTTCCCGATTTTTTTCAGAGGATTTGCCGTTGTGTTTATAAGAAAAAGGATCAGAATTATCATGACGAGAATTGTAAGCCCCACAATACCGGCATTCATGATCCCCATGCGGCGTATCGGGGAAAAAATATTGGATTTCTGAACGGAAACCCCGATATTCCACCCCGTAAACCCGTTTGCAGTGACGGCTGCAAGGTATTCTTTTCCTTCAGACAGATAGGAAAAGAGACCTGCCTCTATTTTCCGGTATTTTTTTAAATCGCTGATGCCCGATGTCAGAATTTTTGTCTGATCCGGAAAGGATATAAATATTCCCTCCCGACTGTACAGGAAAACATAACCGTCGTTGCCGATTTTGGCAGAATTGATGAAATAATTATTAAAGTCATGCAGTTCTATAATGCCGAAAAATACTCCCAGAATTTTATCATTGAATACAATGGGAGAAGACACAATAAAACAGGGAGCTTTATTTATCGGGCATTCGACAATATCCGTAATAATTGTTTCTCCCTTTTTCTTTTGTTTAAAAAAATCCAGATGCGCGATATTCAATATCATATCCTCATCAGACGAAGCGATAATATCCCCTTTGGCATCTGCGATACAAAGATATTCATAAAGTACAAAATCTTTTTTTATTTCCGGCAGCTCTGCATTGACTGTTTTTCTGGCATTCTGCGCGATATGTCCGTCCATAAGCGCAACCGTGTATAATTTATGGCGACTCATGTAGCGAATATCCTTTTTCTGCTCTTCCAGCCATTCACCAATATTTTGCTCTGTCATTTCAGATATATGAATGATATGATGATAGGCTGATTTTTCCAGGGCATCTTTTTCCATAAAAAAAGATACCGCTGCAGAAAAAATCATGCCGACGGAAATAAGCAGTACTGTCGGAATGAGGTACTGATATTTCATGCTGAGATGCATAAATAACTCCTTAAAAAATGGATAATAATTAATAATGCCAATGAAGAGTCAGAAACTTCGGATGAAGTAAAAACAGGGTATTATAAAATCAGACTTCCGGAACTGACTTCATAGGCGGCTGATTTTACAGCACCTGATTTAACCCTTCATTCGCATTAATAAGGATAATCAGAAGCGATTATCTGCCCAACGTATGGCGGGAAGTATTCAGGTCAGAAATAAAACAGCCGCTGTCCCCGTCTTCCCCGGAATTTTCACCCGAATCCGATTCTGCAGGATTATCAGCGGGATTTTCCTCAGGGGAAGTGTCTTCAGGCAGGATTATTTCAAGCACGGTATAACTGCCCGCATGGAGTGATGCTTCCATTTCAGCAGTATTTGTCAGATATGTATCATATACTACATCAACGGTATTCTGTTCCGAATCCAGAGTAACACGGCGGATGCCTTCAATATTGTAAAGGATAGAACTTATCCCGGATACTGCACCTCAGCTTCTGCATTCGGGGACAATCAGGCGGACCGACTGTTCGGCAGCAGGGGCCTGAACCGGAAGAAAAAGAACCGCTGTTAAAAAGACAAAAAATAATTTGCAGATCTTCATTTTTTTCATAATAATAATTCCTGGGTTCCGGATGTGTAATTTGAAAGAAATCCGGAGCCGTAAAATGGATAATTCTGTAAAAAGTCGGAAAATCAGGTTTTGATGCATATGAATATACTGATTTTATAACAGCAATTTTCAAAATCTGACTTTTTACAGGTTCATCAAAATTGAACCAAAGATACACACAGATGCATACGGATGAACCGGTTTCTGTAATCCGTGCATATCTGCGGTTTTCTGCGGTTTTCAAAACTTCCGGTAAGGCAGTTACTTTAGTTCTGAATAACGGATGATAAAAATTTCCGGAAGTTACTTAATCAATGCCGCTGACGTAAGGGGAAGACACTTTTCCCCCCTCTTTTTCAAAGGGGGGAGAAAAATTCCTTAGGGAAACGGCATGGATTTATTTATAGGGCAAGATGCTTTTCAAAGCAATAATTTTTCATTCTCTTCCCGCTTCAAAGGAAGAATCGTTTGTAAAAATTAGGACTTACGCAGTTGAATTTTAATTGTTTGAATTTATTATGTGCCTTAAAAATTGACAGTCAATAAAAACAGCAGATTATATTTCAACTGCGTAAGTCCTAAATTTTAAAACATAAACAAAGGAGGTTCCGGTTTGAAAGATTTTTTGTACAAATCCGCTGTGTTTCTGGCAAAAACCCTGAGTATCGCAGTTTCAGTTCTTCTGGTCATTTTCACTGTGATGATGCTGATCCGAAAACAGGAAGGAACGCGGACGGAAAGCATACATGCAGAAAAACTCAATGACAAATATGAATCCATGCGCCTTGATCTGGAAAAACATATCCTGGATGAAGATGCATATGAAGCATCCGCGGAAAAGGCGGGAAAAAAAAGGGAAAAGAAGAAGAAACAGGTTTTTGTGCTGAATTTCAAAGGAGATATTTCCGCAAGTGCCGTCCGGAACCTGCGGGAGGAAATTACAGCCCTGCTGTCTGTGGCCGACAGGGAAGATGAGGTGATCCTTCGCCTGGAAAGTTTTGGGGGACTGGTGCATTCCTACGGTCTGGCAACTTCCCAGTTACAGAGAATCAAAGACAGAAATATCCCTTTGACCGTTGCCGTGGACAATGCGGCCGCCAGCGGCGGTTATATGATGGCCTGTGTAGCGGATCATCTGGTGGCCGCGCCCTATGCCATTATCGGTTCCATCGGTATCATTATTGCGATGCCCAATTTTCACCGTTTTCTGGAGAAACACGGTATTGATTACGAGCAGATTACGGCCGGAGAATATAAGAGAACCCTGAGCATGTTCGGGGAAATAACAGACAGGGGACGGGAGAAAACTGCTGAAAAAATGGCAAATATTCACCATCTTTTTAAAGAGCATGTTGCAATGCACCGCAGCCGTGCGGAGATTGAAAAAGTGACTACCGGAGAATTCTGGTATGCGATCCGGGCATTGGAACTGCATCTTGTGGACCAACTGATGACCAGCGACGATCTTCTCCTGGCCCGCAGCCGCAGCGCGGATATTTATGAAATCCGGTATCATGTGCCCCAAACACTGACGCAGAAATTAAGTGCTGCCATTCGTATGATGATCGGGGATCTGCTGCAGGGCCTGCCGGATCACCTGCAGCAGGCGCGGGAAATGCAGAAAGAACAAATGTTTATGTATATGTACTGATAAAGGGCCATGGCCGGACAGTCACAACGAAGCATGAAAGTTTTTTGTACGGGACAAGGAAGCGTCCCGCAGCCCGTTCCCGCGCGGAGCGTGGGAACGGCTGCGCGGGGAGACTTTCATATAAACGGCCATGACGGGACGGTCACAACGAAAAGCATGAAAGCTGCGCGGAGTGTGAAAATTAAGGCCGAAGGGCCGGTTTTTCGCAAACACTTTCATATATACTGATACTTAAAACATTTCGGGGTATCCGGCAGAGGAAAAATTCATGTACGCAGTACTTTCGGGAAATGCGGTAACCGGAAATCTTTTAAGTAATGGTATAAACAGATTACAGCCAGTTTTTCATTGCCTGCGCTATCTGATGTTTCGGCAGGGCACCGGTCAGGCTGTTTTGTAACTGCCCCCTGTCAAAAATCAGCAGCGTGGGAACACTCCGGATCTGAAAACGGTCCGAAGTCAGCGGGTTTTCATCCACATTCAATTTGCAGACAAGGATTCTTCCTTTCCATTCCGCGGCCAGCTGATCCATCAGGGGGGCCATCATCTGGCAGGGACCGCACCAGGGTGCCCAGCAGTCCAGCAAAACCGGCAAAGGGGCCTGCATGATCCGCTCCTGAAAATTACGGTCAGTCACAATCAGGGGATGAGCGGTATTCAAAATTTCGGTATCCACAGAACTGCCGCATTTACCGCATTTGGCTGTTTTGCCGATGTTGGCAGCAGGAATCCGGTTCCGGGTTCCGCAGGAGAGACAGCGCAGGAGATATGTATCCATAAATCATTCCTTTCCCTAAATCTGAAGTTCCTTTTTCCCTGTAAAAAAATCGGGAAGAAGGGAGTAAGGGTTTTCCCAAAAAAATACAGATGATGGGTCAAATCCGTTGATTTTTTCTGTAAGGGCGTACTGCATATGCCCCCGGAGCGGCCCATGCCGGGCCTATGCAATACGCCCCTGCAGTCAGATATTTAATGCATCAGCCTTTTTGACCCACTAGCAAAATACAATACCCGTTTTTATCCGAAAGATGCAGGCAATGTCATTGACTTAAGAAAATTACGGAGTGCCAAACTGAAAGTTTGTCAGAATAATATGTAATAATTTCAGTCCCAAAATTTCAGTTTGGGACTCACGGCCTTTTTCAGTCAGTGACATTGAGATGCAGGGGGCAATCCCTGTGTTCGCCCCGCGGACTTTCGCGGGAATGGCGCAGCATCAGACAGATTATATCAGACAGTCGCTCCAGTCCACTGCCATATGAATCAGGAGCCCGATGCCCGCAAGCCGGATTTTCCGGGATTGGGGGACAAAACTCATCAGCAGGTATATGCCGATGGCGGCAGCACTGTGCAGGGGATGAAATCCGATACTGCATCGGTTCGGATCATACACCGGTTCCGCCAGCAAATGATCCGCATCCACCACCATAGTGGCGATCATAATCAGCCATGCCTGCCGGAAATTTTCCCGAAAAAACAGACGCGCGATACATCCCGGCAGGGCAAAATGCAGGATGATATGGAGGATGCTGAAAAAATTCATTCCACTGCCTGCTCCCGCAAAAATGATACCGGTTTCTGCTTCAGAATGGAAAGGGTAAAAGGATAAGTGATGCATAGGGGCAAAATGACAGTAATGCCCGTCATCCACATACTTTCCGTTATATAAGACCGGTAGTCAATATCAAAATACCGGGAGCAGATAAGCCATGCAGCGGTCTGGGAAACCAGCAGCGCAAGGAAAGCACTGATGCTTCCGGTCAGCAGGTTTTCCAGGGTAAAAATTTTCAGAATAAAACCGCGGCCGGCTCCCAGAATTTTATAATATACCGCCTCCCGGATGCGGGCATAACGGGTGGCCAGGATGGAACTGATAATAATCAGAATACCCGCGGCAATACTGAACAGGGTGAAAAAGCGGATAATTTTGGAAAGCCGCTGCATGATGCCGGAAAAAGCCGAAAGGGTTGCGCTGACATCAATGACACTGATATTGGGATAACGGGAAACTATCCGCCGCTGACATTCCGCCATCTGTTCCTCCGGAACACGCACAGCCGTAAAAATGCTCTGGGGCGCATCTTTGAGCAGAGAGTTTTCGGGAAATACAAAATAAAAAAAGGGTTTCACAGATTTTCCCCTTCTGCCGCGGATGCTGGAAACAGTGGCTTTTACAGGAATTCCCTGAATTTTGAAAACAATTTCATCTCCGATATCCATTTTTCTCATTTCCACCACCGTATCCAGAACCGAAACCTGCAAACCTTCCATATCATCCCGGAATATGCTTTTTCCTTTGCGCATAACTTCATCTTCCAGCAGATGATCCCGGTAGGTCAGGTTAAAGGCCCGGCTCAGATTATCCCGTCTGCGTCTGTTTTCCTTTCTTCTGTCAATTTTTTCCCCGCCGACCGATACCAGCCGCGCCCGGATAATGGGATAAAATTCAGGCGGTTTTCCTGCTATTTCCCCGCGCAGCATTTCTGCAACTTCCTGTGCCTGATCCGGCTGAATGTCAATAAAAAAAAGATTGGGGGCATCCGGCGGATACGAACGGACAAAGACCGCGTCCAGGTTTTCTTCCAGCAGAAATATTGTAAAAATAAGCGACAGGGAGGCACTCAGGGTAATAATAACAGAAGATGTGGCATTGCCGGGCCGAAACAGACCTTTTACCGCCTGCCGGAGCAGCAGGGAAGGGCAGGGGATGCGCCGGAGAATATACAGAATTGCCCGGGATGCCAGCGCTGTCAGCAGGATAAGCACTCCCATGCCCGAAATGAACCATATACCTGTTTTTATCTCTTCCATATGCAGGAATACCATAGAGACAAAATAAAGAAAAATCAGTGCAAGGGAAATCCGGTAAAGGGATCCTCTGCTGCTTTGCACCGCTTCCATGCGGAATACCGCGGCCGGATGGACATTCCGGAGGCGGAAAAGAGGAAGAAAGGAAAAAATCCCCGTACTCAGAATGCCTGTGAGCAGACTTTCCGCAATCATCTGCCAGGAAATGAGAATATGCATATCCGGGGGCAGCAGATTTCCGAAAAACCGCCGCAGGACATACTGTAATGCAATACCGGCACCCAGTCCGGCCAGAGAGCCGATCATTCCCATGATGCCGATAAAAACCAAATAATTGCTGAGAATAAAAGAAGTGTCTGCACCCAGGGCTTTCAGGGTGGCGATACTTCTTTCCTTTTCCCGGAAAATGGCATCCACTGTTGTGCGGATACCGATACCCGCCAGCAGCAGGGTAAAAATGGAAATCAGTGCCAGGAAAAAGAAAAAATTATCAAAAAAACGTTTGATCCGGGATCGTGCATCCCGGTAGCTTTCCACCCTTTCCTGATCTGCAAGCGCAGCCTTTTCCAATTGGGAAACAATCTGATCCGGGTTTTCCTTTTCCGGAATTTTCAAGAGGATATAATACCGCACCCGGCTTCCTTTTTTCATCAGATCCAGGGCTTCTGTATCGGCTGCCGCAACAAAAAGACGGGGACCGAAAGAAAGGAAAGTGACGGGCCTGTCCGGTTCTTTGCGCAGCACATCCGCAATGGTCAGCACCGCTTTGCCCACATGCAGGGCATCCCCCACCTGAAGGCCCATGCGGTCCAGCAGATTCTGTTCTGCAATGACATTCCCTTTTTGCAAAACAGCGGAAAGGGGTCTTCCGGAAAGCAGTTCCACTTTTCCGTAAAAAGGATATTCCGGATGCACGATTTTCAGATCCGCCAGCAGGGACTGCTCGCCGCGGCCGTCATCTGCGGAATGCAGGGAACGGACCATGGAATAAAATTCATACACAGGGGTATTCTGTGCTTTTCCCTGTTCTTCCATTTCCCTTACCTTTGCCAGCAGGGTGGCGGAAAAGGGAAAATGGGAACGGAGAATAATATCCCCGCCCTGCAAAGCACGGGCATCTTTCAGCAGGAAATGACGGATGCTTTCACTGAATCCGTTTAAAGTGGTCAATGCCATCAGGGAAAGTATCACGCATAAGATAAAAACTGCGGACTGTCTGGGGGCAGATGCCAGTTCCCGAATAATGAATTTTTTATGCAGCATAATGAATTTGCCTCTGAAAATTATGATAATGGATCAAAATCCCTTACTTTTCCCGTTGCAGGGGCCGATGCTGCTGACCCGGGGGCAGACGATAGTGTTTAAGAAAATGGATTTGGGCTTTCCTGCAGGCCGGGGTGAGGTATGAACCCCGGCAGATTCAGGATGCCGGGGTTCACTGTGTTCACCCGGCCTGCCCGGAATAATTATCTTAAACACTATGTTCTCAGCAGATTGAAAAGTTTCCGAAGGAGTGCAAAAATTGTATTTTTGCTTAAGGGAACCCGGATCAGGCAGCGCATGCACCGCGAAACATCTCAGATTCCTTAAAAAAAGAAAGCCGCACCGGCCGGGGGATGATATTTTCTTTGCAGAGTCCCCGGAAAAAATGTGACAGCCCCTGAATCTGTAAGGGACTGAGGTCATAATGCAGTTGTTTGTAATACTGCCCGCATACATCAGTAGGGATATCCAGTTTTTGGGATGCCGCAGGCAGAATCCGGTGAAGATGCTGTTCCCCCTGCTTTTTGGAGTTTCGGAAAGCCCGGATCACAGCAGAAACGGTTTCCGGGTATTTTTCCGCATAGGAACGCCGAACGGCCCAGAGGGCAAAAACAAAGGGCAGGCCGCTGTGGTCCAGCCACATTTTCCCCAGATCCCATATATGGGCAAAGCGGGCGGCCCAGTCCCGGCGGAGGGCCGCATCGCCGATAAGCAGCGCTGCCCCGGCTTTTTCCGGCAGATCATCGGGGCAGCGGATTTTTCCGGTGCGGATAATGGGGCGGATTCCCCGGGATGCAAACAGATAACGGGACAGGGCCGCAGCCGTGGCCGATTCCCGGGTCAGCACCACCGTCTTTCCGCTAAGTTCTTCAAAAGGATGGCGACTGACAATAATAACACTCATGACTTCTCCGAAACAGGAAATGGAAAGATCCGGCAGCAGCAGCCACTGATCCGGATGCCGGGCATACGCGGCCGAAGATACGGGGCTGACATCCAGATCCCCCTTTGCGAGCATGGCGTTCAGGGTGGCAGGCGGTGCGCAGACCATATCCATCCACCCGGGTTTGTGCCCGTTGTTCAGGCCGTAATAGACCGGGGCCACGTTCATATAACTGATCCGTCCGACACGGACATTGTTTTGATTCGGGAACCAATAATCAGGCACTTGTTTCATGAATAATACGCTCCGAAAGATTTGAAGATAAACAGTTTTCAATGGGAATATAAGTAAATGCACCCGCCCTGCCGGGTTGGAGGGAACCGAAATGATTTGCCAGTCCCAAAGCCGCAGCCCCGTTTCGCGTGGACATGGCAATAACTGTTTCCGGGGAAATTTCCGGAAAAGCACGGGCTGTAAAAGCCGCTTCATCCAAAATATGCAGACTCTGCGCACTGGCCGCGCTGTCCGTTCCCAGGCAGGGGGAAAGACCGGCCCGGAGCATTCCCGGCAGATCCGGCAGGCATCCGTGGAGATTCTGACTGCTCCGGGGGCAGATGCAGACATGACTGCCCCTTTCTTTCAAAAACCGGAATTCTTCAGTTCCGGCGTGAAGCAGATGCACGAAAATACTTTTATCATCCGCCAGACCGAGACGGTCGGCATGGTGCAGCGGATTTTGCACCGGCAGTCCCCATCCGGAAAAATCAATGCCTCTTTCTGTCAGAAAATCGGCCCAGGGCCCCCGTGCTTTTTGCAGAAATTCCATTTCATCTTCGGATTCGGCCAGGTGGATTGAAAAGGGAAGTCCGGCATTCCGGGTTTTTTCTTTCAGGGTTTTCAGCAGTTCCGGCGAAGTTGTATGGGGCGCGTGGGCGGCCAGGGATGCGGTGATATTTCCTTTTCCCGGAGAAAGAGACATATCCTGCGGCATGGCAGAAATTCCCCCCAGATATTCCCGGAAATACACGGCGGACAGACCGGAATCTGCAAGAATCTCTTTTGTCAGTCCCAGGGTGGAAATCTCTCCCACAGCAATACAGCCGCTGTTTTTCAATTCCCGGATTCCCTGTGCCGCCCCGGCTTTCAGTTTTTCCTCTCCCAGGACTTCCCGTTTTTCCAGCAGTTCTTTCACCCAGAAACGGAAACCGCGGGAAAAGGAAATTTTGCCCTGCAGCGCGCTCAGTTCCAGATGGGTATGGGCATTGACAAAAGCCGGAAGAAGCACGCCCGGCCCGTGATCCCGTACCGGGAGCAAAGCGGGAATGCGGCCCCTGCCGATTTCCCGGATAATACCTTTTTCCACAAGCAGCCAGCCCTTTTGCACGACGGTCTGCGGATCCATCAGCAGCCATCCTGCCAGGTGAATCTCGGCATTGTTCCGGGAACGGAGATCAAAACATTGTATTTTGGGTTTCATATAAACGGCTATGAGTTATGACTCACAACGAAGCATGAAAGCTGCGCGGAGTGCGAAAATGAAGGCCGAGGCCGGTTTTTCGCAGACACTTTCATATAAACGGCCATGACCGCCGGGTCACAGCGAAGCATGAAAATACACCGCAGAGACGCACACCGCAGAGAGACGCACACCGCAGAGAGACGCACACCGCAGAGAGACGCACACCGCAGAGAGACGCACACCGCAGAGAGACGCACACCGTGCGTCTCTACAGGGGACTTTCATATAAAATACAGGTGAATTGAA
>JAABRU010000269.1 GCA_011390755.1 Desulfobacteraceae bacterium | reverse complement strand
TCTGCCCGATGAGGAAATCCGGGGGCGGATTTTCAGCCGCATGGTGCTGCTGACGGCCAAATATGTGTTCCGGCCCGACCTGCGGGAAAAACTGCCGGAAATTCTTTCACTTTTCAGAGAGGTGGCCGACCGGGACACCGCACTGGAAATGCTGGAAGTCCTGCTCCGTTACCTGGTGCGGGCCACAGGTTCTTTCGGGGAAAAGGATGTGAGGGAGATTCTCAGCAAAACCGATATGGGGGAGGATATTATGCAGACTTTCATTGATAAGTACATTCATCAGGGCAGAGAGCAGGGGTTACAGCAGGGGGTGCAGTTGGGACAGATTCAGCTCCTGGTGAAAATGATGGAAAAGCGTTTCGGCACACTGCCGCAGCAGGTGAAGGAAAAGATTGAATCCGCAGACTCCGAAAACATTGAAAAATGGAGTCTGCGCCTGCTCAGTGCCCAGAGACCGGAAGAAGTGGTAAGCCTGAACTGAAGGAAAAATAATTATCATGCCCAGAAATTCTCTCAATGCCGGACGGGTTGAACGTCTTCTCGTTCTGCCTTTCCGTAAGTCCCTGGAAATTTCCTTTCAGAGTATCCGTGCCCGTTTTTTCCGCTCTTTCATTACAACCATGACACTGGTACTGGCAGTTTCCTTTCTCGCCTTTGTAAGTATCACGAATGACATTGCAAACGGAATGCTGGACAGTGGAAAGGCCGAATTCCGGCAGCAGCTGATCCGTTCCGGTTATGATCTGGACGAAGAAGACAGTCGGGCAGACAGCAGTCCCAAACAAAGATGGCTCATCATCCTGTCCCTGCTGGTCTGCGCGGTCGGGATTATCAACGCCCAGCTCATGGCTGTTACCGAGCGCTTTCGGGAAATCGGCACAATGAAATGCCTCGGGGCTCTGGATCGCTTTATCCTGCGCCTGTTTTTACTGGAAGCCGGAATGCAGGGTTTGGTCGGCTCCGCAGTCGGGGCACTGGGTGGCGGATTCTTTGCCCTTCTCAACGGATTTTGGCATTTCGGAAGCGCAGTTGTCCCTTATCTGCCCTGGACGGATTTTTCTTTCTCTTTGCTGATTGCAATTGGAACCGGATGCACCCTCAGTCTTTTGGGGGTTATCTATCCGGCAGTTGTCGCGGCCCGGATGCAGCCGGTTGAAGCCATGCGGGCAGAGCAGTAAGTGACTGGTCATTTTCATGCTTTTTTGTGAGTCAGAAGGCGATTTCCGAATATGAATGTACCGAATCCTGAAGGAGTCACAGACGGAAAGTCTGTGACCGGGACTGTCATCCGCCGGACACTGCCAAACTTTCAGTTCGGCACTCCTTTGGTATCATCTTTTCCGGAAATCACCTAACTTATCGGTGTTTATAAGGATTTTTTATGGAAACCCTGCACAGTGTCGTCCGTGTATCCAATGTAACAAAGACTTTCCGCATGGGAAAAAATGAGCTCCGGGCACTGAAAGGAATTGATCTGGAAATCCGGGCCGGGGAATATATTTCCATCATGGGCCCTTCGGGATCGGGGAAAAGTACACTTTTCAATATGATCGGGGGACTGGACAAACCCTCATCCGGTAAAGTTTATATTGATGAAGTGGATATTGCCCAACTGGATGCCTATGAACTGGCCTGGCTGCGATGCCGGAAAATCGGTTATATCTTCCAGACCTTCAACCTGATTCAGGTGATGACCGCGCTGGAAAATGTGACCCTGCCCATGATTTTTGCCGGAGTAAATAATGACACAGCCGTGGATAAGGGAATCCGGCTCCTGGAAATGGTGGGACTGGGAGACCGTTTCCGGCACAAACCTTCGGAACTTTCCGGCGGACAGCAGCAGCGGGTGGCTGTGGCCCGTTCCCTTGCCAATGACCCTTCCATTATTCTGGCAGATGAACCCACAGGAAATCTGGATCTGAGTACCGGAGAGGAAATCATCACCCTGCTGAAAAAACTGAGCCGGGAAACCGGTGTCACCATCATATCCGCCACCCATGATTTTAAAATGCTCAATGTATCCGATCGGGTGATCTGGATTCGGGACGGCCTGGTGGATAAAATTGAAGACCGTAAGGATCTTTCCATTTCCATCGGACAGATCGGGGACAGAACATAAAAAATACTGCTGTTGATTTTTTTCTTTGTCTTATGATAAAATGAACAGTTCGGTAAAAAAAATTCGGACTGAATAATTTCAGCAGGTTGTAAAACGCAAACAAAATATTCAGATTTAATGATTTCAGGCAGTTATATTTTTATGCCCTGTAAATCAGAAAAAATTGCCGAACCATTGACAGAAAAAAATGAGCAGCAGACTGAAAAAACGTAAAAAGTCCTGATTTCAAATTATCCGCCATTCCCGCGGAAACCGGAACCTGAATTTCAACCACTTACAGACTCCGGTTTTTGCCGGGGTGGCGGGATTTCTGACTTTTTACAGCATCAATTTATTTTAGGAATCGGTTTTAAATAAACTGACCATTTACCACTCGTTCCCAAACTCCTGTTTGGGAACGCAGGGGGGGCAGACTCACGCCTGCCGTAACCGCAGCGGGAAGCAGGAGCTTCCGGGCCCCCGGTTCCCAAGCCGGAGCTTGGGAACCAGAAAAAATGGGAAAGTTATTTCGTACCGATTCCTTAACTGCCACAGCGGTTAATACAGACGGCAGTGGGTCAAATCCGTTGATCTGTTATCAGAAAACAGAATCCCTGTGTTCTCTGTGCTGAAAAAATAATAAAAACACAGAGGACGCAGAGAGCCGCAGAATTTTTTCAGGATTTTTTCTCTGTGCCTCTCTGTGAAAACTCTGTGCTTATAAAAATCAACCCATTTGACCCGATGCCATACAGACTATATCTGAAGAGAGGAATAAATGGAAAAGTGGATATACCTTTTTGAAGAAGTGGATGAAGCAGAAAAATACGCCGGCGGATGGGACGGGGTCAGAGGTCTTTTGGGCGGTAAAGGTGCAAACCTGGCGGAAATGACCCGTATCGGCGTACCGGTTCCCCCCGGTTTTACGGTAACAACCGAAGCCTGCAATGCCTATCTGGCGGCAGGCGGTATCTGCGCAGAGGGGCTTTGGGAACAGGAACTGGAAGCCATGCGGACCATTGAAAAACAGACCGGAAAAATTTTCGGTGATCCGGGCAATCCCCTGCTGGTATCCTGCCGTTCGGGCGCGAAATTTTCCATGCCCGGTATGATGGACACGGTTCTCAATATCGGCCTGACAGACAAGACGGCCCTGGGCATGACAGAACTGACCGGGGATGAACGCTTTGTCTATGATTCCTACCGGCGACTGATCCAGATGTTCGGCAGCGTGGTTACGGGCATAGAAGATGATATGTTTGAAGAGGTGATTACCCGTTTCCGCCGTAAAGAGGGAGTGGAAACAGACGCGCAACTGTCTGCGGCTGTCTGGCAGCAGGTCATCGGGGAATTCAAAAATATTTACCGGCGCAAAAACGGCATTGATTTCCCCCAGGATCCCTATGTTCAGCTCAAACTGGCCACCGAAGCCGTATTCAAAAGCTGGAACGGCAAAAGAGCGGTGGATTACCGCAATGCCGCCAATATTTCCCATAATCTGGGAACAGCCGTAAGTATCGTCACCATGGTTTTCGGCAATATGGGCAATGACAGTGCCACCGGTGTTGCCATGACCCGCAACGGTTCCACCGGGGAGAAAAAGATTGAGGGGGACTATCTCATCAATGCCCAGGGGGAGGATGTGGTGGCCGGTATCCGCATGACCCGGGATATTGCGGAGCTCAAAAAGGAAATGCCGGAGGCCTATGGCCAGTTTGAAAAAATTGCCCAAAATCTGGAAAACCACTACCGGGAAATGCAGGATGTGGAATTTACCATTGAGCGGGGCAAATTGTGGATGCTGCAGACCCGTGACGGCAAACGCACGGCCCAGGCCGCCGTCCGGATTGCCGTGGATATGGCCGATGAAGGGCTGATTACCAAAGAAGAGGCCGTGCTGCGGGTATCGCCGGAGCAGGTGGATTTTTTTCTGCATCCCCAGTTTGACAGCAAAGCCAAAAGCGCTGCCAAGGCGGACGGCAAACTCCTGGCCACCGGGCTCAATGTCTCTCCCGGGGCTGCCTGCGGCATTGTGGCCCTGGATGCGGATCTGGCCGAAAGCTGGAGCAAAGAGGGAAAAGATGTCATCATGGTGCGGCCCGAAACCAAACCCGATGATGTACACGGAATGCTGGCCGCCAAAGGCATTCTCACCAGCCGGGGCGGACGGACCAGTCACGCGGCCCTGGTCGCCCGGCAGTTCGGAAAACCCGCAGTGGTCGGTGTTTCGGCATTGGAAATTGACATGAACAAACGGGAAATCCGGGTAGGGGAAGAAATCATCCACGAAGGGAAATGGATATCCGTTGACGGTACGGCCGGAGAACTCTTTTTGGACAAACTGGCCACCACGGTTCCGGATATTAAAGATCCCTGGCTGATCCGCCTGCTTTCCTGGGCCGACGGCTTCCGGAAACTGGGGGTATGGACCAATGCGGACTATCCCAAAGATGCCCGCCGCGGCAGAGAATACGGGGCAGAAGGCATCGGTCTCTGCCGTTCCGAGCATATGTTTTTTGAAGCCGAAAGACTGCCCCATGTACTGAAAATGATTATGGCAGATATTCCCATTGAAAGACGGGAAGCCCTGGAGGCGGTGCTGCCCTTTCAGCGGGAGGATTTTGCCGGTCTGTTCCGGGAAATGGACGGTCTGCCGGTTATTATCCGCCTGCTGGACCCGCCCCTGCATGAATTCCTGCCCAACCGCATAGACCTGCGCCAGGAACTGAGTGATATTAAAATCCGGCTGCAGCATGCGGGCAATATGCACAAAATTGATGAACTGCTGGATCGCTACAAAAAGAAAGAGCAGCTGCTGGAAAGAGCGGAAAAACTCCATGAGGAAAATCCCATGCTGGGGATGCGCGGGGTCCGCCTGGGAATTCTGGTTCCGGAAATCACCGCCATGCAGGTACGGGCCATTTTTGAAGCCGCCTGTATGGTGACACGGGAGGGAATTGAAGTGTTTCCCGAAATTATGATTCCCCTGACCGCCCATGTCAATGAACTGAAAGTACAGCGGGAACGCCTGGAAGAAGAGGCCCGGCGCGTAATGGAGGAGAAGGGACTGGAAATCAATTATAAATTCGGCACCATGATTGAGCTGCCCCGGGCTGCCCTCACAGCGGATCAGATTGCGGAATATGCGGAATTTTTCTCTTACGGAACCAATGACCTGACCCAGACCACCTTCGGCATTTCCCGGGATGACGCGGAAGCCGGTTTCCTTATTGACTATATCGAAAAGGGTATTCTGCCCGACAATCCCTTTGCCACCATAGACCGGGACGGTGTGGGGCAGTTGATGAAAATCGGTATCGAAAAAGCCCGAAGTGTAAAACCCGATCTGGAATGCGGTATCTGCGGAGAACACGGCGGAGACCCGGTATCCGTTGCCCTTTGCCATGAAATGGGACTCAATTATGTGTCCTGCTCCCCCTTCCGGGTTCCCATTGCCCGGCTGGCCGCGGCCCATGCCGCACTGCGGGAAAAACAGAACTGAATCCATGCAAAACAGATTTGTCTTTTTGGACAGGGACGGTGTCATCAACCGGGATTCACCGGATTATATCAAACACTGGGGAGAATTTGAATTTCTCCCCGACAGTGCAAAAGCCGTCCGGAAACTGACGGAAAAAGGCTTTTCCATCATCCTTGTCACCAACCAGTCCGGCATCGGCAGGGGCATTATCGCTCCGGAAAACCTGGAAGATATGCACCGGCGGATGCGGGAGGAACTGCGGGAAAAGGGGGGAGAAATACAGGATATTTTTTTCTGCCCCCACCGTCCCGATGAAAACTGTGCCTGCCGGAAACCCGCGCCCGGGCTCATCCGGCAGGCACAGAAAAAATACGGCATCCGCCTTTCGGATACCTGGATGATCGGCGACAGTGCCAAAGATATCGAATGCGCCATCAATGCCGGGTGCGGGCATCATGTTTTAGTGCAGACCGGAAACGGGACAGATGCGGAAAAAATCCTGGCGGAAAAGGGAATCCGTCCGGCATATGTGGAAAAAAATCTGCTGGCAGCAGCGGAAAGGATTATTTCTCTCTTCTGAACAATCAAAGAAAGGATTGAATGAATGAAAATCAAAGCCCCGAAATCCAAATGTTTACTCTGCAATTCCGAATTCACGGGCAGAGGCATGACCAAACACATGAAATCCTGCCTTCCCAAACATATTGAAAAAAAAGGGAAGAAAAATATCAGGACTTTTTACCATGTGGTTGTCACCTGTCCGTATGCCCCTGTGTACTGGCTGCAGTTAAAGGTGGATGCAGAAGCGGAACTGGAAGATCTGGATCAGTTTCTGCGGCAAATCTGGCTGGAATGCTGCGGGCATCTGAGTGCATTCAGTATCAACCGGAAAGAACTGAACATGGATAAAATCATCGGAAAAATTTTTAAACCCGGCATGGAACTTCTCCATGAATACGATTTCGGAAGCACCACCGAACTTCAGATCAAAGTCATAGATAAATATGAAGGCCCCATGGCCAAAAACAAAGCCGTTGAAATCCTGGCCAGAAATGCGGAACCGGAAATCCCCTGCTCGGAATGCGGAGCGGTTCCCGCAGTGGAAATCTGTACAGAATGTATGTGGGACGGAGACGGATGGCTGTGCGAAAAATGCGCGAAAAAGCATGAATGCGGGGAAGATATGTTTCTGCCCGTGGTCAATTCCCCGCGCACCGGGGTCTGCGGTTATACCGGATAAACCGGAGCCGACTATCCGCAATTCGCTGTTTTCTCTTAATCATGCTTCAATTGTCTGAACCCGGATTCGCGGGATTAATGGATTTGCCGGGATTTTATTTGTCTGAACACGATTTTCAGGATAGGCAGGATAAAAAAGAATCCTCATCAATCCTGTAAATTTTATGAATTCTAGGAGTTACGCAGTTGAATTTTAACTGTTTGAATTTATTATATGCCTTAAAAAATGGCAGTCAATAAAAACAGCAGATTATATTTCAACTGCGTAAGTCCTAAATTCTTTTCATCGTGTTCAGACAAAGAGGCGGGAAATTGTTTGAACCGCAGATTATACAGATGAAAGGTTTATATTATGAAAAGAATTAAAGTGATTGTAGAAAAGCATTCTGACGGATATGTGGCATATCCTTTGGGACTAAAAGGAGTGGTTGTCGGACAGGGAGACAGTTATGAAGAAGCTTTGTCTGATGTGAAGTCCGCAATCAGTTTTCACATTGAAACATTCGGAAACAGTGTACTGGATGAATCTCCCGTTATAGAAGCCTTTGTAGCAGAAACAGGAGTGGTTGCGTAATGGCAAAATTTCCGGCAGATGCTCCGATTGCAGATGTTATCAAAACGTTTGGACGTTTGGGGTTCCGGATACTGAGAACCGGAAATCATATTGCAATGATTCGGGAAAATGATGATGGAACCAGTACCCCTCTGACAATGCCGAATCATCGGATTTTAATATGACAGAAAAACAAAAAAACGCTTCAGAACCGCGGAACTGACTGCGGAGGAAACCGGCCGGGAACCTCCTCCCGAACCCGGGATTTCCGATGACCCGGCTGCGGGAATCAGGGCTGATTATGCGGAAAAGGATTTGCAGAACAGTGTGGGAAAAGCGGGTGGGGTGTAAATAAAATACGGGAACGGTAGCCGTATAATCATTGCTTATATGAATAAAATAAATAAGATTTATTCGTCACGAATGCCCAGCGCCGTGTGCCGCAGGGAGAAAGATTCTGAAGGGGAAAACGGATACTGAAAGATGATTCAAAGTTTTAATAATAAGACTGACAAAGTCGGCGAGGATTTTAAAAAGAATATCCGCAGAGA
>JAABRU010000268.1 GCA_011390755.1 Desulfobacteraceae bacterium | reverse complement strand
TCCGGCAAAATCTGCTGTAACACGGTTTTGAAAACCGTGCGTGCCGCAGAATGCGGTTCACCCGTTTTTACCCATCAGTTTAACTTTGACAGAGCACTATTTCAATTTAGGTTTTTCCAGGCACGAAATTTGCTTCAACTGTCAACCGCAACTGTTTGGCGGACAGGCTATAAGATTTTGTGTCTGTTTTTGGAAAAACCAAAATTGATGAACCCGTAAAAAGTCCTTCGATAAAAATTTTGCTGCATTATATAGCGATTACCGGAGCAATTATACACAACATGTTGCGCTGAAAATTTTAGGTTTTGACTTTTTACGAAACCATCAAAATTGGATCAGTATATTGGGAATTTCCAAAGACGGTTGGAAACCGGCGACTGATGCCCTGAAATCGGTTTTCCGCGGAGTATGGATCGGTTTCTGCCCCTTCACTGCCTAAAAAAAATGTCGCAGGCACTGAGGACCTGGCAGAAAGAAACCGGATATGATGACAGTGAAACCCGGCGACTGTATAAAAAGTTTAAGAAAGTTCTAAACAGCCTCTTCGGAAAGTTCAATGAGGGCAAAACTGACATCACTGAATGATGAGGCTTTTGAGCATCCTCTGCTGAAAAAGCGGGTGGAGGATCTGAGGGAGAATGCTGTCCGGTATACATCTCATAAAAAAAGAAACGGCATTACCGAAACAACTTCCATGGCCGATAACTTTCTAAAGATAATCAAGCGTAAACTGAGGCAGGTCGGCAGTTTCAGGGATAAAAATTATGCAAAGATATTTTTTCAGACCACAGCCAGTATCAGAAATTTTGTACTTTTTTTACCGGGAGCCAAAAATGCTCATAAAAGTCCTTTCATGCTGGCCGGGGGTGAAACATATGATCTGCCCCGGGTCCAGGTTATGAATGTTCATAATGCTTTTTTGTTTACAGATAAAGCCATTTAATTATACAAAAAACTAAAAGTCAATACTTGTAGACTTATGCGTTCTTAAGGCGACAGTCGGATGCAAATCCCTTGAATCCGGATGCACACAATGATATGAAAGGAAAATACAAACAGATTCCGGAGGGATGTATGAGAAAAAGAATATTATATGCCGAGGCCGATTACGGGGCCATGGTACGGAAAAACGGCTATTTTGTGGATAAAACAGAATATATTGAAAAAATCGAACAGGTGAACAACCCGGTATTCCTCCGCCCCCGGCGCTTCGGCAAATCCCTGTTCTGCCGGATGCTGGAATGTTATTACAATATCCGGCAGAAGGATGAATTTGAAGAACTCTTCGGCCATACATGGATCGGAAAAAATCCCACCCCCCTGCACAATTCCTTTTTTGTGCTGCACCTGGATTTTTCTGTTATCGAAACCGGAAGTATGGAGAAAATCGAAAGAAGTTTCAACCATGTCTGTAATCTCAAAATCAGAACAATGGTCGGTTTGAACCGGAAATGGTTTCAGGACAGGTTGGCAATTGATCCGGAATTTGGGGAAAGTGCTTCGGAAAACCTTCAAAAAGTGCTGGATTTTATCACATTTGAGGATCTGCCCCCTCTTTATGTTATCATAGACGAATACGACAACTTCGCCAATCAGCTTATTGCGGGGCATAAAGACCGTCTTTACCGGCAACTCATGTCCAACGAAGGTTTTCTGAAAACTTTTTTCAAAACCATGAAAGAAGGCAGAAAAACTTCGGCCATCCACAATGTCTTCATCACCGGAGTTTTACCGGTCACCATTGACGAACTGGCTTCGGGTTTCAATATCGGCACCTTTATCACCCTGGAACCGGAATTTGAAAACATGCTGGGCTTTACCCGGAGTGAGGCGGATCATCTGCTGGATGAAATCTGGCAGGATTACGGTTTTGATCCGGAAAACCGGCATGAAGTGGATGCTTTGATCCGGAATCAGTATAACGGATACCGTTTTATCCGTCCGGACGGGGAAGCCCTGTACAATTCCACCATGTTAATGTACTTTCTGAATTATCTCACCCGTTACGGCCAGATTCCTGAATATCTGACAGATCTGAACCTGAAAACCGATCTCATGTGGGTAAAGCGGATTACCGGATCAAATCCGCAGCATACCGAAGAATTTGTCACGCAGCTCAGCACGCTGAACAGAATTGCCTATGACAAAGTCTTTCTGGTTTCCAAATTCAATATGTCCCAGTTTTTCGAGAAGGGATTTTTCCCCGTCTCCTTCTATTATCTCGGAATGCTGACAAAAAAGGATGATTTCTACCTGAAACTTCCCAACCTGAACATGCGCAAAATTTTTGTGGAATATTTCAACGAACTCCACCGCATTGATGTCTCCACCCGGCATACGGAATACATGCGTCAGTTTATCAGTGATCTGAACCTGGACTCCCTTTTTGCCGGATACTGGGAGCAGTATGTGTCCCAGTTACCCGAAGCCGTATTTCAGCAGGTGAATGAAAATTTTTACAGAACCACATTCTACGAACTCTGCAGCCGCTACCTTTCCCGCTGGTTTATCTGGAACGTGGAGCGGTCTTATCCGAAGGGAAGAACGGATCTGGAATTTGTGGGGAAATTTCATGAGAGTTTCGCGGGAATCCGGATGGTGATTGAATTCAAATATTTTTCCAATGCAGAATTTGCAAAATTCAAAAAGAGTATTGCCGATTTTGAACTGCGGAAAGAGGACACGGAACAGATCGCAGGATATGCGGAAGGGCTGAAAACCGAGTATCCCGAAGCAAAAGTAACACTGCATGTGATCTACTGCTTCGGGAATCAGGGGTACAGGGTTTTTGATCTATAAGTACAACATTTTTCAAATCTGTCCCCCTCTGATTCCATAAAGGGTGTATGCAATACGCCCCTGCCGGAGGGGAACGGATTTACGAAGTGGTGTACTATAGGTTTTCAGATAAATCATGGATTTTCATTCAGATAAGGCACTCAGCAAAAAATAACTGCCCCCTTTCATCTGATTAGGGGACGGAATGCACAGTTTCTGTTTATCCGCAGAATATTTCCGGAGGATTTATTTCTTACCGGGTCCCTAAACAGGGTGCCCTTTAAAAAAAAGACCCCGAAACCCAATATGAGCCTTCTTTGAAATTACAGGAAGTCGTAATGACTTCCTTGGCAGTTGGCTTATCCATGGGCTAAAAAAAAACCCGGAGGATTTCTCCTCCGGGTTTTTTTAATTTTATGCTTCAGAAATTCACAGCATGAACAAACTGTGGATTCACGCATGAATAAGTTGTGGATTTATCCATAGAGATAAACATCCACAGACTTTCATCCGGAAAAAAATTAGAACAGACCGCTAACCTTACCGGTTTCAGTATCCACGTCAATTCTTCTGAAAGCCGGGTTGGAGCTGGTTCCGGGCATAAGGCTGATGGTTCCCGCGCAGGGGCAGAGGAACTTGGCACCGGAGTAGATGAGTACGTCGCGGATGGGCAGTCTCCAGCCCTTGGGAACGCCTTTTTTCACCGGGTCATGGGACAGACTCAGGTGGGTTTTTACCATCATGGTGGCAAAGTCGGCATATTTGGGATCATTTTCCAGCATTTCTGCTTTGGCATTGGCTTCGGGAGCCCAGTCCACACCGTCTGCACCGTACACTTCTTTGGCAATTTTTTCCACGCGGTCGCGCAGTTTCATTTCCAGCGGATACAGGAAGTCAAAATCATTGCCTTCATTACAGGCATCAATAACCGCATCGGCAAATTCCAGTGCGCCCTCGCCGCCTTTTTCCCAGTGTTTGGACTCGGCACAGCGGGCACCGGCAGCTTCGGCGGCTTTGCGCACGATGGCGCATTCGGCATCAGTATCGGTGTAGAAGCGGTTGATACAGACCACCGGGTTGATACCGGCTTTGCGGATCACATTGATCATGTGAACCATATTTTCGCAGCCTTTTTCCACCAGCTCCAGATTTTCTTTGGTGTATTCATCCGCCAGTGCTTTGCCCGCCACCACTTTGGGGCCGCCGCCGTGCATCTTGAGGGCGCGGATGGTGGATGTCAGAACGGACACATGGGGTTTCAGACCGCTGAAACGGCATTTTACGTTCCAGAATTTTTCAAATCCGATGTCTGCGGCAAATCCGGATTCGGTGACATGGTAGTCAAACAGTTTCAGACCGACGCGGTCTGCAATAATGGAAGACTGCCCCACTGCGATATTGGCAAAAGGTCCGGCATGGACCAGACAGGGCTGATATTCCGCAGTACACATCATGGTGGGGTTGATGGTGTTTCTCATGAAGGCCGTCATGGCATTGCCGACTTCCAGATCACCGGTGGTAACGGGTTTTCCGCTTTTGTCAAAGGCCACGGTGATATTGTTCAGGCGTTCTTTCAGGTCGGCCAGGTCTTTGGCAACCGCCAGAATGGCCATACATTCGGAACCCACGGCAATACCGAATTTGGACTGCATGGTGAAACCGTCATAGCGTCCGCCGAGACCGATGACAATGTTTCTCAGGGCCTGGGCGCAGAAATCAATGATCCAGCCCATTTCCACGCGGGTGGGGTCAATGTCCAGACGGCGCATACCGGTCAGCCGGGCCAGCTGTTCGTCATTATAGTTTCTTTCATGCTGCATACGGGAGGTCATGGCGACCATGGCCAGGTTGTGTGCATTCATGATGTCGTTGATGTCGCCGGTCAGTCCCAGGGAGAATTCGGTCATGGGAATCAGCAGAGAGTTTCCGCCGCCGGCTGCCGTACCTTTTACGTTCATTGTCGGGCCGCCCGAAGGCTGACGCAGGGCACCGCCCACATTCACGCCGCGCATACCCAGACCTTCCATCAGACCCACGGATGTGGTGCTTTTTCCTTCTCCCAGGGGGGTGGGGGTAATGGCGGTAACTTCAATATATTTCCCGTCCTGTCTGTCTTTCAGGCGGTCAATGATTTTCAGGAAGTCCAGTTTTGCCAGACGGCCCATGGGAAGCAGTTCTTCTCTTTCCAGTCCCAGTTTTTCAATCCATTCTTCGGGCATGGGCATGTTTTTTTCTGCAGCTTCGGAAATCTGCCAGTCAGCCATTTCTACAGCATTGTAAGCCATTGATCCTTTTCTCCTTTATTAATATGTTAACAATCTGCGGCAAGCCCTGATCGGCTCCGCTGAAAAACCGTATGCATGATTTCCCGGAAATCATACACTTCCCCGCTTTTAAAAATCATTCCTTCCTATCATGTATTGCCTGCTTTTGCAAGAGTTATATCTTCATTGTTTCAGGATACTTCAGTGAGTCATCCGCAGCCGGGCCGGATTATTTGCCCAGATTTTTTTCCGCAAATTCCCAGTTTATCAGATGTTCCAGATATGCCTGAATATAATCCCCTCTGCGGTTCTGATAATCCGGATAATAGGCATGTTCCCACACATCAATGCAAAGCAGGGGGGGCAGGCCCTGTGCGATGGGGGTGTCGGCATTGGCGGTTTTCAGAATTTTCAGTTTGCCATTGTCATCCAGCAGCCAGGCCCAGCCGCTGCCGAACTGGGATGCCGCCGCATCGGAAAATTCCCGGGCAAATGCATCATAGGAACCGAAATCCGCACTGATTTTTTGGGCAAGCGCGGGGGAGGGGCGGGAGCCGCCGGGTTTCATGCTGTTCCAGTAAAAACTGTGATTGAAAACCTGGGCCGCATTATTGAATATCGCGGTCTCACCGGCTTTGCCCTTTGATTGCCGGATAATATCCGCAAGAGTCATTTTTTCATAAGGAGTGCCGGCAATCAGTGTGTTGATTTTTTTCACATATCCCTGATGATGTTTCCCATAGTGCAGGGATACTGTTTTTGCGGAAATTTGGGGTTCCAGGGCGTTGATTTCATAGGGAAGTGCGGGAAGTGCAATGGCATCCGCCGCCTTTTTGCCGGGGGAACATCCGATTCCCGCCGCTGGAAGCAGGGCCAGTGCCCCGAGTTTGGCCGATAATTTCAGAAATTCTCTTCGTTTCATTTTGTTCCTCCTTGATTCGTTTAGGGTTTTTATCGCGGATAATCACCTTTATAATAAATATGGTCAAAATAATATTCCAGATAATTTTCGTCTTCCCCCCTGTCATCTTTTCCTTTGTCACTTTTGCTTTCCTCTGTTTCCGGCAAAGAATCCGTTTCCTTTTTTTCCAGTGCATATTCCAGCCATAAACTGCGGCCATATTGAAAAAATTCTTTTTGCAGCTGATCCGCAGACGCGGTGAATGCTTCTTCCGCGCGGAGAAAGGCATCGGCCCCTTCAATCACCGCTTTGATATTTCGGATATGTTCGCTGTCGTCATATCTTTCAGTCATGTAAACCCCATGCATCCGGTTCAGTATCTCTTTTACTGTTTTTTCAACTGCTTCTGTGCATCTCATATGTTTTCCCGCTTTCTGTGTAAAGTACAAACGGCATTCTGCCCTTCCCCGCAGAAGCCCCCCGAACCGTCAATACTGTTGACGTAAGGGGCAGACATTTTTACGTCCCCTTTTTGCAAAAGGGATTTGGGGGGATTTTCTGGGAAACAGCATGAATAGTCTATGGATTTATCCATAGATTTTTCAAAGATTTATCCATATCACTATCATCGCCGCCGCATGGATTTATCCCCAAAGTTGACAATCACTATTGGACATTTATACAGATATTGGGTATATGTCAACCGGTTCGGGAATTACGGACCTGCAATATTGCTGAGAAATACATTTTGTGTGTCAGGAGGAAAGGAAATGCGAGCAGTCATAAGCGGTGTCGGACATTATCTTCCGGAACAGAAACTCACCAACCGGGATTTGGAAAAAATGGTGGACACCAGTGATGAATGGATTGTCGGCCGGACAGGGATCAGAGAACGGCGGATTCTGGAAAAAGGAAAAGGAACCTCTTTCATGGCGGTGCGGGCCGCAAAAATGCTGCTGGATCAAAAAAATCTTCCGGCCGATGAACTGGATCTGATTCTTTTGGCCACTGTTACGCCGGATATGCCGGTTCCCGGTGCTGTTTCCCTGGTGCAGAAAGGACTCAAAGCCCGTAATGCATGGGGGTTTGATCTCAACGGCGGATGCTCCGGTTTTCTCTATGCCCTGGCAAGTGCTTCCCAGTTTATTGAAACAGGAAAATACCGGAAAGTGCTGGTGATTGGCGCGGATAAAATGAGCAGCATTATTGATTACGGGGATCGCAATACCTGTGTGATTTTCGGGGATGCGGCCGGTGCGGTGCTGCTGGAAGGTGCAGAAGACTGTGAGGAAGTCGGCATTATGGATTTTGATTTGAAAATGGACGGAGAAGGAGCGGATTTCCTGCATGTGCGCGGGGGAGGCAGTCTGCATCCGGCCTCTGCGGAAAGTGTGCGGAACAAAATGCATTATGTGTTTCAGGACGGAAAAGCGGTTTTTAAACGGGCGGTAACGGAAATGACCGATATTTCCAAAACAGTTCTGGACAGAAACCGTCTTTCAAAAGAAGATATCCGCTTTCTGCTTCCCCACCAGGCCAATATCCGGATTATTGATGCTGTCAGCAGAAAACTGGGGCTGACTTCCGAACAGGTGATTGTCAATATTGAAAATTACGGAAACACAACCGCGGCCACCATTCCCCTGGCCATGTCCGAGGCGTATGAAAAAAAATTATTGCAAAAAGGGGACTGGCTGCTGCTGTCGGCATTCGGGGCCGGTTTTACCTGGGGCAGCCTGCTCATGAGATGGGGAATGGGGGAAATCACCGGTTCAGGGTCTTGACAAACCCGATTCCGAACTTAAAAATATAGGCGGTAATTTTGTGTATTTTTATAAACCGCCATGAGTTATCACTCACAACGAAGCATGAAAATCTTTCCCGGACTCGTTACGGGGCTCCGCCCCGTAACGCCGGAGGTGAGGCTCCGCCTCATACTGTGTACGGGGCGGAGCCCCGGAAAAATGCGTTACGGGGCAGAGC
>JAABRU010000098.1 GCA_011390755.1 Desulfobacteraceae bacterium | reverse complement strand
TCACAGACGGAAAGTCTGTGAGCGGGACTGTCATCCGCCGGACACTGCCAAACTTTCAGTTCGGCACTCCTCCGGTATCATCTTTTCCGGAAATCACCTTAAGGCAGGCAGCATTGTCCCCCGAGGGAAAGGGTTAGGGGAAGCAGAAAATTTCCCCCCTTTGTCTTCAGGTTACGCGCTGCGGAGTTTGAAAATATGGGTTTATTATCAAATATCCAAAGCCTGCTGAAAATCCGCAATCAGATCTTCTGCCGCCTCGATTCCCACGGATACCCGGATCAGACTGTCTTTGATACCGGCTTTTTCCCTTTCCTGCGGGGACATGCCGGAATGGGATGTGGTAACAGGACGGGTAATCAGGCTTTCCACACCGCCGAGACTGGGCGCGGAGATGGGAATCTGCAGACGGGAAATCACTTTTTCCGCTTTTTCCGGCCCGCCTTTGATTTCAAAACTGAGCATTCCCCCGAAACCTGCAAACAGTTCCTTTGCCCGTTCATGTCCGGTATGATTTTTCAGCCCCGGATAATACACCTTTTCCACGGCATTATGATTTTCGAGAAATCCGGCAAGTTGCAGGGCATTTGCATTCTGGCATCTCATTCTCAGGGCCAGGGTTTTGATTCCCCGGTGCAGCAGAAAACAGGCATGGGGATCCAGAGAACCGCCCAGATGGTTGAGTTTGTGAATGATTTTGCCAATCAGTTTTTCAGAACCGATGGCTGCGCCGGCCACAATATCCGAATGCCCGTTCAGATATTTGGTGCAGCTGTGCAGGCAGATATCAAAGCCCGTTTCCAGGGGCCGGTAATTCACCGGCCCGGCAAAGGTATTGTCAATCATGGAAATCAGACCGTGTTTTTTGGCAAAAGCCGCAAGTCCTTTCAGATCGGGAATCTGCAGAAGAGGATTGCTGATGCTTTCCGCATAGATGAGTTTTGTTTCCGGTCTGTATTTTTCTTCCCAGGCTTTTACACTGTCCCCCTGTACCAAATCACAGCTAATTCCCAGGACTGCCAGATCTTTTGTAATCAGTTCATGGGTTCCGCCGTAAAGACAGTCCTGGGCCAGCAGATGATCACCGGGTTTGAGGAATGCCAGCAGTGCAGCGGAAATGGCGGCCATGCCGCTGGCGGTCACAAGCGCCGCGTCCCCCTTTTCCAGAACAGACAGTTTTTTATGAAGTGCGGTATGATTGGGGGTATTGTTAAGGCGGATATATTTCAGATCATGATAATCGCTCTGGCCTGAATATTCAAAAGTGGATGACTGAAAAATGGGCAGGCTGACCGCTCCCTCAATCCGTTTATCCGGCTCTCCCGCATGAACCAGTTCTGTTTCCAGTCTGTATTTTTTTTTCTGCATTCTGTGTGTTTTCCTTTCCTGTTGCATTATCAGATATTATCAGCAGATCGAAAAGTTTTCCCCGGATACGGTTTTACGGCTGTCACGGAGTGCAAAAATTGTATTCTTGTACCGCCGCCGCATCTCCCGGTTGCCCTATGCAAAAATACAATTTTTGCACTCCTCCGGAAACTTTTCGATCTACTGATTATCGGAAAAAAATATGTCCGGATATTTGATTCTTTTCCGTGCTCAAAAAATCACTTTCAATGAACAGTTTTTATTGTAAAGAGCGAAAGCGGTTACTGCAAACCTTATTTCCGATAATCTTTGCTGTAATTCATTTTCCGTCTGCTTCCTTCCGCCCCAGGCCGCTGATAATAAAATTTTCATAAATGGTGGCAATCTCATCTACGTTCAGCCGTCCCCTGGGGTTGAACCATGCGGCTCCGGCCGTGCATAAGGTGAGAATCGCATAGGAGAGGATTTTTGTATCTTCTTCCGAAAAGACCCCTTTTTCAGCCCCCTGCTTTATTATATTCTGAAAAATGCATTCATATTCATCCCGCTTCTGTACAATAATATGATAATGTTCTTTGCTCAGCCCCCGCAGTTCACTGTTGGCAATAAAATTTTCTTTCTGGCGTTCCAGATGAAATCGGACATGACTGTGAACGGCCACCCGCATCTGCATTTCAATATCATCCGCATCCGCAAGATTTTCTTTCAGGTAGGCCGTCAGATCATCCATTGTTGTTTTCAGGATGCTGAACAGCAGTTCTTCTTTGCTGGGATAGTGGTAATAGATACTGGCTTTCTGTATACCGCTTCCGCGGGCAATTTCACTGATACTGGTTGCATAATATCCTTTTTTGAAAAACAGATCTATCGCAACGGTTTTAATGGTATTTTTCATGTTATTGCCCGCGGGCATGGCGGAATCTCCTTTGATGATGTAGTGCTCTGTCAATTTTGAAATTATGACCTGAAGACAGCGGTTCCGCGCTCCCCTTCCTCACGGTCAGGGCCCGGAAGTCATAAAATCAAATTTGACAATGCAGTAGTGCTTTGTCAAAGTTAGACTGACGGGTTATGTCACTCCCGCAGGGGCGCACTGCACAGGCCGTAAAGCCTTTCATACCGGGCGTATGCAATACGCCCTTACGGTTTGGCGGATGTTCCGGATACCCGTCATTTTAATGTTGACAGAGCACTAGGAATGAGTCTGAAATATAAGCTGCTCATTTTTATTCTGCAGACCCCCTGAAAGACGGCTCTTCCGATTTTCAAACGGGAAAGTCAATGTCATTGACTTAAAGCAGAATATTCCCCTCCCTCAGGGAGGGGAGTCTTACGTCAATGACATTGACGGGAACGTTATTTCGTACCGCTTCCTTACTGAATGACACTTTCCCCCTCCTCCTGCCCCCAATACTGCTGACCTGGGGTTTTCCCCCCTTTTGTACAGGGGCGGATGGGGATTTTTTTCAACAGCTTGAAATCCCACTTTGCAAAAGGGGGACTGATGACAGGAAATGGGATCGGCTTTCTACCGACCGGTCGTTAGACTTTCTGTATTTCATTTCCCGGAAGATTTGTCAAGATGAAAGGCGAAAATCCCATTGCGAATATTATTGCGGAGGAAAAAGGCAAACATCTGCCCCTGATCTTCCCGAATATTCTATACCAACTCCACCTAACCTGAATTATTCACAAATTAGTTTTTTACAGTAAATACAGGAAGATACAAAAACTGAGTTTTGCAGCCGTATTTTCGTATAAGCAAAATAATCAGCAGTTTATCTGCCGGGGACTAAAACGTGTGAATAATGCAGGCTAAAAATCTGTTATCGGTTTTACCGCTATTGAGCGGTTTTCCGGATTTCTTTTATGGTTTAGTGGACTGTCAATTATATTTCTTACCAATTATTTTCGTCATAGGGGAGGCATCCTGCCGCCCCGGAAACGGCAGGATGCCGTTTCTGCATGTCAATAAACGGGTAGCGGTATCTTATTGACTGATGTTTTTTATTTTATAAATCAGTTGTTTAATTAATAATAAATACGGGCAGTTTAACGGGAGTATCAGCGGTTCCTGTACAGACAGTATAAATTTAATAATCTGAATTTACAGTATTTTTATACAGAAAAACGAAAGATACATCCATGCATGTTTTGGATATTTCATCCAATAACTTACTGATTTTAATTTTAAATATAATCAGTCAATGAGATACCGCTACCTCATTTTGTTCTCCTTTCATGCAAATGTGGGAAAGTAATCTTTTTCCGGATTTTGGACTGTAGGGGACACGGAGAAAATAAAAAATCCCGCAGGGATGAGGCGGAGGGATAAATATTTTTTTCTGAATTCCGTATATATAAAAAAGGGCGGGGACAGGGGGTTTCCCTGATCCCCCCCCTTTTTTGCTGTGATTGTCAGTTTCGGAATGTGAATCAAAGGCGGGTCAGTTGCGCTTCACCCACCCTGCTTTCATGCTTTGCTGTGAATGAAAAAAATTATTGACGTTTATATGAAAGTCTCCTGTAGAGACGCACGGTGTGCGTCTCTGCGGTGTGCGTTTTCTGCAGAGACGCACACCGTGCGTCTCTACGGTGTATTTTCATGCTTCTTTGTGACCCCGCGGTCATGGCCGTTTATATGAAAGTGTCTGCGAAAAACCGGCCTCCGCCTTAATTTTCGCACTCCGCGCAGCTTTCATGCTTTGCTGTGAGTTATTCCTCATGGCGGTTTATATGAAAGTGTCTGCGAAAAACCGGCCCCGCCTTAATTTTCGCACTCCGCGCAGCTTTCATGTTTCGCTGTAGATGTAAATCATGGCCTTTTACTGGAGAGTCCCCTGACACTTAATTCCCCTTGTGAATATTTCAAACGCGGCCCGCAGTGTGTCTTTGAGATAATCTTTATCATCATTGATGATTTTTTTACTGGATTCCCAGAGAATCACCCCGGAAAACATGGCCCAGAAAATATCGGCAAGCGCGTAGGGATGTCTGTCCAGCACAATTTTTTCATCAATCCCTTTGCGGAATACATCTGCAATGGCACTTAAGGATTTGCGGGAAAGATTTTCGATTTCTCCCAGCATTTCCTCTGAGAGATTTTTCAGTGTTTCACTGGACTGCAGGTGAAAAAGGTTGATAATAATCAGCGGATCAAAATCATACACATCAAACATGGCTTCAACCAGCGCGTCCACTCTTTCTTCTGCATTCAGTTCGCTGTTGCTGTTTACATGTTCCAGACGGATGATTAAATACTGCAGTATCCGCAGGGAAAGTGAGGCATAGAGCTCATCTTTGTTTTTAAAATAAAGGTATAGGGTTCCGGGGCTCAGCTCGGCCTCTTTGGCAATATCCTCCATTGTGGCCCGGTTGAATCCTTTTTCACAGAACACCCGTTTTGCGGCAACGATAATCTGCTGCCGTCTTCTTTCCCGTTCTCTTTCTTTTCTTTCTCTGATTCCCATTATTGTCTTTTTCCCAATTGTTATCCATTATTCTTTTGTTGCATTCTATTATTTTTTCTGAATAATGTTTATTATAAAATCAGACATGTATTTTATATGAACAGTTTAGTCAAGAAAAAATATTGCTGCCTTACAATTTTTCCAGTTTTGCCACCGATTCGATGTGAAATGTATGGGGAAACATATCCACCGGCTGCACTTCCGACACCCGGTAATCCGCTTTCAGTTCTGTCAGATCCCTTGCCAGGGTTGCCGGATTGCAGGAAACATACACAATTTTTTCCGGGGACAGTTCCCGTACCTGAGAGAGTACTTTGGGATGCATTCCGCTGCGCGGGGGATCAATAATCATTACATCCGGTTTTGTTTCGCATGATATTCCGGTCATGACATCTTTGATGTCTCCTGCCGTAAATGTGCAGTTGCGGATACCGTTGTTCCGGCAGTTTTTCCGTGCATCCCCTACCGCACTTTCCACAATCTCAATTCCCTGAATCTCTTTTGCCGCATCCGAAAGAAAAATGGATATGGTTCCGGTGCCGCAGTAGAGATCCCATACGGTTTCCCTGCCTGTCAGCTGTGCATACTCTTTTACAATGCCGTAGAGTTTTTCCGCTCCCTTTGTATTGGTCTGAAAAAAAGAGTTGGCCGATATTTCAAAATCATAATCTCCGATACGGTCTTTCAGCACAGAATCCCCGGCCAGCAGAATTTCGTATTCCCCCACGGCAACCCCGGCTTTTCCGGCATTGATATTATTGACTACCGAAACAATATTCGGATATTTCTGTATGAGTGCATCGGCAAGGGGGCGGACTGCTTCCTGTTCTTCCCAGGCCGTAATGATATTGACCATCCAGCGATCATAGGCAGCCGAATGCCGCAGCATGAGAAAACGCCAGAATCCCTCATGGCTTTTTAAACCGTACACCGGCAAATCCGAATGCATCATATACTGGCGCACATCTTCCAGAATCTGATTTCCGCTTTCCGGCTGCAAAAGACATGCTGATATATCCAGCACCTTATGAAATGTGCCGGGTACATGCAAACCCAGAGCAAAGGAAATGCCGATGTCTTCCCTCCCCAGTTCATGAGGCAGCAGCCAGCGCCGGTCGGAACAGGAAAACTCCATTTTGTTCCGGTATCCGAAAATGCGCTCCGAAGGGATGACCGGATGCACGGAAATATCTTTGAGCAGGGCAATATGCGCCAGTGCATCCGAAACATGCTGCTGCTTATAGGCAAGCTGGTGCTCATAGGCCAGAAACTGCCATTTGCAGCCGCCGCAGTATCCGCTGTAAGGGCAGGGCGGGTCGGTACGGAGCGGAGAGGGCCGCAGCATTTCCGTCACCCGGGCATGGGCGTAGTTTTTTTTCTTTTTTACAATCTGCGCCCGGACATGATCCTGGGGAACTGTCCGGTCAACGAACACGGCAAAACCATCCACTTTGGCAATGCCCTTCCCGCCGAAAGCCAGATCCGAAATACGCAGTTCGATTTCCTGTTTTTTTCTGACTGTCATGAAAATTCCTTAATGCAGACAATACCAATGTGCTGCAAAATGACTCTTGCAAAAGATCAGAAAATAGATTATAGACAAATGTCATTAAAACAAATGGTATATGATTTATTTTATAAATTATCCTTTTGTTTTTTACCGGATATTTTGAAATACAGACAGGGAATATAGTGGTACTTTCCGAAAAATCAAGAGGTAATCTGCAATGTCGGAAAATGAGAAGGATATACAAGAGAAGGTTATAAAGGATACGATAGAAAGAACAGTTTCCTTCAGCAGTGACAATTATCAGCTCCGGGGAATACTGCATCTTCCTCTGAAGGCCGAAAAACCGCCGGTGGTGATCGGTTCCCACGGTCTTTTCAGCGGCAAAGATTCTCCCAAACAGATTGCTTTGGCCGAAAAATGCAATGCCGAAGGAATCGCGTATTTCCGTTTCGATCACCGGGGCTGCGGAGACAGTGAGGGAAATTTTAAAGAAGTAACCGGCTTTGAGGCCCGCTGCAATGATCTGATCAGCGCGATCCGTACCACAAGGGAACAGGATGATCTGGGGGATAGGATTGCTCTTTTCGGCAGCAGTCTGGGCGGTGCGGTCTGTCTGAATGTCTGCAGACAGATGGGGATTTCTGCTTTGGTGACACTGGCCGCTCCCTTAAAAAGTGAACCGGTTTTCAGGGCCATGCAGAAAGCAGGGGAAGAAACAGAACTGGAAGGTTTCCATCCTGCTGCCCTGCAATTTGATTTGAGCAAAAAAGTTGCGGAAATCAAGCATATTCTGGTTTTTCACGGAGATTCCGATAAAACTGTGCCGCCTTCGGATGCCCACAGATTATATCAGAAATGTGTTTTACCCAAGCGGATTATCATGCTCAGAAACGGGGATCACCGATTGAGCAGCGAAGAGAATCAGAAAAAATTTTACCTGGAATCTGTGGCCTGGTTCCGGAAATGGCTTTTGGATAACCGCCAATGAATAGCATAGATTACAATGTTTTACGCCTCGCTAACGCACCCTGCAGTCGGACACCGAACACCTGACACTGAACACCTGACACCGAACACCTGACACCTGACACTGAACACCTGACACTGAACACCTGACACTGAACACCTGACACCGAACCCCTGACACCGAACACCTGACACCGAACCCCTGACACCCTACAGCCTGCCCCCAAATTTCCTCCCCTCCCCCTCAGTTATCCGGACACTGCATCAAATGTTTTTTTTATAAATATATTTACCACTTATCAAAGCTCATAATGAGCATATGCAAAAAAGTTCTTGACAAATTTCCCGTAAGTAATATTGTTATCCTGTCCGTACAGGATTTCTGAAAATAATTCCGGGAAAGCACTGCCCTGATTCAGCCAAAGAACACCAGGCAAAGGACATCAGGGAAGGCCACAGCACGGAAGCAGGTCTCTGACCGGCGAAGGCTTTTGAAATCATTTTCCGGAAACTGATAAACAGAACCCGGGCGCAAAAAAAATTGCCGAGGAGGTATAAAATGCCGGGATACGATAAAACAGGCCCTTTGGGAACAGGTCAAAAGGGCAGGGGGAACGGCCCCTGCGGAAATAATGCAGTACCCGGAAAAAGCGGGTGCCGGAGAAAAGGCGGCAGCGGACGCGGAATGGGGCGCGGGACAGGAATGCGTTCCGGATGCGGGGCAGGCCGGGGACAGATACAGGAACAAAGCCCGAAACAGGGAAGACAGCAGGGGATGGTACAGGATTCCGACCCCTGAAAACCGGGACTTTCTCCGTAAAAAAGGGTAGTGGTCCAAATCTGCGGATTCCACTTCGTAAGGGCGTATTGCATACGCCCCGGCAGAAAGACATCAACCTTTTTGACCCACTACCTAAAAAAGAAGAGAAGGAACGGACTTTATTTGAAACAGATTACTCTCAGAGAAGGAAACAGATATGGATAAAATTGCAATCACATGTTCGGCACCGGATTTGGATGCCCAGATAGACCCGCGTTTCGGCAGGGCTGCCGGATTTCTGGTAATTGATCCGGAAACCATGATCTTTGAATACCTGGAAAACGGCACTGCCCAACTGATGCCCCAGGGGGCCGGCATACAGGCGGCAGAAACGGTGGCCGGTTCCGGAGCCAAAACCGTTCTTACCGGTTTTGTGGGGCCCAAGGCATTTCAGGCCCTTTCGGCTGCGGGTATCCGCGTGGGACAGAACCTGGAAAATATAAGTGCCCGCAAGGCACTGGAACTGTTTCAGAACGGGAAAGTGGAAATATCCGATGCCCCCAACAGCAGCGGCGGCGGAGGCAAAAGGGGGGGACGGGCATGATTCTGGCTGTTGCCAGCGGCAAAGGAGGCACGGGAAAAACCACGGTCTCCTCCGCGCTTGTTTCTGTCTGGAACCGCACCCGCATTGCCTGTGATCTGGATGTGGAAGAACCCAATCTGCATCTTTTTCTGCGCCCGGAAATCACCGGGACGGAAAAGGCGGGACTCGCGGTTCCGGAGATAGATGAATCCAAATGCAGCAAATGCGGCAAATGCAGTGATCTCTGCCAGTTCAAGGCCATCAGCCTGATGGGGGAGCTGCTGCTGACCTTTCCGGAAATGTGCCACGGCTGCGGGGGATGTATGGCTATATGCCCGGAACAGGCCATTGGGAAGGGATTCCGGGAACTGGGAGATACCGTATGGGGGCAGGCCGGAGAATCGGCCTTTCTCATGGGGCGTCTCCGGGTCGGGGAGGCCATGAGTCCCCCGCTGATGCGCATAGTAAAAGAAAAACTGAAAGAAATAACAGCACAGATGAGCCGGGAACAGGGAGACGGGGACAGCGTTTCCAGTGTAATTCCCGATGTAATAATTGATGCGCCGCCCGGTGTCAGCTGCCCGGCACTGAATGCTGTTTCAGACAGCGACTTTATTCTGCTGGTAACAGAACCGACCCCTTTCGGTGTATATGACCTGGAACTGGCCCATGAGGCATTTCTGCCCCTGCACAAACCCATGGGGGTGGTGATAAACCGGGCAGGACTGGGAGATAATGCTGTATATGAGTTTTGTGCAGACAAAGAACTGCAGATTATGGCAGAAATCCCCTATGACCGCGGTATTGCCGAAAATTATGCTTCCGGACGCATTATTTCGGATATTTCACCTGAAATGCACCGCCTTTTTTCCGGGCTGGCCGGAAAAATCCGGATTGCATGTTCTCATAAAACGATGGATAATCTGTATATCCGGGCTGCCATAAAGGGGGGAAACCGTGTTTGAAATACTGGTACTCAGCGGAAAAGGCGGCACGGGAAAAACATCCCTCACAGCGGCCTTTGCCCATCTCGCGGCAGAGAAAAGCATGGGGGATACCGTTATCTGCGATCTGGACGTGGACGCGCCCGATCTGCACCTGATTCTTCATCCGCAGCAGACTGTATCCGAGGATTTTGTCTCGGGTCATGAGGCTGTTATTCTGGAAGAAAAATGTGAGCAGTGCGGCATATGCACAGACATGTGTCATTTCGGTGCAGTCAGTGCAACACCTCTTCCCCGTGTCAACCCCATGAAATGTGAAGGCTGCAAAGTCTGTGTCACCTTCTGCCCGGCGCAGGCCATTGCCTTCCGTCCCAAGCATTGCGGGGAATGGTACCTTTCTGAAAGCCGTTTCGGGCCGATGGTACATGCCCGGCTCTTTCCGGGCGAGGAAAATTCGGGCAGACTGGTATCTTTGCTGAAACAGCGCGCCAAAGAACTGGCAGAACAGAAATCCTGTTCCCTGGTTCTTTCCGACGGCCCTCCGGGAATCGGATGCCCGGTCATCAGTTCCCTGTCCGGCGCATCCCTGGTGGTAAATGTCAGCGAACCAACCCCTTCGGGCCTGCATGATTTGGAACGGGTAACGGAACTGTGCGAACATTTCCGGATTCCTTCGGGCGTTATTATCAACAAAGCGGATCTGAATGAAAAAATCAGCACCAGAATTGAAGAATTCTGTGCAGAAAAGAAAATGGGATTTCTGGGACATCTGCCCCATAACCCGGTCATTACCGAAGCCATGATCCGGGGGCAGGCTGTTACAGAATATGAAAGTAAGGATTTTTCGGAAGCTGTCCGGAAAGTCTGGAATACTATATCAGAAATGAAAGGAAAATATCAATGAACACGATTATTGCAATACCTTCTTCTGCTCCCGGAGGGATGGAAGCCCCTCTGGGAGCCCATTTCGGGCATTGTGACATGTATACCCTTGTATCCGTGGAAGACAATGGCATCAAAAATGTGGAAATCGTCCCGGGTGTGGAACACAATCAGGGGGGATGCATGGTTCCGGTGAAATATCTGGCAGACAAAGGAGCCAAAATGCTCATTGCCGGAGGTATGGGCCTGCGCCCGCTTATGGGTTTTCAGCAGGTGGGGATTGATGTCTATTACGGCGGACAGCTTCAGACAGTCGGTCAGGCCGTGGATGCCCTGCTGGAAGGAAAACTGCCGCAGTTCAGTCAGGAAAATACCTGCGGCGGAGGACACTGACAGAAATGAAACATTTTCTGATTGTTACGGATACAGGCGATCATTTTTCAAATCTGATGGCGGGTCTGAATTCCCGCGCGGAAGCAGAGATACACTGGGCGGCTTCCGCAGACGCTGCCCTGCAGGCAATAAAAGAAAAAACACCCGATCTGATGATTATTGATGAAAACGTAAAAGAGGTGTCCGGTCTGGAACTTGCCCGTATGGTTGTGATAAAAAATGCAATGATTCACCTGGCCGTCGTCAGCAGTCTGTCTGCCGAAGAATTTCATGAAGCCGGGGAGGGACTGGGAATTATGGCGCATCTTCCGCCCGAACCGGACGCAGGGGAAGCGGAAAAACTGCTGGAAGCACTGGCCAGAATGCCGTAAGGTAAAAACGGTATCCTGCCGTTTTCCGCCAGGACTGAAAATATGCAGTGAAATATAATTGACAGTCCGCGAATGCCCTGTCCCTGATAAAACGTGATATTTTTTCCTGCATAGGGAACCGGATATCTTTTTTGAAGGGCAGCAGTCGGAAAAATGACAATAATACCCGGAATATGCCGGGTTTTCCCCATAAGAGGGCGGAAAACCCGGTACGCCGGATTTGGGTAAAATTCTTTGGAAAAATGGAAGAAACAGCTTCAGATTCACTTCAGCAGCATTCCCTGCATTTTCTGGAAGCGGCTTTCCGGACCGACCGTCAGGGAAAAATTGCGCATCCGGACGGATACGGTATCCGGGTCGGAGACTGCGGGGATACCATAGAAATATTTCTCTCGGTGGAGGAAAGCATCATCCGCCGGGTTTCTTTTGTAATAGACGGCTGCCTCAATACGGTCGCATGTGCCAATGCCATTGCCGATCTGACAGAAGGGAGGCCCGTTTCGGAGGCCTGGAAGATTAATGCGGATATCATCGCCCGGTACCTGGAAACACTGCCGGAGGATCATTTTCACTGCGCGGAACTGGCAAGCGGCGCGATGTATCTGGCCTTATCCGACTACCAGAGAATACACCGGGAAAACTGGAAAAAAGCCTATATGCAAAGAGTGTGATCAAAATAGTGCAGAAAGCCGTCCGGCAGATTTCCCGGTTTCCGTGAAATCCGGAAATCCGCTATCTGCACTGTCTGCATTCATATGTAAAACAGATACAGGTTTCCGGAAAACAGAATCCGGGCAGGAAGGCGGAGAGAATACATGCGCATATGACCGACCGCTCACACCCGGAATCATTTTCCGGAAGTCTGTACAAACAGATTAGCTCAAAACGGGGGAGCACAGGGGGGATTTTCTGCCATCCGGAATTCCCCCTGCATTTTTTCAAACCCTGAAACTGCAAAAGATCCGGAAAGGAGAAAACAATGGAAAAAGTAATGATCATCGGCTGCAAACGGGCCATGGATGATGTCTGTATCGCCTGCTCCAGATGCATGGTGGGATTCAACCGCCGGGAAGGCGAATTCAGCCGTTATAAAGACACCGGGGCGGAACTCATCGGTATGCTCGGCTGCGGTGACTGCCCCGGCGCTGCCATTGTCCCCAGACTGGCCCAGTTTGCCCTGTGGAACAAACCCATGAACGAAAAACCCACCAAAGTGCATATCGCGCCCTGTGTCACGGATCACTGCCCCCACAAAGAAGCCATTATCAAAAAAATCAAAGCCAAAGCAGGTGTTGAGGTGATAGAGGGAACCCATCCCTATATCCCGGAAAATATCTATGCATAATGCTGAAAGGCTTTCCCCAAAATAAAATACCCGTTTTTTCTCCCCCCTTTTTGCAGAGGGGGGAGAAAATTTTTGTAAGGCGGCAGTACTGCCACCTGCCCCTGCAATCCTCGGTTCGGTCTTACTGCCGACCGATAAAAAAAGGCCGGAAACCGGATACATCCTTTTTCATGGCTTCTGCAATCATCCGCCGCATTTTTTCTTTCTCACCCGGAAGACGGCCCTGCACATTGACATAATTGCTGTAATGATCACTTGCCACAAAGGAAGTCACTTTCAGATGTTCAATTATCATGGCGGTTTCAGCCAGAATTTCATGGGGACTGAGCATTTCAAATCTTCCGGTCAGCACATCATCCAGCACGGGGGTATTGATTTTGGGGACAAATGTCCGAAAGCGGATGAAATCCGGATTGATTGCATTCAGAACACGGGCCGTTTCCAGGGCATGGGTTTCAGAATATTTCCTTCCCGCAATGCCCAGTAGCACATAAAGACTCAGCTCCATGCCCGCGTTCATCACCCATTGCCCGGCCTCGGTCTGCTGTGCTCCGGTGCTGCCTTTCCGAATCCGCCGCAACGTCTCATCATCACCGGATTCCAGCCCTGCATGAACCCGGCTCAAACCGGCCTGTGCCAGCTGTTTCAGTTTTTCCGGTCCTTTCCGGTGAATATACCGGGAAGATCCGTAAACGGTGAGGCGTTCCAGATCCGGGAAAAGGGAACGGGTGTATTCGCAGACGGCGCAGAGTTGTTCCGTCCTCATGGCAATGGTATTTCCGGCAGGAAGAAATATCCGGCGGACATGCGGCCCGTAAAGCTGCCCTGCCTTTTCCAAATCTTTTTTAATAACTTCCACAGGCCGGACTTTGAAAGGGGGACCGTTTTTATAAATCATGCAGAAAGTGCATTTATTATGCGGACATCCCACAGTCGCCTGAATCAGCAAAGAATCTGCCTCACTCGGCGGTCTGTAAACAGGACCTTCGTAGTTCAATGGCTGTACTCCGATTTTTTTATCCTTTTCTGGTGGTGGGTCAAACCGCCTGATTTGAAATTCCCCTCCCCCCGGCGGGAGGGGGATTCAACCGGTTTAACCCACTACCAGGAAAATTATATCCCAGGCCCTTTGCTGTCATACCATCGAAATGTTTCTGATAAATCCTGTTCTGCTTCCGGTCTGATTATCAACTTATAAGTCATATCCTGACGTAATCCTTTTAGGGACCCGGTAAGAAATAAATCCTCCGGAAAACAGAAACTGTGCATTCCGTCCCCGAATCAGATGAAACGCGGCAGTTATTTTTTGCTGAGTGCCTTATGAACTTCTTCCCGGGAAGAACCGGCTTCCGGGTTCCGATGGCAGGCTTCCAGTCTTTCATCAATGAGCTGTTTTTCCGCTTCAGTCAGTTCCATTCCCTGTACATCCGCTGCAATGGAATCCCATATATCCTGCACCAACTGAATCCGTTCTTCAACAGGAAGTTTCAAAATTTCTGAAATTATGTTATGTCTCATATATGGGTAAACTCCGTTTAGATTTTTCAGATAATGCACTGTTTCATTTATAAATGCGAATTAAGGGTTGAATCCGGCAATGTAAAATCAGTTATTTATAAAGCCTGTCTGCTGTGTCTGATTTTATAATATGCTGTTTTTACTGAGTCCGGAGTTTTTGACTCTTAATTGGCATTATAATTGTGTACGTATTTCGGGGAAAGCATCCTGATGCCGACTTACGCTTCGCTGACCCGACCTGCAATTTTAAGTGAAACTAAGCAATAATCAGCAGATCGGAAAGTTTTCGGAGGAGTGCAAAAATTGTATTTTTGCATGGGGCAGCCGGGAGATGCTGCCATGTAAAAATACAGTTTCTGCACTCCGGGACAGCCGTAAAGCCGTATCCGGGGAAAACTTTTCGATCTGCTGATAATAAGCGAAAAGGATAAAAAATGGAAGAAAAAATGTGGTGCTACTGGGGAAAAGCCGGGAAGGATGAAGGGCCGGGAGCGGATTATCATCTGCTGGTTTACCATTGTCTGGATGTGGCCGCGGTGGGGGATGTGCTGCTGCGCCGTCGGGGAGATATGTCAGATATGGTTTGCGGATCACCGGACATGCCCCCGGATGTGTTCCGACCCTGGGCCGTGTTTTTCCTCTCTCTCCATGATATTGGGAAATTTTCAGAAACATTTCAGGGATTACGGAACGATATTTACCGGCAGTTGCATGGGAAAGAGTCCGGAAAATCATACACACAGCGGCACGACAGTCTGGGATATGCGGTCTGGAAAAATATTTGGAAATCCATAAAGAAGGAAGGGGGATTGGGTTTTGCTCCTGAATCCGAATGGGCCGGTTCCAAAGTTTTCGATCCCTGGATGCAGGTCGTCACCGGTCATCACGGCAAACCGCCGCAGACGGGTAAGGCGAAATATATTGAGGATTTCTTTTCCAAAGAGGATATGGAAGCCTGCCGGGTATTCATCCGGGAAATGGCGGAAATGCTGCTTCCGGATGCGGAAATATCTGCCCCCTTTTTCAAAGACAAATCCCTTGCCAAAAAATTCAGGCCCCTTTCCTGGTCCCTGGCCGGTTTTTCGGTTCTCTGCGACTGGATTGGTTCGGACAGTTCCCGATTTCCCTTTCAGAAAGGAAAAATTCCCCTGAAAGAATACTGGCAGTCCGCACTGTCCAAAGCGGAACAGGCAGTGACCCGGTACGGAATTCTTCCCCCTGTCAGATCGTCTTATGTATCGGTACAAAATCTCTTTGATTATGTTTCCGTTTCCACTCCTTTGCAGGAGCACTGCCACTGTCAGGAAATCGGCCCGGAACCCCAGTTATGGATACTGGAGGATGTCACCGGTTCGGGCAAGACCGAAGCTGCCCTGACCCTGGCGCACCGTCTCATGAGTCTGCGCGGGGAAACAGGAATTTATATCGGACTGCCCACAATGGCCACAGCCAATGCCATGTATGAACGCATGGGAAAATGCTACCGGAAACTTTACGCGGATGAAAGAAAGCCCTCCCTGTGTCTGGCCCACAGCGCAAGGCATCTGTCCGATCTGTTTCATGATTCGGTTCTGGCGGAGCATTCCGGGGAGATGCATTATAAAAAAGGGGAAAAAAGCGCATCGGCCCATTGCAATGCCTGGCTGGCGGATCACAGGAAAAAAGCCCTGCTCGCGGATGTGGGCATCGGAACCGTGGATCAGGCCCTGCTCGGTATTCTCCCGGTGCGGCACCAGTCCCTCCGCCTGCTGGGGCTTGTTTCCAAAATTCTGATAATAGATGAAATTCATGCCTTTGATGCCTATACAGGAAAACTGATTCAGACCCTGCTGAAATATCAGGCAATGAATGGCGGGAGTGCCATTCTGCTTTCGGCCACACTGCCAAAGGAAATGCGGTATGAAATGGCGGAGGCTTTCCGGGAAGGTCTGGGGATTGAAGAAGAAGCGGAACTGAAAAGCAGTGAATATCCCCTGGTGACAATGGTGAATGCAAAGGAAATCCGGGAATATCCGCTTGATACCAGGGAGGAGGTAAAGCGGAAAGTGGAAGTAAAACTGCTGCACAAAGAAGAGGATGTCTGTGATCTGATTCTGAAAAGTGCCGCATCCGGTCACTGTGTCTGCTGGATTCGCAATACCGTATCCGATGCCATTTCCGCTTTTGAACAGATGGGAGAAATACAGCCGGGGGCAGAAAGACTGCTTTTCCACAGCCGTTTTACCCTTTCCGACCGCCTGGGCATTGAGGGAAATGTGCTGGATTCTTTCGGGGAAAAATCCGCTTCCGAACAACGGGCGGGAAAAATCCTTGTGGCGACCCAGGTGGTGGAACAGTCCCTTGATCTGGATTTTGATGTCCTTATCAGCGACCTTGCGCCGATGGATCTGCTGATCCAGAGAGCCGGACGGCTCCACCGCCATATCCGGGATGAAAAGGGGAACCGGAAAAGAGAAAAAGGGGAAAAAGAGGAACGGAATGCCCCGGTTTTTTATGTTTACGGACCGGAACCCGTACCTGATCCCGGAGAAAAGTGGTTCCGCTCCTTTTTTGAAAAAGGTTCTTATGTCTATCCCCATACCGGTCACCTGTGGCGGACAGTCAGATTACTGGCGGAATACGGGGTTATCCGAATGCCGGGGGATGCACGGAAACTGATTGAAGGCGTTTTTGATGAGGAAAAAGGGGAAGCCTTGCCGGAAACACTGGAAGAACCCTCTTTCACAGTGGAGGGCAGAAAAATGGGGGAACGGGATATGGCAGAATACAACAGTTTGAAGATCGGGAAAGGTTACAGCAGTGATAATTCCCAATGGTATGAAGACAGCCGCTTTCCCACCCGTCTGGGAGAAAACACTGTCACCCTTTACCTTGCCCGGTATGCGGAAGGGGAACTGACACCCTGGGCAGCGGGGAAATTTCCCTGGGATCTGAGCAGTCTGAAGGTGTATGAATCCGATCTTTCGGATATTTCCCCGGACACGTCCGCAGATTTGAAAAAGAAACTGGCGCAGTTGAAAGAAAAAGAGAAAGGGCTTTCCGAAGATTCCTTTGTTCTTCCCCTGCTGCAAACGGGAGAGGAATGGGAAGGAGAGGGAATCAGTAAGAAGGGAAAAAGGGTGAAAGTACGGTATTCGGCTGAAAGAGGCTGTTTGATTGAAAAAAATCAGTAACCCATTGCTTTTGCATCCGACTCAGATCGGTTCTGCATTTTTGATAAGAGTTTCAATTTCCTGAATAAGAATGGGAAGATTCGCCTGTCTGAAACTTAGGTGATTTCCGAATATGAATGTACCGAATCTGAAGGAGTCGCAGGCGGAAAGTCTGTGAGCGGACTGTCATCTGCCGGACTTTCCGTCCGGCACTCCTCCGGTATCATCTTTTCCGGAAATCACCTTAACTGCGGTGCGGGAATACGGTTGCTTTTGATATTGGGCGGAATATGTTTGTGATGAGGATGATTTTCAGCAAGTTCAGGGGTATTCGGATGGGGCTGCGAATCATACCATGAAATTTTATCTGAATTCTGCCATATCTCATATCCGTATGATTCGATTACCACCATGTCATTATCAAAAGACAAACGTTCCTGAACTGTAATACGATAACCGCATTCAAAAATCAGTTGCCCCCGTAAAACTGCTGTTCGCCGACCTCTCGGAACAACCACCAGAGAGGAGCTTTTCACAGACGGAAAAAGCTGATGCACGGTGTAAATGAATTTTTCGTAATCACGAATTGAGTTGAACGGGTTCATAGCGTGATGTCTTAGCAATTAAATTATCCAGCGAGGACGGCTGTTTTGTAAAAGCATGAACAGTATTGCGGTACTGCTCCTGCCTGCGAATCAGAAGTTTATAGGCTCCGGCCCAGTCCGACCAGTCCAGAACCCAGTCGTCATTATCCGGTTCTGTACCATTAATATACAATTCATAAAATGTTTCTGACAGAATACCGTATTTCCGTTCATAAACCTTTAAATCTTCATAAAGAGCATGAATATCATCTATGACATCCTGTAGGGTCATGTTTCACTTCCTCATTTGTTAAATTGTCATCGCTTTGCTGTTCAGGTTTTTTATATCTGATTTTCCCTGTATTCTTTCACAGATATCTTCCCAGGAAGAACCGGCTTCAGGATTCCGATGGTAAGCATCCAGTAATAATTTTTATATTCAAGCAGATTACTCATTAAATCACCATAGGAATGCACTCCGGTTTTTAACTGAACCGGAGTAATCCCTTTGAAAACTTCATCCCCGCAAGGGCGGGGAACATAAATAATGATGCGCCTAAAAAAGCATCGAATAGCGGTTCATCCCAAATTTTTCAGGAACTTATTTAAATAAATTATATACACAAAAATGAAAAAAATCAATGCACAATCTTCAGATTCGATTAAAAAGCATCTAATAGCTTATTTTTTTCTTGACTATATCCTTTTTTAGAATTATATTGCTTAAAAATTTGAAACAATCTTTATAATAAAATAACGGAGGGTATGATGAGAAAGAAAAACAGCATAAATGAAAATGATCTTTCCAGACTTTTTGTCCGCAATCAGTTAAAAAAAGAACACAGAACCTACCTGACAGATTCCGTTAAAGAGTTCCTTGAGTTACAAGCTGAACTTGTGCAGGCAAAATCTTATGATTGAACAAAAAATACAATATTATCATGCTGTTGAATCTTTAAAAGTTTCCAAATTTACAAATCTTTAACATATTGAAATTACAACATATCCAAAATTAATCATTTGGATAAATATAGACATAATATATTATTGTTTCAGGTAGTTAAAATGATTAAACCGCAAAATAGCTGCGCAAGTTCAGTACAAGGCAGATACCTGCCGAAAAATAAAGAAACGCATAATACTTTCGCAAAAATTCATGATAAAATCAATCTTGTCGTTACCGGAGAAACTGCCAAAGATATAAGAAATCGTGTTGGAATTAAAAAATCAGAACTGCTGCGGGATTATTTTCCGCTCAATACACTTGTATATTACAGTGCCATGAGTATCTGTGCGGCGAATGCAATAAAAGATGGCAATGACCCGATTCAGGCCATTAACAAAGCCGCATCAAATGTATTACCCAGACATTATCGCCCCCAACCTCTCAGTCCTGGCAAATCGGTTAGGAAACTGGAAAAGGAATTGAAAGATATGCTGAATAATAACTGTTCAAATTAAGGATGAATTATGAACCTGATACACGACAACTGGATTTCTGTCATCCGGAAAGGCGGCAAAGAAAAAATCGCTCCCTGGCAGATTTCCGAAGCGGACATTACGGATATTACCGCTCCCCGTCCGGATTTCAAAGGCGCATTGTTCCAGTTTCTCATCGGTCTGCTGCAAACAGCCTGTCCTCCCGAAGATACGGATGAGTGGAAAGACTGGTGGGATGAACCGCCCGAAGGCGGGGAACTGAAAAAGCGGTTTGAGAAATTCGCCAGTGCCTTTGAATTTGATACGGACGGCCCGGCCTTTATGCAGGATTCTGATCTGCCGGACGGTGAAAACAAGGCTGTGGCGGCATTGCTGATAGAAGCTCCGGGCGGAAAAACGCAGAAAGACAATCTGGATCATTTTATCAAAAGAGATATGGTAAATGCCGTCTGTCCCCATTGTGCGGTCATGGCTCTTTTCACCCTTCAGACCAATGCGCCATCGGGCGGTGTGGGCCATCGTGTGGGCCTGCGCGGGGGAGGTCCCTTGACAACCCTTGTCATGCCGGATGAGGACGGAAAGGAAGAAAGTTCTCTTTGGAAAAAACTGTGGCTGAATATTCTTCCCAAAGAGGAAATGGAAAGTCTTTCAGGAAATCCCAAACTGAAAAAAGAGGAAGATATTTTCCCCTGGCTGGCTCCCACCCGTACCAGTGAAAAGAAAAGCGGACAGGATACTCTCCCGACACATGCCCATCCCCTTCAGATGTACTGGGGAATGCCCCGGCGCATCCGCCTGGATTTTTCCGATACCCTTTCCGGAACCTGCGACCTCTGCGGGGAATCCGGGGACAGGTTAATAAAACAGTTCCGCACCAAGAATTACGGCATCAATTATAACGGCCCCTGGGAACATCCCCTCAGCCCCCATAACCGTTCCGATCCCAAAAAACCGCCTTTGCCCATGCACGGGCAGAAAGGCGGGATTTCCTACCGTCACTGGCTGGGACTGGTCGTGAATACGGAAAACAGCAAAATGCAACCGGCCATGATTCTGCATCATTATTACGAAGATAAACAGGATGAAATCACCGAAGTCCGTCAGGCCCGCCTCTGGGCTTTCGGTTATGATATGGACAATATGAAAGCCCGCTGCTGGTATGAATCCCTGATGCCGGTGTATCCGGTTTCCGAAAAACAGCGGGATGTTATCGGCAAACAAGCGGAAAAATTCATTGAGACTGCGGAAAAAATCGCAGGCAATACACGGACAGCCGTAAAAAAGGCATGGTTTGACCGACCCGGCGATGCAAAGGGGGATTTTTCCTTTATAGACAAATCCTTCTGGCAGAATACCGAAGCTGCTTTTTACGAATGCATCCGTGAGGTGATTGAACAGGCAGACGGTATGGAAGAAAAAACGGATGATATAAAAGAAAAATGGGCGAAAACTCTTTTTCAGCAGTCCATGGCATTGTTCGATCAGCGGGCCTTATCCGGTTCTGCCGAGGAAAAGGACATGAAAAGGGTGATCGAATCCCGGCAGGAACTCCGGAAATGGAACCGTGTGGAAAGAAACAAATTCACAGGAAAAAAGAAAAAATCAGAGCCGTGAGCGTAAGTGAGCGGAAATCTGCTAACGATGAAAACTCTGAATGAGGGAGAATCGGATGGAAGAAAAAAAAGAATATTATGGTTACTACGGCAGGATGCTGGAAAAAGACGGTTGGAAAACAGTACGGAACTGGTGGGAATCCCTTGAGGAAAACCGGGGAGAACGTGCCCGCCTGCGCCGCTGCGAAGCCCCCCTTCAGGTAATACTCCAGAACGGTTTTCACCGGCTGCTCAATGAACTCGGATGGCATCATCAGAAGCGGGTTCACGGACTGGCAATGGTCGCGGGTATTCTGTCCCGCGTAAAGGAAAACAGTTATTCAAAAGGTGTCCGTTTCGGCCATCAGCTTTCACAAAGCAAAGAAGGAAGCGAAAAACCCCGTGTAAGTGAACTGCGTTTTAATCAGTTGATGAAAGTCCGCACACAGCCCCCCGAAGAATTTTACCGTCATCTGATGCGAGTCGTTGATCTTTTGGATAAAAAAGTCAATGTGCTTTCTTTGGCGGAATTTATTCTGGAATGGGATCGTGAAAACAGGAAGAATATCCAAAAAGAACCGGACAAAAGACTGCAGTTTCTTCTGGCCCAGGACTATTACAAACAAATATCAAAACAATCCTAATGAACCGTTTCATTTGAATTTGTGCAAATATTTCGGATGAAAACATCCGAATGCCGGGTTACGCTTCGCTAACCCGACCTGCAATTGTAAGTGAAACAAAGCAATAACTATTTCAGGAGGTAAAAACATGAGCCGATTTGTTCAACTGCATATACTGACATCCTATCCCCCGTCCAACCTCAACCGTGATGACCTGGGCCGACCCAAAACCGCCCGTTTCGGCGGTACGGACAGACTGAGAATATCCTCCCAGAGCCTGAAACGGGCATGGCGCACTTCCGATCTTTTTCAGGAAGCACTGAATGAAAATATGGGAACCAGAACCAAACGCATTGGTATTGAAATAAAAGAAAAACTGATGGAAAAAGGGATTGAGGAAAAAAAAGCCAGGGAATGGGCGAAAATCATGGCCGAAACATTCGGTAAACTCAAAAAAGTCAAAGAAAAAAAGCCGGATGAGGAACTGGAAATCGAACAGCTTGCCCACATCGGCCCGGAGGAATGGAAAGCCATTGATGATCTTATCTCCGTGCTGGCTTCGGAAAACCGGGCACCGGAAAAAGAGGAACTGAAACTGCTGCGGAACAATGTCAAAGCCGCTGACATCGCATTTTTCGGCAGAATGCTGGCCAGCCAGCCTTCTTACAAGGTGGAAGCCGCGGTTCAGGTATCCCATGCCATCACCATCAACCCGGCCCCGGTGGAGGATGATTATTTTACCGCCGTGGATGATCTGAACACAGGGGAAGAAGATTCCGGAGCCGCCCATGTGGGCGAGGCCGCTTTCGGTTCGGGTGTTTTTTATACCTATGTCTGTATCAATAATGAACTGCTGCTGGAAAATCTGGACGGGGATAAGGCACTGGCGAAAAAAGCATTAAAAGCCTTTGTGGAAGCATCGGCCAAAGTCGGGCCGGGCGGCAAGCAGAACAGTTTTGCTTCCCGTGCCTATGCATCCTATATCATGGCCGAAAAAGGAAATCAGCAGCCCCGTTCCCTTTCCGTGGCTTTCCTGAAAGCGGTCAGCAGTGACGATATACTCGGCGACGGAATCCGCAGCCTGGAATCACAGCGGAAGAAGATGGAAAAAGTGTACGGAGCCTGCGCGGACGGGCATACCGTCATGAATGAACAGGACGGAACCGGAAGCCTTGCAGAAATCAGCGAATTTGTCACCGGCTGTATTGACGGCCGGAAGGAGTAAGGTCATGCGTGACTATCTGCTTTTTCAATTATACGGTCCCATGTCTTCCTGGGGACGGATTGCTGTGGGCGAATCCCGGCACAGCGACAGCTATCCTTCCAAATCCGCAGTTATGGGCATTATCGGGGCCGCTTTGGGCATCCGCCGCACAGAGGATGATAAACACCGGGAACTGTTTACTTCCTACGCTTTCGGTGTCAAAGTCATTTCTCCGGGAACCATGCTGCAGGACTATCATACCACACAGGCCCCTCCGGCACAGTCGAAAGTACAGTATTTCAGCCGTTATGAGGAGCTGAGAAATGCAAAACAGGGAACGGTTCTTTCCCAAAGGGAATACCGCTGTGAAGCCCTGAGTATCGCCGCTCTCTGGACGGCAGGGGATGATCCGCCTTACAGCCTGGAAACACTTGCAGAAGCCCTGAAATATCCGAAATTCACCCTGTACCTGGGGCGGAAATCCTGTCCACCGGCACTTCCGCTTCAGCCGCTTCTTATGGAAAATATGGAAAGCCTGAAAGCGGTTCTGGATTCCTATGAAAAAACGGAAGATATGGCAGTTCCGAAAAATATTTCCGCCCATTACTGCTGGGAAAAATCCGATGAACCCGGCATGGACATTCATCAGCAGATTCACCGCCATGATGACTGCATCAGCCGAATACGCTGGCAGTTTGCGGAAAGAAAAGAAAATCTGTTCCTGCAGGGAAAGGGGGAATAATGTATTTCAGCCGAATTCATATCCGTCCCGGCAGTTTTGACCCGGAAGAACTGCTCCCGCTAATCTGCGGTGAAGGATATGCGGACCACGCGCTGCTCTGGAAACTTTTTCCCGATGATCCGGATGCAAAACGGGATTTTCTCTACCGCAGGGAAGAAAAAGAGGGCTGGCCCTTCTTTTATCTGGTATCCCAAAGAAAACCGCAGGATGCATCCGGTCTTTTTCTTCCGGAAAGCAAAGAATACCGGCCCCGTGTCCGCAAAGGGGAAGCAATGGCTTTTTCCCTGAGAGTCAACCCGGTGATAACGCGTAAGGATGATAAGGGGAAAAGAAAACGCCATGATGTGGTTATGAATGCCAAAAAGCCTTTAAAAGAAGCAAAAGAGGAATTTTCCACACCGGAAATTGTACAGGAAAGCGGGATCAGCTGGCTGGCCGCGCGTGCGGAAAAATGCGGATTTTCCTTTGACCCTGCTCAGGTGCGGACAGAAAGTTATCTTCAGCATAATATAAAAAAACCGGGGCAGCGGAAAAATATCCGCTTCAGTACCCTTGATTTTCAGGGATTGCTGATGGTAAAAGATGAAGAACTTTTTATCTCCGCACTGTATAAAGGAATCGGCCCGGCCAAGTCTTTCGGATGCGGACTGCTGCTGGTGAAACGGATATAATCAAAAGGAATCCCATGCTCCCAAAACTCAAACCCATCGCCATGAAAGAACGGATTTCCCTGATTTTTATTGAAAAGGGGAATATTGATGTTATTGACGGCGCGTTTGTGGTCATTGACAAAACCGGTGTGCGCACCCATATCCCGGTAGGCAGTGTGGCCTGCATTATGCTGGAACCGGGCACAAGGGTATCCCATGCGGCCGTGAACCTGGCCGCCCGCGCGGGAACCCTGCTCACCTGGGTGGGAGAGGCCGGTGTACGTCTCTATTCCTGCGGACAGCCCGGGGGCGCACGTTCCGACCGCCTGCTCTACCAGGCAAAACTGGCCCTGGATGATACGGCCCGCCTGGCCGTGGTGCGGAAGATGTATGAACTGCGGTTCAATGAAAAAGCCCCGGCCCGGCGCAGTATTCAGCAGTTGCGGGGGATTGAGGGCGCACGGGTCCGCACCCTCTACCAGTTGCTGGCAAAAAAACACGGGGTAAAATGGTCCGGACGCAATTACAATCCGGAAAACTGGTCGGCCAGCGATCCGGTCAATAAGTGCCTGAGTGCGGCCACGGCCTGTCTTTACGGCGTATCCGAGGCCGCCATTCTGGCAGCCGGATATGCCCCGGCCATCGGGTTCATTCATACCGGCAAACCCCGGTCTTTTGTTTTCGATATTGCGGATATTGTGAAATTTGATACAGTTGTCCCGGTGGCATTCAAAGTGGCGGCCCGTTTTGATGCCCATTATGAACATCATGTGCGTATCGGATGCCGGGATATGTTTCGTCAGACAAAACTGCTGAAGAAAATTATCCCCATGATCGAAGAAGTGCTGGCAGCGGGGGGAATGGAACCGCCCCTGCCGCCCGAAGAATCTGTGCAACCCGCGTTTCCGGATCCGGAGGGCATCGGAGATGCTGGTCATCGTACTTGAAAATGCGCCCCCGCGGCTGCGCGGGCGTCTGGCCGTATGGATGATAGAAGTCCGGGCCGGGGTTTATGTGGGCGATCTGTCCGCAAAGGTCAGGGCAATGCTCTGGGATCAGGTGAGAGCCGGAATTGAAGACGGAAATGCGGTTATCATATGGTCCACCAATACAGAATCCGGTTATGATTTCGAGACAATCGGGAAAAACCGGCGGATGCCCGCGGAATATGACGGTCTTCGTCTGGTATCTTTTTTTCCGCCCGACAATGCCTCCGGGGCTGTCCCGGATACGGATTCCCTTGAATCTCAAGAGGATGAAGGAGATGTTCTTTGACAATTTTCATAGAAAAAAAGCTTGAATATGTGCCATTTTTATGCCATAAAAGCCGGTAGAATTTTCCCGCCAAAATAAGTCCAGTTAAATCAAAAGAGTAGAAGAAGTATGTTCCCCACACCCGTGGGGATGAACCGTTTCAGCGATGGAAACTGAGCGGAATGAGCAGATGTTCCCCACACCCGTGGGGATGAACCGTTTTTCACCTGATTTTTGTAGAATTTCCGTTCATGTTCCCCACACCCGTGGGGATGAACCGGCGATCCGGTCCCGTTCTGCCCGTTTCAGGTAATGTTCCCCACACCCGTGGGGATGAACCGGTATTTAACAGATTGCGGACACACCTGCTGTCATGTTCCCCACACCCGTGGGGATGAACCGCTGCGGAAATTATGCGAAAAACACGGGATGGAATGTTCCCCACACCCGTGGGGATGAACCGGGGGTATGCTTTGAGAGATGCAGCAGGCAACAATGTTCCCCACACCCGTGGGGATGAACCGGCCGAAGCAGGAAGCAAAGAGGATATCCTGACATGTTCCCCACACCCGTGGGGATGAACCGATGAGTATCTGACAAAATCCCCGTGTCAGATCATGTTCCCCACACCCGTGGGGATGAACCGTTATATGACCGGGAAGTATTCTATGCTTTTGAATGTTCCCCACACCCGTGGGGATGAACCGAGAAAACTTTCTGACCGAAAATGGTGGAAAATATGTTCCCCACACCCGTGGGGATGAACCGCGCCGGAAGTGATAATCCGTGCATCCGAATGCATGTTCCCCACACCCGTGGGGATGAACCGAATGAGTTTTTAGTGCCATATGAGGGTGATGTATGTTCCCCACACCCGTGGGGATGAACCGGCGATCTGGTTCAGGTGACCGGGGATGTTTCAATGTTCCCCACACCCGTGGGGATGAACCGAAATGGTAGGGGCATAATTTTGTCTCCGATTTATGTTCCCCACACCCGTGGGGATGAACCGACGGTATAACAGAATACACTGTTTTATCAGCAATGTTCCCCACACCCGTGGGGATGAACCGTACAAGGCGTTCGCTGAAAAGTCTGTCAAGTCATGTTCCCCACACCCGTGGGGATGAACCGGTATGAATGTAAAAGGTGCTTATGCTACCGCAATGTTCCCCACACCCGTGGGGATGAACCGCGTGAAACAATCC
>JAABRU010000267.1 GCA_011390755.1 Desulfobacteraceae bacterium | reverse complement strand
CTCGTTACGGGGCTCCGCCCCGTAACGCCGGAGGTGAGGCTCCGCCTCATACTGTGTACGGGGCGGAGCCCCGGAAAAATGCGTTACGGGGCAGAGCCCCGTAACGAGTTGTGCAGGACTTTCATATAAAACCGCCATAAACTTTTCAGCGGTCCCTCAGTTTTTCATAAATAATACGAAGGCCCTCCAGGGTCAGGTCGGATTCGGATGCTTCGATATTTTCACACACATCCGACATCAGGGGGGCCAGCCCACCGGTAGCAATGACTTTGACGGGAGAATCCATCTCTTTGCGCATCCGGTTCACAATACCGTCAACCAAACCGGCATATCCGTAAATAATTCCTGACTGCATACTCCCGCCCGTATCTTTGCCGATGACGGCGGACGGTGCAGAAAAAATTTCCACCCGGGGCAGTTTGGATGCTTTCATAAACAGGGCTTCCGCAGAAATAAATATCCCCGGACTGATAGCCCCGCCCAGATATTCCCCTTTGGCGGAAATCGCGTCAAAGGTGGTGGCCGTGCCAAAATCAATTACAATGAGCGCGCAGCGGTATTTTTCATAGGCCCCCACGGCATTTACAATGCGGTCCGCGCCGACTTCGGCAGGATTGCTGTACAGAATGGGCATTCCCGAAGCAGATTTGGCATCCACCCAGTGCGGTGCATGATTCAGATATTTTCTGCAAAAAGTATCCAGAATATTGACCATGGGGGGAACAACACTGGAAATAATGGTGGCCCGCACATCCCGGGTACGGATATTGCTTCCCGCAAAAAGCCCGGCAGCAAGCAGGTTGAACTCATCTTCCGTGGTATTTCTTTCTGTCCGTATCCGCCAGTCCCGGATCAGATCTTTGCCCTGATAAATCCCCAGCACCGTATTGGTATTTCCGACATCAATTACAAGAAGCATTTTCAGTCCTTTTTTCAAACGGGAAAGTTGTTTGGTACCGGTTTTTTAACCGGTCTCAGAAGCATGTAATTTTTCATTGTAGATTTTCAGTTCCTCATTGTATTTTTTTCTTTTCATATCAAGCTGTTCTCTTTTTTTTATAAATTCTTCCAGTGCCTTATTGTGCTGTCTTGCTTTATATTTGTTCCTGGTGACTTTTCCTGTCCTGTCCAGTCTCTCTTTTTCCGCAGACAGGGCATTATATTCTTTTTCCAGTTCTTTGCGCATGGTTTCCAGCCGCCGGAAATCTTTATCCAGGGCTTTCCTCTTTTGTTCCCTTTCCCCTGTTTCTTCCGGGGCAGGGACCTTTTCGGCACTTTCGGGCCGGGCAGGAGAAGCAGACGGGGGCGGGGTGCTTTTGCTTTCGCTGTATCCGGCCGCTTTTTCCCGCTGATCTTCCGGAACCAGACTCAGATCGTCGGTAAAACGTACTGCACCGCTTTCATCAAGGTATTTATAAAATTCTGCAAAACAGGGGGCACAAAGCAGAAAAAAAACCGGTATCCATACAAAATTTTTCATCATGGCATCTTCCTTATTTTTAAAATACAGATAAAAGTCTGTCCCTTTCATATATATATCCGCTGCATTTTTCAACAACGAATTGACAAATTCATCCGGATATGTGTAAATGAACTGTTTTTGCGGCAAAGTTTATGTTTTATCATCCATAACACAATTTATTATCCCTGATATTCTTATGAAATATTACACTACATCAGACAGGGCCTGCCCCGTACTTATTCTGTTTCTGCTGATGCTTGCGGTATTGAACGGATGCGGATTTTTCGGCCCTTCCCCGCGGCCCGATGCCGAACCGGGTGATGATATCTATTTTACGGCAGAATCCGCCTTCCGGTCCAAATCTTACAAAAAAGCACTGACCCTTTACAATGAATACCTGAGCCGGTATCCGGACGGGAAACGGGCCGCAGATGTCCTGATGCAGGAGGGGGAGATTTATCTGCGGAACCGGGATTATGCAACTGCCCGGAAAGTGTACCGCTATCTTCTGGATCGCTACAGGCAGAGTTCCCGTTATGATGATGCCCAGGCCCAAATACTGATGAGCTGGTACAGCGAAGGGAATTATTCCCAGGTATTCAGTCTCGGTCAGATACTTCTCGACCGGGTCAGAGATCCCGCGGCATTTTCCCGCATCTGTCAGATAATGGGCGACAGTTACACAGCGGTCAGCAATCCGGCCGAAGCCGTGTATTATTATGCCAAATCCAATGAATCCGGAAAATCTGCGGATAAATATTTTTTACCCAAAATCAAAGCCGCCATCGGCAAACTCCGCTCGGAAGACATTATTCCGCTGCTGGGCCGCGTAAAAGACCCCCTTTCCAGAGGCTATCTTATGTACCGGCTCGGTCTGGCGGAAATGGAAGAAAAAAGGCCGGAGGATGCCCTGCGTACCCTTTCCCAGTTTGTGACAATTTCTCCGGGGCATGAAAATGCCGCAGATGCCCGGAAACTGATTTCAGAACTTGAAAGCCGTTACAGGGAGGGAACATACGGCCCGCTGCGCAGCGCCTGTCTGCTCCCCCTCAGCGGAGCATATGAACTTTACGGAAACAGGGCACAGCGCGGCGTAGAACTGGCCCTGGCACAAAGCGGTGCGGGAGATTCGGTTTCGGTTTTTTTCAAAGATACGGCTTCCGATCCGCTCCGGGCAGAATCCCTTATGAATGCGCTGGCGGAAGAAAATGTTTCTGCCATTATCGGACCGATCATCAGTGTTGAAAAAGCCGCACCTGCCGCGCAGCTTCGGGGCATTCCCATGATAGCACTGACCCAGAAAAGCCATGTAACAGAAACAGGAAATTTTATTTTCCGCAATTTTATTACCCCGCAGATGCAGGTGCAGACTGTTGTTTCCTATGCCGTGAAAAACCTGGGCATCCGTTCTTTTGCCATGCTTTATCCCGAAGAAAAATACGGGGAAACCTTTTTGCAGCTTTTCCGGGATGAAGTTGCCGCGCAGGGGGGAAATCTGACTGCCGCTGTTTCCTATCATGTGAAAATGAATGACTTTCGCGGCCCCATCCGTTCACTTGCCCGTCACCGGGATTTTGATGCCCTGTATATTCCGGACGGCCCCCGCAAAGCCGGTCTCATTATTCCCCAGCTGGCCTTTTATAATGTGAAAAAAGTGGTGCTGCTGGGTAGCAACCTTTGGCATTCGGAAGAAATGCTGGAGATGGCAGGACGTTTTGTGCAGGGTGCCCTGATGCCGGATGTTTTTTTTGCAGAAAGTACACGGCCCCGCGTTGCCGATTTTGTCCGGCTTTTTGAAGAAAGTTACGGAGAAAAGCCCGGTTTTGTTGAAGCCCTGGCCTATGACAGCGCGATGATTCTGCTGAAAATTTTCAAAGACCCCTATGTGGAGAATGCCGGAGATGTGCGCAATGCCCTGGCGGCTTTGCAGAACTATCCGGGCGTTACCGGCATCACTTCTTTTGATGAAAGCGGAGAAGCCCGAAAACAGCTCTACCTGCTTCGTATTGAGGGCAACCGCTTTGTGGAAATTTTCCCCTGACGCACTTTGCACAGGATAGCGGATGAAACGGATTTTTCTGGCAGTTTTTATCTGGATTCTTTTTGCAGGCATTCTGACACTGTATATGCAGCACCGGCCCGGCCCTCCGGCTCCGGCCGAAGTACTGGCCGGTAAACAGGAAATGGCGGCACAGTACCGCCTGGAAGTCACAGCGTCCTTTGCTGCGGAACCGGATCCCTTTGCCCTTCAGACCGGTACCTCTCTGCCGCCGCCCGCCCTGCTGCTGCGCATGGGCAGTGAAGAGATTCTGCGGATCAGCAGACGCATAAAGGCCGGTATCCCCATTACAGTCAGTCCGCTGCGCGGTATTCTGCCGGGTGATAATGAAATCTGGTTTGCAGCCTATCCGCCTTTGGAAAATGCATCCGGAACCCGTGCCCTCCGCATTCGGATTCAGGAAAATGCCCGTACCCTTGCAGACCGGACTTTCTGGTCGGAACCGGGCGGAAAAGTCAGCGGCACCATCCGCTTCACTGCTGTCCGCGGAGAGGAAAATTCCCATGCGCATCCCTGAAAAGGGAAATCATCCCCTGTCCATTATAGTAAAAAATCTAACGGTGAGTTACGGCCCCAAGCCTGCACTGCTGGACATATCCCTTGAGATTGAAAAAGGTTCCCTGGTCGGTGTAATCGGCCCCAACGGTGCGGGAAAATCCACCTTTATCAAGGCTATTCTGGGATTTGTCAAACGGGATGTGGGAGAAGTTCTTATTCAGGGAATTCCTGCGGATAAAGCAAAAGGTACAGTGGCCTATGTGCCTCAGCGGGGTGCAGTGGACTGGGATTTCCCTATCCAGGTAAAAGAAGTGGTCATGATGGGACGTTATGTTTCCATGCCCTGGTACCGGGATCCGGGGAAAGAGGATTGGAAAATTGTAGAAAAGTCCCTGGAAATGGTGCGGATGAGCGATTTCCGGGACCGGCAGATCGGGCAGCTTTCCGGCGGTCAGCAGCAAAGAGTTTTCATGGCCCGCGCACTGGCCCAGGGCTCGGAAATCCTTTTACTGGACGAACCTTTTGCCGGGGTGGATGCCGCCACCGAGCGCGCCATTCTGGATGTGCTGGAAAGGGCCAAAAACACAGGCCGCACCCTGGTTGTGGTGCATCATGATCTGGCCACAGCCGCACAATATTTTGACCGCCTGATTCTCATCAAACAGAGACTGTATGCTTTCGGGCCTCCGGCAGCCGTTCTGCAGGAAGACCTGCTCAGTGAAGTGTATGAAGGCCGGTTGCGGATATTTGCGGCTCTGAAAAAAAAATAAAAAAAGGCTGTGCAGGGCGGGCAGGATATCGGCACCGCAAAACCGCTGTCTGCACACGCTTTCTTAAACCATTTGAAAAAATACAGGAGAATTTCACAATGAAAAACAAAATGAAAAACAATGCGCTTATGTTTCTTTTTACATTGCTTCTTTTGTTTTTTATCATCAACACTGCCCATGCTGAAAGTATGGTCTTTGTCACCGGCGGCATGTCCCCGCCTCTGGTGTATGAAGAAGATGGCGTTCTGAAGGGCATGGATCTGGATCTGATAACTGTATTCTGCCGGGAAAACGGAATTGTCCCCGAATTCAGTTCATATCCCTGGAAAAGATCCCTGAAAAATGTAATGGAGGGAAATGCAGGAGGAATTTTCACACTTTTCCGCACCGAAGAACGGGAAAGTTTTCTTTATTATCCCTCAACTCCCATCAATATTGTAAAAACAATGATATGGGCGCAAAGCAAATCGCTTATCCGCATCAAAAGCCCGGATGATATCAAAGGAAAATCCATCGGTGTCATCAACGGATATAAATACGGGCCTGCCTTTGACAATCTCACAGATCTGAACAAAACCATCTGCAATACCAAAGAACAGATGATCCGGATGCTTGCCAACGGCCGTATTGATTTGGCGGTAGATTCTGAAGCCTGTTTTACATTTATGTGCAAAAAACTGGAATTGGATTTCAATGCATTCAGCAGTGTATATAATCTTGCAGAAAACCCGGTATATGTGGCTTTTTCCAAAAAACTCGGTCCCAGGGGAGCGGAACTGGCGGAAAAATTCACCATATTCATGCATGAGTCCGAAAAAAACGGTAAAATTGCAGAAATCAGAAACCCTTACATAAAATAGCAGCAGAGCCGGGAATGCAGCAGATATTCAGATATCAATGCCGTGAAATCTGCAATTTTTGACAGCGCAGAAGAGCCGGGAAGCAATTTCGGAGATACAGTTGAGATTGCAGCACCCGGTGGATGGGAAAGCATTTTTACAACCACAAATCCCCTTAACAAAGCCAGCGGGACATCTGAAATGTGGATGACGGATTTTTCCGGAACCTCTGCTTCAGCCCCTTTTGTAACAGGTGTGGCAGGATTGCTGCTGTATATTGATGATACCCTTACTTCTGCTCAAATAAAGGAAATATCACAAACCACCGGGGATGAAATCACCGAGGGAAATCTGGCAGGCCAAAAAAGAATCAGGAACCCGGTAAAAGATAATCCCCCCGGTTCATCCCGTCAGCAGAGAATAAACAAAAACCGGGCATGTTTCTGCCGAACAGTTTCAAAGGGTTTATTTTTTGCCGAGTACCTCAATGCAGAAAAGGCTGTTGCCGGGGCAATCAATTTTGACGATCTCGTAAAAAGTCGGAAAATCAGGTTTTGATACATATTAATCTGCTGATTTTATTAACGGCGATTTTTGAAATTTGTACTTTTTACCGATTCATCAATTTTAATTTTGAAATCAGGGTAAACGAATATGATACAGTAAACGCTTACAGTGCAATTGAAAATGCACCGGTTACGTTATATACCATTACTCAAAAGATTTTCCCCCACTTTTTCCGGGGGAATCCAATATCCGGGCATTTTTCGGAAATCCGGGTAAGCGGAAATCTTTTGAGTAATGGTGTAATGTAACATACCCTTTGAGAAAATTGTTTCATGCTGATTATATTCGGTATTTTATTCAGAAAAACCCGGAGTGCGAAAGTTGGGCGGAGCGGTCTTTCGCCCAGGCTCCTTTGGAGCGCGGGCGAAAAATAATTTTCGCACTCCTTTCTCAAAGACAATGTTACATTACAGAGTAATGGCATACCTGTTATTCAAACGGGAAGCAGAGATTCCAACCCGATTCCGTGCTCAGGCTAAACTTCTGTTGTTTAGAGGCGCTTTCAATTCGGCAGATATTTCAGGATTTATTTCCGGAACTTTTACCAACTTTTTTCCCGCACACAGACTGTCAATCGCTTTTTCTCCTGACACTCCTACATAAACCAGTGTATTATCAAAACCTGCATATACTTCTCCGGCGGATGACATACATAAAACCATATATCCGTTAAATGCCTCACCAATTATGCATAGTTTATCTTTTACCCGCTCACTGTAATCTTCTATAACCCAATCAGGATCAACATTGCCAATTGCCTCCGGTACATTAAAAGGGCGCATTCCCATTTTCCCGGTAGTAAACAAAAAATAAAATACAAATCTGAAATATTATTGTATACACTGCTCTCAAAAAAAATAAAGGAGCAATTATCATGAAAGTAAAAAAAAGATAGTCTTACAGAAAATCAGTAGATCGAAAAGTTTCCCCCGGAGACGGTTTTGCGGCTGCTCCGGAGTGCAAAAATTGTATTTTTGCACGGCCCCGGTTCCCGGCTCCCTATGCAAAAATACAATTTTTGCACTCCCCCGGAAACTTTTCGATCTACTGAAAATGAAGAAATAGAAGAAATATATAAACGCCTGCGGGAGTTGGAAGCAGCGGCAGTGAGGATAGGCAGTCCGGAAGATTTGGAGGGGCCGGAGCAGGAAATAATGGGACTTACAAATCATCCGGGGGCGCTGCTGTTACAAAAAAAATTGCAGGCTGCTTTGGATTCTGATGAACAGCAGCAAAAAGAGGCTGAATTAATCCGTGCATGGCCTGGCCGAATGAAAAGTGAAGGATACGGGACAGTCAGTATTCTTACGGTTGGCGGTTTTCGTATTGAGGTTAAAGTTCGTTATTATCGGCGGACATGTGATCGCAGGAATAACAAAAGACATAAAGGAGTTTACGGAGGTCTGATATTGCTTGGGATTCATGACCGGTGTACACCCGGGCCCGGCAGCAATGGTCAGTGCCCGGTCAGCCCTGCTGAGTTCATTTGAAGAAGTGCGCCAGGTACTTTTAGAACAGGGTATAGTGCCGGGGGTAAAGGTAATCAGGAAGCCGGCCTGCCGCTTTGCAGACAGGGCACGGGCTTTACAGCAGGCAGGTCATATCCCGTTAAGCAATGATGAAATCTTCATGGGCGAAGAGTAGTGCTCTGTCAAAGTTAAACTGATGGGTAAAAACGGGTGAACCGCATTCTGCGGCACGCACGGTTTTCAAAACCGTGTTACAGCAGATTTTGCCGGA
>JAABRU010000266.1 GCA_011390755.1 Desulfobacteraceae bacterium | reverse complement strand
TAAGATTCTATTTGTGTTTTTTATAAATATATAATTCAGTATTTCAAATAGTTATACATTTACACACTTGTTATCCAAAACAGAACCCTTTAATATCAAGGTTCCAAAGATTATCTTAAAAACTATAGTAATGCGGATCATGGGTCAAACCCGGTTTTGTAAAATCAATCACTTATAAAAGCGGTTCAGCAGGTATTTTTTCATAACACTTTGTTTTTACTGAATCCGAAGTTTTTGACTCCTCATTGTCATTAATAATGCCCTGTCTCCCTGCAATGCTCCCCTGAAACCTGTTCTTTGTCTGATAATGGGTAAATCCGCTGATAAACCGGATGCCGGTCTCTTCCGGAAATCTGCCGGTGTATGCGGGAGGCCCGGAAAAAACTCAGCGGATTTGCGCCACTACCCTCTGTTTTTCCCCCGCGGCCGTCAGTCCTTCGCTTTTGCTTTTGGGAGGAATATTCAGATAGTTAAAGATTTCCCGTACAATTTTCTGAAACGCCGGTGCCGCGACAAGGCCCCCGTAATGCTGTCCCCGGGGTTCATCCAGTACCACCACAACCGTGACACGGGGATTTTCCCGGGGAGCAAATCCGGCAAAGGAGGCCACATAGGCATCACGGGTATACTCCCCTTTTTTATCCACTTTTACGGAAGTTCCGGTTTTTCCGCATACCGTATAACCTTCCAGCGCGGCCCGCACCCCGGTTCCGCCCTCCTCTGTTACACCGGCCATCATTTTACTTACCGTTTCAGCGGTTTGCGGAGATACGGCCTGCCGGATCGCAGCGGGTGCAAACTCCCGTATCTTTTCCCCGTTCCGCTCGCAGATGGCAGAAACAATATAGGGTTTCATGAGCAGTCCCTTATTGGCGATGGCTGAAACTGCAGCGGCCAGCTGCAGGACAGATACGGAAATACCGTGGCCGTAGGCAATGGTTCCCGCATCAATTTTGGTCCACCGTTCATAAGGTGTGAGCAGTCCCGCGGTTTCTCCGGGGCAGTCTATACCGCTTTTATCTCCGAACCCGAAATTTTTGAGAACCCTGTACAGCATTTCCGGCCCGATCATTTCACCCATTTTTATCGCACCGATATTGCTGGAATATTTAATGATTTTTTCCAGAGTCAGCCAGCCGTATGCATGGGTGTCATGCACATCGTCTTTCCCGATACGGTATTTGCCGTTTTCGCAGTAAAAAATGGTATTTGAGGTGCATCCGCCGGATTCAATGGCCGCGGCCGCACTGAATATTTTCATGGTGGAACCCGGCTCAAAGGGGTCTGTGATACAGCGGTTGCGCCAGGAAAATTTATTGAATCTGCTAAAGCTGTTGGGATTAAAAAGCGGCACATTGGCCATAGCCAGTACCGCGCCGCTGGAAGGTTCCATGACCAGGGCCATGCCGGACTTTGCCGAAAATTCATCCACGGTTTCTTTCAGGACTTTTTCCGTAATATACTGAATATTCCGGTCAATGGTCAGAATAATATCGTTCCCGCTGTTTTCGGCATGTTTCTCCTGTCCGGCATCCAATTTTTTCCCCAGGGCATCTTTGCGCACCGTATACCGGACTTCCCCGCCTTTTAAATAGGAATCATAATAAAATTCAATCCCTTCCAGTCCATGCCCGTCCAGACCGGTAAATCCCAGCACCTGGGCCGCGATAAAACGGTTGGGATAAAAGCGGCTGTGCTCCGGGATAAAATCAATGCCATCCAGTTTCAGATTCCGGACGGCTTTTTCCTCGTCCGGTGTGACCTGCCGCTTGATCCAGATAAAGGAGCGCCGGGAGATCAGCCGCAGGCGCAGTGCCCTGGGGTCCAGTCCCAGTACTGTGCCCAGGGTTTCGGATACGGACGCGGTATCTTTGATGCGCGGGGGATATGCGGCGGCAGAGACCACATCAATACTGACGGCCATTTCCCTGCGGTTTCTGTCATAAATAATACCGCGTTTTCCCTGCACGGTGAGGTTTTTTTCATACTGATTCGCTGCTTTTTCCGAAAGCCAGGGGCTGCGGTACACCTGCAGCCAGATAAGCTTTGCCGCAATAAGCAGAAAGCAGAAGGCAAAAAAAACAGCGATGAGGGAAATCCGGAAAGAGATTCCCTTTTCTTCTTTTTTCTGCATATCCCTCTTTTTATGATTCCATTTTTTTTTCATCTGCATACATTTCTTTTTTTGCCAGTGGGTCAAACCGCCTGATTTGAAATTCCCCTCCCCCGGCGGGAGGGGTTGGGGGAGGGGGATTCAGCCGATTTGACCCACTACCCTTTTTTTTACAGGTGTCAGGCATCTGAAGAGAAGCCCGGATATTTATTATCTTTGATTTTTAACATATCAGACCCTTGCCATTCAACTGCCTGATTCCTGTTTCAGAGACTCAGCAGATCGAAAAATTTCCGGAGGAGTGCAAAAATTATATTTTTGCACGGGGTGGCCGGGAACCGGGGCCATGCAGAAATACAGTTTTTTGCACTCCGGGACAGCCCGAAAACTGTATCCGGGGAAAACGTTTCGATCTGCCGGGACAGCCCGAAAACCTGTTTTCCGGTATTTTTGAACCCTTGCTTCGGCCGGATGTAAAAATCTGTTTCGGAGGTTTTCGGACAGGTTCTTATTCTGCATTATCCCGGTACGGAATCTCGATAATCTGATGGGGCGCGGGACTGACCAGGCCGAGCCGTTTCCGGGCAATCTGCGCGATGCGTTCCGGTGATCCCAGGCGTTCCAGTTCGATTTTCAGGCGGTTTTCTATGGTCAGCAGCTGATCGTAGTTGTCTGTTTCACGCGAAATTTCATAACTCAAGCGCATACACTGCACCCGGCACCATGTATAAAAAAGCAGCTGGGAAATAAAAATGAGCAGAATCATCATCCAGGTGCCGGTCAGTCTGAACTGATTTTTTTTTCTCAGGGGATACATGACTGTGTATCTTTGTCTCCTGCCGCGGCCGGAATTTTTTCCGCGGCTCTCAGTTTGGCACTGCGGGCCATGGGATTTCTCTGTATCTCCGCTTCCGAAGGCAGGCAGACTTTCCGGGTCAGTATTTTCAGACTTGCCTGATGCCCGCATATGCAAAGGGGAAAATCCGGAGGGCAGGTGCATTTCTGCGCAAAGGATTTCATGGCATGTTTGACAATACGGTCTTCCAGAGAATGAAAGGATATGATGCAGATCCGCCCGCCCGGTCGCAGCAGTTTCGGTGCTTCTGCCATAAAGTCTTTCAGATTTTCCAGTTCCCGGTTTACTGCAATACGCAGCGCCATAAAAACCCGTGTGGCCGGATGGATTGCCTGTCTGCGGCAGCGGGAAGGCCCCAGTGCGGTGCAGACGGTTTCGGCCAGCTGTCCGGATGTCCGGATATCCTTTTTTTTCCGGTGCCGGACAATTTCCTTTGCAATCAGACGGGCATATTTTTCTTCCCCGAATTCCCAAAAAATCCGGGTCAGTTCCCTTTCATCCAGCTCACGGATCAGGTCGGCAGCCCGGATCTCCGTATCCTCATCCATGCGCATGTCCAGTTCCTCATCCCGCCGGAAACTGAATCCCCTGCCGCAGGCTTCAATCTGGTAAAGAGAAAGTCCCAGATCCGCGATAATGCCGTCCAGCCCGTCCAGGCCCAGTTTTTCTGCAAATTCCGGAAGCCGGGTAAAATTGCCGCGGAAAAGCTCCGTCTGCTCCGCCCATATCCCAAGACACTGCTTTGCATTGGCCAGGGCGGCCTGGTCCCGGTCAATGCCGACGAGACGGCCGCCCGGCTGTATTTTTTCCAAAATGGCCCGCGCGTGACCGCTTCCGCCCAGTGTGCAGTCCGCATAAACCTTTCCCGGTCGGCAGTTCAGATATTCAATGACCTCAGGGGTCATAACAGGGATATGCCGGAACAATATTTTAATTCCCCCCGGAAATGATTTTTTCTTTCAGCAAAATACCCTGTGTTTCCAGTTCGGACAGAACGGGGCCGTAAATTTCGGGCATGACCGGCCGCTGAACACCTTTGAGGGAAATCTTTCCTTCTGTCATCCCTTTTACCGCGATGGCCGCGGGAAGTCCTACGGTGCGGGACATGGATGTATCCCCGCCGGGGATGCCTTTGTCTGCCATTGTGGAAATAATATTTTCTGTTTTTCCGTCCGGATACTGCGCGCGGAATTCATGATGCTGGATGAGCATGTCGCTTTCTTTTTCCCCGTACACCAGTTTTTCCTGTAACAGCCGGGCAAACATATCAAAAAGTGGTGCTTTTTCCAGGGGAAGGGGGGCATCTGAAAACAGGCCCAGCCATTCCATTTTTTTCAGAGTCACAGAATGTTCCGGCAGGTGCAGAAATTTTGCCGTATCCTTTATCAGATTTTTCCCGTCACTGCCGATTTTTTCTGCAATAACTGCCCCCGGGTCCTTTTTCCGGAAATCAAAAAGCGGTTCCTGCTCCAAAAGTCCCAGACGTTTAAAGGCATCCCAGCTGTCACAATGCCCGATATTGCGCAGGGTTCCCCGGTATATGGATTGCACGGAGTCTATGCCGTAAATCCGGATATAGGGCAGGGCATCCCGGTTTACATATGCCTCAAATGTGCCCGCGCCCGGCACATCAACAAACCAGTAGTGCCGGAAAAGTTTTTCCGCGGGAATGTCAACAGTTTTTCCCTCTTTGAGATAACGTCCCGCATTGCGGGCCGCCAGCAGCACCCCCGCGGGACTCCAGCAGAATTTGTATCCGAAAGGATTGTTATCGGATTCGGGCGCGGGCAGTCCCCCGCAGTAGGAGTAAAAACGGGTGATTTCTCCCCCGGACTGTTTTACCCGGTCAATGACCCGCATGGCCGCCATATGGTCAATGCCCGGATCCACACCGATTTCATTGAGAAAAAGCAGTCCTTTTTTCTCTGCCTCCGGGGCAAGTTCCTCCATTTCCCCCTTGACATAGGAGGTGGTCACCATGTCTTTTCCCAAATCCAGGCACTGCCGGGCCACAGAAAGATGATGCATCCAGGGCAGCAGACTGATGACAATATCGGCAGCGGAAACCGCGGCGCGGAGGGCCTCCGCATTTTCCACATTCAGGGCAGCGGCCCGGCCGCGGGGATGGTTTCCGATACATTTTTGTGCTTTGGACAACGTGCGGCTGGCAACGGTAAGACTGATTTCCGGCAGTTCCAGCAGATAGCTGACCAGCGGACCGGACACAAATCCGGCCCCCAGTACCAGGATATTTTTTTTCATAAGCATACCCCTTATTTCATCATGTTGAATGCTGTAATAAAAGCATTATATTTATGCGTTAGGCAGTTGAAATTTTTGACAGTGGGTCAGAACGGACTGATTTATCCCTCCCCCCGGTACCCGTCCCCGGCTCTGCCTCAATGCTGTTAAAGCAGTTCCCGGAGTGCCAAAATGAAGTGAAACGGAATCTTGGCCGGATTTTCGTCAGTCACTTCAGTGTCCCGCACTTTCAGTCCGGAACGCCTTCGCCCTTAACTCAGTGCCACGGAGGCTCTGCCCGGGAACGGATGCCCGGAGGCTCCGGCTGTGTGAGACCAGAGGCCTCACGGACTGCCTTAAGAAAAATGCTTAGGTCAGCAGCATTGTCCCTCAGGGGAGGGGAGACGGTCGCGGGCGGATTTGAACCCACTGTCAAATTTTTCTGTCTGAAACAGTCAGAACCGAGACCGTGAGGGAAGGGTTTTTACCTGTCCTGTATGCTTCCGGCTCTGATTACAGTGTTGAGCTGCCTGACCCTGTTTTGCCCTGTTTCAGAAATATCCTCATTTTTTTCTTGAAAAGAACGTGCTGCTTCATTATTGATTATATATTTTTTTTAAAGGAAATTCAACCAGGGAAATAACACAAAGGAAATTCATATGGACAAAAGGCAGGAAATGGCAGCAGATTATGTATATCCCGCATCTGCAGGTTTGGAAGATGCACTCATCATCAGCGGAGAAGGACTGACAATAAGGGAGCTTGCGCAGGTGGCGCGGAAAAAGAAAAAAGTCAGTCTTTCCGATGCACCGCAGGTGCGGGAACGAATCCGGGCTTCCCATGAATTCATCCGCCGCGCGGTGGCGGAAAACCGGCCCGTTTACGGCGTAACCACCGCATTCGGAGGCATGTCCGATGTTTCGGTTCCCGGTGAAGAGGCCGAAGCCCTGCAAAATAATATTCCCTGGCCCCATAAGACCGGTGCGGGAAACCGACTGGCAGAAAGGGACATCCGGGCCGCCATGCTGCTGCGGATCAATTCCCTGATGCGCGGGGTTTCGGGGGTACGGCCGATCATTATGGAACGTCTGCGGGATTTTCTCAATGCCGGTATTACGCCCCATGTCTATGAAATGGGGTCCATCGGTGCCAGCGGGGATTTGGTTCCCCTTTCCTATATCGCGGGTTCTCTCATGGGGCTGGACAATGCCTTTCAGGTCCGTCTGGACGGGGAGGATATGGGATGTATAAAGGCTTTGGAAAAAACCGGACTTTCCCCTTTCCGTCTGGCCCCCAAAGAGGGACTGGCCATTATCAACGGTACTTCGGTCATGACCGGCATTGCTGCCAACTGCATCCATGATATGCGCAGCCTGCTGGCCCTGGTGCTGGGAGTGCAGGGATTTTTTATCCAGGGACTGGGCGGAACCAACCAGTCTTTCCATGCTTTTATCCACCGCCAGAAACCCCATCCCGGCCTGGTTTGGACATCGGAACAGATGCTGGGGATACTCAGAGGTTCCCGCCTGATTCTGGATGAACCCGGGGGAGATACCCGGTGCAGGGCTGAAGGCCTGATCCAGGATCGCTATTCCCTGCGCTGTCTTCCCCAGTATTTCGGTCCCATTATGGACGGTTTTCACACAATTTCCCGGCAGGTGGAAACCGAAATGAATTCGGCCTCAGACAATCCGCTCATAGATGCGGAAAACAATGTCTCCTTCCATTGCGGAAATTTTCTGGGACAGTATATCGGCATGGGCATGGATCAGCTGCGTTATCATATCGGACTGCTGGCCAAACATACGGATGTGCAGATTGCCCTGCTGGTGGCCCCGGAATTCAGCAACGGACTGCCGCCCTCTCTGGTGGGAAATCCGGAACGCAAAGTCAATCTGGGGCTGAAAGGACTGCAGCTGAGCGGGAATTCCGTCATGCCTCTGCTTTTATTTTACGGCAATTCCCTGGCAGACCGTTTTCCCACCCATGCGGAGCAGTTTAATCAGAATATCAACAGTCAGGGATTCGGCTCGGCCAATCTTGCCCGGCAGTCGGTCGGTATTTTCCGCCAGTATATTTCCATTGCTTTGATTTTCGGTATGCAGGCCCTTGACCTGAGAACAAAAATCGTATCCGGTCATTATGATGCCCGAAGCTGCCTGTCCCCTTCCTCTCTCCGGCTGTATGAAAGTATTCTGGAAGTGGTGGGGAAACAGCCCTCCGCAGACCGCCCCTATGTGTGGAATGATGATGAGCAGTCTTTGGATTTTCATATCCGGGCCATCGCGGATGATATTGCACAGGAAGGGAAAATTCCCGCGGCTGTGAAAGACATAGGCGACAGTATCGAAAAGGGAACGGTATAAATCTGAATTCCCTAGGTGCGTTAGCGAAACGTAACACACCCTAAGCTCCGGATTCCGGTGCATTGGGGCTGTCGCCTAACGCACCCTGCTTTCATGCTTCGCTGTGACCCGGCGGTCATGACCGTTTATATGAAAGTGCCTGCGAAAAACCGGCCTCGGCCTTAATTTTCGCACTCCGCGCAGCTTTCATGCTTCGTTGTGAGTCACAGCTCATGGCCGTTTATATGAAAGTCCTGCACAACTCGTTACGGGGCTCTGCCCCGTAACGCATTTTTCCGGGGCTCCGCCCCGTACACAGTATGAGGCGGAGCCTCACCTCCGGTGTTACGGGGCGGAGCCCCGTAACGAGTCCGGGTTGAAACTT
>JAABRU010000265.1 GCA_011390755.1 Desulfobacteraceae bacterium | reverse complement strand
ATATGAAAGTCCTGCACAACTCGTTACGGGGCTCTGCCCCGTAACGCATTTTTCCGGGGCTCCGCCCCGTACACAGTATGAGGCGGAGCCTCACCTCCGGCGTTACGGGGCGGAGCCCCGTAACGAGTCCGGGAAAGATTTTCATGCTTCGTTGTGACCCTGCGGTCATGGCCGTTTATATGAAAGTCTCATGTAGAGACGCACGGCGTGCGTCTCTCTGCGGCGTGCATCCCCGGCAGAGACGCACACCGTGCGTCTCTACGGTGTATTTTCATGTTTCGTTGTGAATGCAGGTCATGGCGGTTTATATGAAAGTGTCTGCGAAAAACCGGCTTCGGCCTTCATTTTCGCACTCCGCGCAGCTTTCATGCTTCGCTGTGAGTCATAACTCATGGCTGTTTACATGATTACAGGCAGTTATATTTTTATACCCTGTAAATCAGAGAAAATTACCGAACCACTGCTAAGGGAATCCTGCAAAAATATACGAAACATGCAATACAGTTCCCAAAGGAAATCCGCCCATGTTCAGAAACATGAAACTCAGAAACAAAATTCTGCTGCCCGTCGGTCTGCTGGTACTGACGGCCTTTTTACTGATGTTTTTTCTGCTGCTTTCCCATGTGGATGAAATTTTTAAAGAAAATGCCTTCCGCCTTGCCGATGAAATGGGACACCGTTATGCCCATGAAGTGCGGAATGCCGCGGATACTGCGCTGGATGCGGCCCGGACACTGGTGTATACCTTTGAAGGCATGAAAAAGGGCGGAAAAATACCGGATCGGGAAATTCTCAACCGTATGCTTCGGAACCTGCTCACGGAAAATGAAAATTTTCTGGGGATTTGGACCTGCTGGGAACCGTATACACTGGATGGCAGGGATGATGAATATATCAATGCGGACGGACATGATCACAGCGGCCGCTATATGCCTGTGTGGGACCGTTTCGGTGCGGATATCCGCCTGCGTCCCCTCAGTGCATTTGAACTTGCCATTCAAAGCAGGGATTATATGCAGGTCAGAAACCGGGGACGGGAAATTATCAGTGATCCGCAGATCTATTCTGTACAGGGAAAAGAAACCGCGTATATTAATCTGGCAGCGCCGGTTTTTTATAATAAAAAAGTGATTGCCGCCACCGGTATCCTCATCCGTCTCACCCCCTTCCATGATCTGGTGGCACGGGTCCGTCCCTTTGAAAGAGGTTATATTTCTGTGATTTCCAATTCCGGTATCATTGTCAGTCATCCCCTGCAGGAAATTATCGGTCACCGCATATCCGAATATATCAGTGAAAATTACCGTACCGCCCTGGTGCAGGCCGTCCGGAACGGGGATCGCTTTGCTTTTTTTCAAAAAGGCGGTGAAGGGGGAAAAGGGCAGAGTTACCGGATTCAGATTCCTTTCCGCATCGGAAAAACCGAAAGCCCCTGGAGCATCGGTATTACGGTTCCCATGGAGAAAGTGCTGGAAAATTCCGCCCGCTTCCGTTATATGGCGGCCTTTATCGCTTCCTTTCTGCTTCTGGGGGTTATTGCCTTTGTTTTTTTCCTTTCCCGCCAGATTGTCAAACCCCTGTACCGCCTGGTGAATGTCAGTCAGTCTTTGGCAGACGGCAATTTTGAGGTGCGGGCAAATCTCACATCCAAAGATGAATTCGGTATGGCCGCCCGTTATATTGACCGGGCCTTTGATATTGTTGTGGAAAAAATGTACTGGTACGAAGGTATGCTGGATGCCATTCCTTTTCCGGTTTCCGTAACCGATATGAATATGCGCTGGACCTTTGTGAATAAAAAAGCCGAGAAAACTGTCGGGAAAACCAGGAAAGAAGTGCGGGGTCTGTACTGCCATAACCGGAACGGTAAAATCTGCAATACCGAACGCTGCGGTACCGTGCTGCTGCGCAAAGGAATTACATCCTCGGTATTTGAAAATACCGATAATGACCGTTATTATCAGATTGATACGGCCTGGCTGCGGAATATGCAGGGGGAAAAAACCGGTCATATTGAAATTGTGCAGGATATCAGCGAAACCCGGCGGCTGAAAAAGAAAGCCGATGAACGCCACTGGCTGCAAAGCGGGGAAAGCAATCTGAACCATCTGATCCGCGGGGAGCAGGATATTGACAGCCTGGGCAAAATAATAATTGATTTTCTCTGCAAATATCTCAATGTTTATGCAGGTGCCCTGTATCTCTATGATGAAAAAACAGAAAAACTCCGCCTCCGTTCCGCATACGCCTATAAAAAACGCAAAGACCTTTCGTCTGAATTTGCCCCGGGGGAAGGGCTGGTGGGGCAGGCCGCGCTGGAAAAAGAATCTATCCTCATCAGCAATGTGCCGGATGATTATATTCATATCAACTCTGCCCTGGGATCCGCCAAACCCCGCAACATCATTGTGTCCCCTTTTCTTTTTGATGATGAAATCATGGGGGTAATCGAACTGGGGGCCTTTCACGATTTTACCCCCCTGGAAAGAGAATTTCTGGATAATATTGTCCGGCATATCGGTGTTGTGGTCAATACTGCCCTGTCCCGCACCCGCATGGAGAATCTGCTTTTCCGCACCCAGACCCAGGCCGAGGAGCTGCAGGTGCAGCAGGAGGAACTGCGCCAGGCCAATGCGGAACTGGAAGAACAGACCCGCGCGCTCAGGGCTTCGGAATCCGATTTGCAGGAACAGCAGGAGGAGCTGCGGGTTATCAATGAGGAACTGGAGGAGCGTACACAGGATCTGGAAGAACAGCGGGATGATATAGAAAAGAAAAACGAAGCCCTGCGAATTGCCCACCGGGAAATCGAACTCAAAGCAAGGGATTTGGAGATTGCCGGGAAATACAAATCGGAATTTCTGGCCAATATGTCCCATGAACTCCGCACCCCCCTGAACAGCATCCTGATTCTGTCCCAGCTGCTGGCGGACAATAAAGAAAAAAATCTGAGCAGAAAGCAGCAGGAATTTGCCGAAACCATCCATTCTTCCGGTTCGGATCTCCTTTCCCTGATTAACGATATTCTGGATCTCTCCAAAGTGGAAGCCGGAAAACTGGATATGGTGGTGGAAGAAATGAATCTGGCGGAGCTGGCCAATGATGTGCGCCGCACCTTTGAGCAGGTGGCAGTCCAGAAAGGACTGCAGCTGCATGTGGAAACGGAGCAGAATCTTCCGCTCACGATTCAGACAGATGTGAAACGGGTATGGCAGATCCTGAAAAATCTGCTTTCCAATGCCTTTAAATTTACCGAAAAAGGCGGTGTCACCCTGCGCATTTTTCTGCCGGATGCCGGGACGGATTTTCAGTCGGATCTGCATCCGGACAATGCCCTGGCGTTTTCCGTATCCGACACCGGCATCGGCATTCCCAAAGAAAAACATGGACTGATTTTTCAGGCATTTCAGCAGGTGGACGGCACCACCAGCCGCAAATACGGGGGAACCGGTCTGGGGCTTTCCATTTCCAAAGAATTTGCCCGGGCTTTGGGCGGGGAAATCCGGCTGGAAAGCGAGCCGGGCAAAGGAAGCAGTTTCACCCTTTATCTGCCCCTCCGTTCCGAAGAGCATCAGAAAAAAATCCCCGGGCCCGAACCGGCATCTCCGCCCCCCGCCATACAGGACAGAAGCACTGCGATGCCCAATCCCGAAGAATCGGACCACCCTTTTGTCAAAGATGATCGGCGGAAAATTGCCAAAGGGGATAAAAGCCTGCTGATTATTGAAGATGATCCCAATTTCTGCCGGATTCTTCTGGAACTGGCCCATGAAAAAAATTTCAAAGTCCTGGTGGCCGAAGACGGGGAAACCGGTCTGCACTTTGCCGATTATTTTCATCCCAGCGGCATTATCCTGGATATCGGACTGCCCGGCATTGACGGCTGGCAGGTTATGGAGCGGCTGAAGGAAAATCCCGAAACCCGCCATATTCCCGTGCATTTCATCTCTGTAAACGATAATCCCCTGGTGGCTCTGCGCATGGGGGCTGTGGGGTTTATCACCAAGCCCGTGAGTGTGGAAATGCTGGATGATGTATTTAACAGAATTGAAAATATTGTATCCAGACCCGTAAAAAAACTGCTGATCGTGGAAGATGACGAAGTGCAGAAAAAAAGCATGATGCAGCTCATCGGAAACGGGGATGTGGAATCCGTAGCCGCAGACAGCGCGCAGGAGGCCTTCCGGCTGCTCAGTGAAGAGCATTTTGACTGCATGATTCTGGATCTGGGGCTGGGGGATATGTCCGGATTTGAACTGCTGGCCAAAATCCGCAAAAATAAAAAATTTGCCCATATCCCGGTCATCATCTATACGGGAAAAGATATTTCCAAAGAGGAGGAAAAAAAGCTGCAGAAATACGCGGACAGTATCATTATCAAAGGGGTCCGCTCCCCCGAACGCCTTCTGGATGAAACCTCGCTTTTTCTCCACCGGGTCGAATCCGAACTGCCCAAAAATCAGCAGCAGATGCTTCTGACTGTCCATGACAAAGAAGATATATTCAAAGACAAAAAAATTCTTATTGTGGATGACGACATGCGCAATGTATTTGCACTGGCCAGTGTGCTGGAAGAAAAAGGCATGAAAATCCTGGAGGCCCGAAACGGAAAGGAAAGTCTGGAAAAACTGAGCAGGCACCCGGATACGGATCTGGTGATTATGGATATTATGATGCCGGAAATGGACGGATACGAAGCCATCGGCAGAATCCGGCAGGATATGCGTCTGAATAAACTTCCCATCATTGCCATCACTGCCAAAGCCATGAAAGGGGACAAAAACAAATGTGTGGAAGCCGGAGCCAATGATTATCTGGCCAAACCGGTGGATACAGACAAACTGCTGTCTCTGCTGCGGGTATGGCTGTATTAGGATGCAGCGGATCGGAAAATTTCCGAAGAAGTGCAGATATTAGGTACTCGGCAAAAAATAAACCCTTTGAAACTGTTCGGCAGAAACATGCCCGGTTTTTGTTTATTCTCTGCTGACGGGATGAACCGGGGGAATTATCTTTTTCCGGGGTCCCTTATGTGAATTAAAATTGATGCATCGGTAAAAAGTCAGATTTCTAAAAATCGCTGTCAGTAAAATCAGCAGATTAATGTGTATCAAAACCTGATTTGCCGACTCTTTACGAGATCATCAAAATTCCCTCCCCCGGTGGCAATGCTGTTGATTTAAAATATTATTGCGGAAATGTCCCGCACTGCAAGGCAGAACCCTTTCCGCAGAACCTGTAACGTTATGCTTACACAGTAACGTTTCGGTAACGATACGCTGTTTCAGACTGTCTTTCCCCCTCCTCCGGCACAGCAATTTTTTCATAAAATTTATTCTATTTATTTACAGCATGATATACCTTTAAATCCCTTCCCATGTCTGCATATGAATATATTCCGGCATGAATATTGAATAGTACTGAAAATGAAAATTGTAAATAAACAGGTATGACCCATATTTCGCTTTTTGCAATCCAATCATCTGAATTTCAAAAATAATTTGAAAAATTCAGTTAAATTTTCAAAGTGTTACAAAGACAAGCGAAATGCTGGGTATAACGGAAATATGAAGACAAAAAACCGAAAGGAGATAAAAATATGGCATCATCATTACGCGTACTGGTCGCCGGAGGCGTTGCATGCGGCCCCAAAACTGCGGCACGTCTGAAACGCCTGGTCCCGGAAGCGGACGTTACCCTCATTGAAAAAGGTTCCCTGGTATCTTACGGGGCCTGCGGTCTGCCCTATTATGTGGAAGGGCTTTTTCCCGATGTGGAAGAACTGGTAAAAACACCTGTGGGTGTGGCCCGTACACCTGCTTTTTTTGATAAAGCCAAAGGCTTTCAGGTAATGATACGGACAGAAGTGCTGTCCATTGACCGGAAAAACAAAAGCATCCGGGTGAAAAATCTGGACTCCGGTGACGAGAAGAATATGGACTATGACAAACTGGTGCTTGCCACGGGCGGTTATCCTTTCCGTCCGCCCATTCCGGGAGTGGATCTGAAAAATGTATGGTTCATGACCCATCCGGACCATGCCGACAGCCTGGTAAAGGAAATCGAAGCCCAGGGACTGAAAAAAGCAGTGCTGGTGGGCGCGGGTTTTATCGGCATTGAAATGGCCGAAGCCCTGATTCACAGGGGACTGGATGTTAGCATTGTGGAGATGATGGGGCAGATTATGCCGGGTGTGCTGGACAAAGATATTGCGGCACTTGCTGCCAGACATCTGCAGCAGAAAGGCGTACATCTGATAATGGGAGAACGCGTGACCGGTATCGGCGGAGAAGAAAAGGCAGTCTCTGTGAATACTGACCGGCAGGTGATTGATGCGGATCTGGTCGTGATTGCCGTGGGAACCCGGCCCAATGATACACTGGCCAGGGAGGCCGGACTCCCCTGCATGGAACGGGGCGGCATTCTCATCAATGAATACTGCCAGACCGGGGATAAGGATATTTATGCGGGCGGTGACTGCGTTGTCAATACCTATGCCGGAGGCAGTGCGGGCAGTCCTCTTTTCGTTCCTCTGGGATCAACCGCCAACAAACACGGCCGCGTTATTGCGGATCATATTGCCGGACATCCCAATGCATTCGGGGGAATTACCTGCACGGCCGTTGTGCGGGCCTTTGATTTTACCGTGGGCCGCACCGGACTTTCGGAACGGCAGATAAAGGAGCTGAACCTGGATGCGGAAACTTTCACCTGGGCCGGGCCGGATATGCCCCATTATATGCCGGGAAGCGGGCCTTTTATCATCAAAATGATGGCCTCCCGCCGGGATCGCAAAGTGCTGGGTGTGCAGGTGGTGGGAGCCGGTAACGGGGCCAAACGCCTGGATACGGCCGCTGCCATGATTTATATGGGCGGCACTCTGGATGATCTGGCCAATGTGGATTTTGCATATGCACCGCCCTTCGGTCCGCCCATTGATCCCCTGGCCACCTGCGCACATATGCTGAGCAACAAGCTGGACGGACTGGCCAAAGGAATTTCCACGGAAGAGGCCATCCGGAAAATTGAAAACGGGGATGTTCTCCTTCTGGATGTAAGAACGCCCGGAGAATACGAAAGTATGCGCCTGCCCCGTCCGGTTGTCCATATTCCCCTGGGCGCGCTGCGGGAAAAAACCGGTGATTTGCCCAAAGATAAAGAAATTCTGGCTTTCTGCAAGGTCAGTATGCGGGGCTACGAGGCCCAGCGCATTCTGAACGCTGCTGGCTTTGAGCGGGTCTGTTTCATCGAAGGCGGGGTAGCGGCATGGCCCGAAAAAATTGAAGTTTCGGGATAAGCGGAAAAAATAATTATCCCGCCGACCGCCCGGAAATACATTTCCGGTGCCGGGTCACATCCGTTGATTTTTTTCAGCCGGGGCCTATTGCATACGCCCGGCACGGTTTAAGCAGATGTTCCGGATACCCGTCATTTTAATGTTGACAGTGTACTACTGCTCTGTTTCATTTAAAATTGCAGGTCGGGTTAGCGAAGCGTAACCCGGCATTCGGATGTTCTGCTCCGAAATACCTGCACAATTTTAAGTGAAACAATGCACTACTATGTGCGACACAATGTCATTGACGTAAGCAGAATATTCCCCTCCCCCGGTGGAAGGGGGCAGGTGAGGGGGCAGCAGGGTACTGTAATTAAAGTCCCTTTTCACCCTCCCCCTGCCCCTCCCTCAGGGAGGGGAGTCTTAAGTCAGTGACATTGATGTGCGACATCAGAGAATGTAAGATGTTCGGGAATTAACTGTCTGGAATTATTGAGTCAGTATTCCGCCTTTCATTACATTCTCCGGTGTCCACTATAATACTACTGTTCTGTCAACATTTATCTGACGGGTTATATCAAAAATTATCGGAAATAAGGTTTTCACCGCAAAGACGCAGGGGACGCAGGGAAAAAACCTTTGCATCTCTGCGTCCCCTGCGTCTTT
>JAABRU010000377.1 GCA_011390755.1 Desulfobacteraceae bacterium | reverse complement strand
CGTGTCCGCACAGACAAACATGAAAGTTTCAACCCGGACTCGTTACGGGGCAGAGCCCCGTAACACCGGAGGTGAGGCTCAGCCTCATACTTTGTACGGGGCGGAGCCCCGGAAAAATGCGTTACGGGGCAGAGCCCCGTAACGAGTTGTGCAGGACTTTCATATAAATCATAGCAAAAAATGATAATGAAAAATTGCTGCATGTTGTAATCATTCAACATTAAGCATTCAACATTTCATATAAACTCACAGCGAAAAATAAAAAAGTGCTGCAGGCTGTAATCATGCAGCATTCAACAACTGCCGGATTCCGGATATACAAAAAATTATGAAAGATATATTCCAACGACTGTACCGCATCGGCAAAGCAGTTCTGCCCCGCCCCAAATGGATGGAAAAATTTGTGGGGCCCGGCATTTCCGATGAAGAATTTTATGAAAAATTCAGGGATTTTTACGGTCACGGCCCCTGGGATGACAGTAAGGGACACAAAGGGAATGATTCCGGATACCGTTCAGAGAAAAATCATGACGGTGCATCTGCTGAATATTCCGGCAGTTCTCAGCAGGTGGCGGATGACCTTGCTGTTTTCAATCTGCGTCCGCCCTCTTCCCTTGCGGAAGTAAAAAAAGCCCGCAACCGGGAAATCCGCAAATATCATTCAGACCATTTTATGAATGATCCGGAAAAATATGAAACATCCAAGAAAATTATGCAGATTTACAATGCTGCCTATGAACGTTTGAAAAAACATTTTGATCCGGCAGGATAATCCGCTTAAGGTCGGAGGAGTTTCAAACTTACAGTTTGACATGCTGAAATTATTTAGAAAAGATCTGCAAACTGTAAGTTCGGCACTCCGGTATTTCTTCAGGCAGCAGCATTGAGGATGATCCGGGGCTGAAATGCTCTTAATGCTTTTCGGCCCCCCTGCTATGCACCGAAACGGGGAACAGGAAAAAAATATGCAAAGAACTGTACCGCACGAAGTAATTCACTGGACTACGGACCGTATTTGCAGAAAAACACTGACAATGGCCGGGGAGGCACCCCTTTCCGTTTCCATTCAGGGAAAACCCTGGTCGGTGGAAATGCGGACCCCCGGAGAAGAAAAGATGCTGGCGGCAGGCTCCTGCCTTTCCCAGGGGATTGCGGAATCTCCGGAGGATATTGAATCCATTGAATATCCTGTAAATTCAAATCCGAATCTTCTGAACATACGTCTTATGTCAAAACGCTGGGAAAAAATTGCAGACCGTATTTCTTCTCCGAAAAAAGGAATCCCCGAATTCGGCAAAAATACAGAAGATGCCATTGAAGCACTTTGCCGTATTGCGCGCATCATACCGGTTCCGGAAAAAAAAATCTCTGTGCGCAAAGGATTTGCATATCTTGCCGAACTGAACCGGCATCAGCCTCTTCGCAGCGAAAGCAGCATGACCCACGCCACTGCCGTTTATTCCCATGATTTTGAACTGCTGACGGTGAAAGAGGATGTGGGGCGGCATAACGGTATGGACAAGGCCATCGGGCAGCTTATGGCAGATGGAAATTTTCATCGGGCAGGTGTCATGGTGATTTCTTCCCGTGTCAGTTTTGATTTGGTGCAAAAAAGCGCGCGGGCCGGAATTCCGGTAATTTTTTCCGTTTCCCGTCCCACTGCCCTGGCAGTAAAAACAGCCGACCGACTGAATATGAGTATTTCCTGCGAGTCCAAAACCACCGGCGGATATATTTACACCGCTCCGGAGCGTCTGGATTTGGAAATGCTGAATGATGAAAGTCCTTTACCGCAGTCACCCTAGAATGCGTTAGCGAAGCGTAACGCACAGCAGCGCTGTTTGGCGGACATGTTATAAGATTTTGTGTCTGTTTTTGGAAAAACCAAAATTGATGAATCGGTAAAAAGTCCAAATTTCAAAAAACGCTATCAATAAAATCAGAGCGTTAATATCTGTCAAAACCTGATTATCGGACTTTTTACGAGACCATCAAAATTGGATCAGTATATGAAAGTCTCCCCGCGCACCTCGTTCAATGGCATTAAGTTAAGCCAAAAATTCCCCTCCCCC
>JAABRU010000264.1 GCA_011390755.1 Desulfobacteraceae bacterium | reverse complement strand
CAGAACCCTGATTCTCAGGATGAAAGGATTTTCAGGATATGTAAGCGGTTCATCCGGGTTCATCCCTTCATCCCGTGAATCTGCGGTTCGGACAGAAAAAGATGAAAAAAATTTCCGGCACTTTTTCTGACCGGGACCGTCAGCAGAATCAAAGAGGAAAAAAAGCCGGAAAAATAAATTAAAAAATTTTCCGACACATTTTCAGAAAAAGACCGTCAGAGAAAACAAAAGCACATCAACCCGAAAATGAAAAGGAGAATATTATGGGAAAAAGAAATTTTACAAAAGTATCACTTGTGAACATGGCAATTCTTGTCACACTGTCCCTTATCCTTTGCTCCTGCGCGGTTACATCTGCCGGCAGAAGTGCGCCGGAAACACATACAGGTTCATACTGAACTTGCGCAGCTATTTTGCGGTTTAATCATTTTAACTACCTGAAACAATAATATATTATGTCTATATTTATCCAAATAAGTATTTTTGGATATGTTGTAATTTCAATATGTTAAAGATTTGTAAATTTGGAAACTTTTAAAGATTCAACAGCATGATAATATTGTATTTTTTGTTCAATCATAAGATTTTGCCTGCACAAGTTCAGGTTCATATTCTGCGCCGCCGCCTGTCAGCACTGATCCTGACGAAGCGAAATATAATGCTCTCCTCGGAGTCGCTGCAATGAAAAACGGGGATTGGGACACTGCAGTGAAATTTCTTGAAAAAAGTGTGGATAAATCTCCGGGATATCAAAAATCTCAATATCAGGAGATGCTTGGAAGAATTTATGGCGGACGCGGGGCAGAAAGAATTCAACAGGGTTATACATCATCCGGTATCAGCGATCTGGAAAAAGCCCTTTCCCTTGTAAACGACAGGGAATATCAGATTCAGGGCAGAGAAGCACTGGGACTTGTTTACGGACAGAGAGGAATCAGTTTTGTACAGAATGGTGACTACAGCCCCAAAAATCTCAAAAGTGCAATCAGGGATCTGGAAACCGGTATCAACTATGTTCAGGATTCGGATACCAGAGCAAAATTCAATCAGATTCTCGCACTTCTCTATACATTACTGTAACGGGGATAAAATCAGCGCACTGCCTGACATTTCTGATTATTTTCGGATTCGCCAATATCATCAACCATCACAGAAAAAACAGGAGGTAAGAAAATGAGAAAAATTTTTAGCATGAAATGGATTCTGGCATTAGGGATATGGACGGTAATCTGTGTCGCCTGCAGCGGAGGAGATGATGAATATATTTTCGGTGATCCGGATTTTGATATTAACGTAAAGGGAAATGAAAGTGCTGTCAATGGTATCTGGAAAGGGAAATACGGGGAATATGTCAATTTTACAATTACCTTACGGGACGGATTCATCATTGAGTATGAAGACAGTATATTTCGTGCATACAGTGATGCCGGCTATATCGGAAAATACTCGTTTGACCAAAACGGAAATTTCATCGGCAGAATGAACAGCAGTGCATTCGGAGCGCCCATCACTGTTGTGACAGATGAAATCAGAGGTGTCATAACAGATAATACATTTACCGGGACATGGTCATATACGAATAACCCGGAAAAAGTTTTCCCATGCACCATGAATAAAACCGGAGCTTCCGTTGATGCCGCGGATATTAATACATAACAATTAAAAAATCAGGAATCCTATATCCGATTACAAAGGATTGGGGGATATAAAAATATCCTCCATCCGAATCCTGATATGCAGGGAGGAATATTAAATGAAACAATATATCAAAAACTTAAATAAACATGTACCCACCAGCTTTATGCGTTTTGTATTCATCATTTTAATGTTTTTTATGCATGGCTGCTGCTCACTGGGAGACACCTTTACGGAGCCGCCGATACCGCCTCCGGAAAACAAAGCAAAGGTATACATTTACAGGCAGGGGGAATTCCGGGGAGGTGTCAGACCGCTGTATGTCTTAATAGACAATGAAAAAGCAGTCAATTTCTGTAGAAGTGGAACATTTTTTCATACAGACATGGAACCTGGTGAGCATATATTTGTTTCAGAATTAGGAACGGCTCCGTTAATGCTTCCCTTAATTGACGCATTGATTTTAACAGCAATTGATAACGCGCTGGAAGAAGAGTTTGTAATAAAACTGAATATGGAAGAAGGGAAAACCTATTATTTAAAAGCTGTTCCGATTTGGGGATGGTGGTCAGGCAGCACAGAAATTGTTGAACAAAGCGAAGAAGAAGCCCTTCAGGAAATGATTTACACAAGGGAACTTCTGCCTGAAAAATAGGTTTCTGTCTGAAATAATGGCACTCAGTGGACTGTCAAATATATTTCTGCACACTCAGAAAAACTGCGGAGGAGTGCCGAACTGAAAGTTTGGCAGACTTCCAAACTTTCAGTTTGGACTCCCCGGTCCGGACTTTTTAAAAGGGTAAAAATTTATTTGACATTCCACTTACCGGGCTGTCAAATATATTTCTGCACACTCAGAAAAGCTGCGGAGGAGTGCCGGACTGAAAGTTTGGCAGTGTCCGGAGGATGACAGTCCCGCTCACAGACGACCCGACTGAGCCCGCCGAAGTCTTTCCGTTTGTGACTCCTTCAGATTCGGTACATTCATATTCGGAAATCGCCTTAGGCACTCAGCAAAAAATAACTGCTCCGTTTCATCTGAATAACAGACGCAATGCACAGTTTTGTTTATCCCCCGGATATTTTCGGAGGATGTATTTCTTGCCGGGTACCTTACCCTCCTTTGCGGTCTGAGGGACCCGGCAAAAAATAAATCCTCTGAAATTATCTGACAGATTTGTTTATTCTCTGTCAGTATACCGGAAAGTTTTCCCCGGATACGGCCTTACGACTGTCCCGGAGTGCAAAAACTGTATTTCTGCAGGGCCCCGGCTCATGCAAAAATGCAATTTTTGCACTCCTCCGGAAACTTTCCGATCTGCTGTCTGCTGCTGAGATGAACCGGGGGAATTATTTTTTTCTGAGTCCCTGAGATCAGATTCACAGATATGATTCGGAATTTTGATTAATCAGCCCCAATGTACAGGACAAAATTTATTTGCAATTTCAAAAAAATATTTAATACCAAACAGTTAAGTCATACCATTACTCAGAAGATGTAATATTGCAGCCACGAACTGCACAGATTACACGAATTACAGTTTGTGCGATTCGTGCGGATTCGTGTCATTCGTGGCTGATTTTAATAATATTCCGTGCAGAAATTTATATGGAATCCAATAATATCAAATATTTTATTTTTTTGTCCTGCACACTGAATCAGCCCATTGATTTCAGAAATGCTTTCAAAGAAGCCCCCTGTCCGGACAGACCCAGTTTTCTGCGGATATTCTGACGGTGGAAAATCACCGTGTTTTCTGAAATACCCAGCAGACGGGCAATCTGTTTGCTGCTTTTTCCTTCAATAATCAGCCCTGCAACCCGGATTTCCGCCGGAGTCAGATCAAATTCCGGATCGGAAAGATTCTGGGAAAAATCCGAGGTTATTTCCCCGATCCTGTTTTTTATCATATCCAGACATTCTTTCTGCCGGGGCAGGGTCAGGATTCCTCTGAGGGTTTCCAGCATGGGAAAAACCCGGTTATACACATTGGCTTTTACCTTTTCCTCATGCCGTAGCGAAATCTCTTCCCGTATTTCCATGAGCACTTCCAGGGCACGGGTGCGTTCCCGCACCGTTTTTTCCAGATGATTACGGTGCCGGGACAGTTCCAGATGGGTATTCACCCTTGCCAGCAGTTCGGCCTCACGGAAGGGTTTGGTAACATAATCCGCTGCCCCGGCTTCAAATCCTTTCACAATGCTGTCCGTATCGCTTCTGGCCGTCAGAAAAATAACCGGAATACGCTTTGTTTCCGCACCGGCTTTCAGACGGCGGCAGACTTCGTAACCGTCGGTTCCCGGCATGAGAATATCCAGGAGAATCAGATGGAATTTTACAGTCCTTACATGCCGCAGAGCTTTTTCCCCGTCTTCATCAAAAGCGATTTCATAACCGCACCGGCTGAGTATGGAGGCCGCCACCTGAATATTTTCAGGGGTGTCATCCACAATGAGGATACGGATTTTGTCTGCGGATTCTTTGGGCAATGCTGTCTTTATCCTTTCATTTTTTTCAAATCTTCAATCTGTTGAGGGAATTTATACAATAAGGAATTGATTTTTCCAATATCAAAATTCCGGCTGTGCTTTTTCAGTCTTTCACCATAGTCCGTCAGCATTTGGCAGCAGTATTCTTCTCCGGTTTCCCTGATGGTATCGGCAAAGTCTTCCATCTGACTGAAAATACGGTTCTCACCGACCTCTTCCCATAAGGGCATATATTCTTTTTCCAGTATTCCGATGAGTTCAGGGAGTTTTTCCGGTATATCCGGGAGCAGGATTTCACTTTCAGCGGATTCCGGAGCACCTGATTTACGCGTAAAGGGAACAAACCGGCATAATTCGCGCAACAGTTCCTCTTTCCGAACGGGTTTGGGAAGAAAAGCATCAAACAGACCGCTTTGCATGATCTGTTCCCGGTCTTCGGTAAATGCGGACGCGGATACGGCAATTATCGGAATTCCCTTCAGTTTTTCACTGCTTCGGAGCTGCCGGGCAGCCGCATAACCGTCTGCAACCGGCATCCGGATATCTGTGATAAATATATCCGCTTTACAGTGTTCGGCAAGTTTTACGGCTTCCGCACCGTTTTCTGCTTCTATACACCGGATTCCCGTATTATCAAAGTATCCTTTAAGCAGTTCCCGGTTGGATGCTGTATCATCGGCCAGCAGGACTGTTACATTCTCAAAAACAATATCTGCAATATCATCTTCCTGCGCGTTCTCATCCGGGATGGAAGAAATTTCCGGAATCCGGACATTCCGAAGGCGGATTTGAAAAATACTCCCCTCACCGGATTTGTTTTTCAAATCAATATTCCCGTTCATCAGGAGGACCAGGTGACGGGTGATGGACAGTCCCAGACCGGTGCCCCCGTATTTTTCTGCGGACTGCCCTTCCTGCACAAAAGGCTCGAATATCTTCTCATGCAGGTCGGAAGAAATCCCTTTTCCGCTGTCTTCCACTCTGATTATCAGATCCCTGCTTCCCGTAATTTCTCCGTTTTCACAGACGGCAGTGACTTTAACATATCCTTTTTCCGTAAATTTTACCCCGTTTCCGATCAGATTGAAGATAATCTGACGGAAGCGGGTTTCATCCGTCAGCAGTAATTCGGGGATTTCATCTGAAATCTCAATAATGAGTTCAATATTTTTTTCAGATGTTTTCAAAGAAAAAATCCGGTGCATTTCTTTAAAAACAGAACGGATTCTCATGGGGGAACAGCGGAGTTCCGTTTTTCCGGATTCGATTTTTGACAAATCCAGAATATCATTGATGAGCATCAGCAGATTATTTCCCCCAATCCGGATGATATCAAGATAATGTTTCTGTTTTTCATCTGTCAGCATGGAAGAAAGCAGATCGCTGAAACCGATGACCGCATTCATGGGGGTACGGATTTCATGACTCATATTGGCAAGAAAGACACTTTTGGCCCGGTTTGCGGCTGCCAGTTCCCTGGTACGCTCTGCCACCTGCTGCTCCAGCAGGATATTCTGTTCCCGGATCAGGTGTTCGTTCCGCCGCATTGCTTCCAGAACCTCTGCCTGTGCCTTTTCCTTTTCTTCCCTGAAAATACTGATTCTGTCGGCCAGGGATAGGGAAAAAAGCAGGGTCTGTATCAGTGTGCCGCATTTTAGCAGCAGACCGGAAAAACCGTAGCCCACCGGCAGTATTTTCACGGTTCCCAGAACCCATATGATTCCTATTACAATAAAAATGCTCCAGTTCAGCAGATAATAGCGGGCCGGCCGGAATCTGTCCCTCCATATCCGGAATCCGGTCAGGGTGAACAGTACATAATTGAACAAAAAAAAGCCATAGGTCATGGGGATCAGAACCGCCCTGGGAAAGATCAGGTAAAGCGGAGGCAGTAAAAGCCATATCACAATGAACCCATTTATGATACTGTGCAGCCGGGGGGTGTGCAGAGCGGTTTGCAGAAAGGCCGCTGTGAACAGCAGAAATGCGGTATGGTACAGGGTGAATGTGACGGGCACAATCAGGAACCTAAAACGGAAATCTCCCCAGAAATACAGATGCCCCAGGCCGTCCTCCGCCAGATTGATGACAATCAGACCGAAAACGAAAAAAAGATAATAGAAATAGCTCTGTTCCCGTATAATGAGCCATAAAAAAATATGATAGGCCCATATCATCAGCATGGCCCCGTAAAAGAGTCCGAACAGCAGATTTTCCGTCAGGGCTTTCCGGGTAAAAGCTGCTGATGACCATAGGGTTAGGGGGGTCTGAACGGCTATGGAGCGGATATGCAGGTACAGGGTCTGTTCCTGACCGGGCAGCAGTTCAAAGGAAAAGACAAAATTTCGGTGCTGAATCTCACGTCTGACCGGACTGTAATATCCGCCTTTTTTTACAGTGAATCCGCGGGAACCTTTCCGGGGAATATAAAGTTCCACAAAATGAAGCCGGGAATTTCCGAATTCCAGCAGCCATGTATTTTCGCTGTCGGATGTATTTCTGATACGGAACCGCAGCCAGTAGGCACTTTGGCTCAGACCGAAATGGATATTCTCTGCCAGGAGGGGAACAAAGCGGCGGTCATATGCAAAAGAAGATACATCCTCAATACCAAAATTCCGGTCTGTATCTTCCAGATATTCCGGATAAGTTCCGGCATGATACTGCCCCTGCTGATCCGTAAGCAGCAGAATTTCCTGTGCATCTGCGGGAAGTACGGACAGAATTATCTGCAAAAGAATGCAGACGGCGGTTCGGATACTTTTTTTCAACCGGTTCATATCCTTTCATGGGATTGGAAAATGATCCGGGTATGTATAGCAGAAAATGAATCCTTATTCTATCCTTTACTTTTGCAATTTTTCAGCAAACCACGGAATACACGAATGATACGAAAAAAATATTTATAAAAACAGGATGATAAAAAATTATTCCTTACTCGTCTGTATTATTCGTGTAATTCGTGCAATTCGTGCAATTCGTGCAATTCGTGGCTGAAATAAAATCAGAATCCCGACCGTGCGGAAGGAAAAAACGGAATAGTATCCTTTAGCTGTGAAATCCTTTCAGATAACGATCTGTCTGAAACCGTATGATCCTCCGTGACATTGCGGAAGTCAAAATCACCGTCTTTGCCCGGTTTCACCGGGTGCCCTTCCACGAGGACTTCCGAAATTTCATACACGGATACCGGGGCAATGCGGAAGGTCTGATCCGTTCCCCGGTTCACCGTGATTTTCCCGGCGGGGATGATACTGCCGCAGATCACGCACCGCCGCGGAAATTGTATGGGTTACGGATTTCTGATTCTGCGTCATTCCGGCAGAAACCCTTATTTTCAGTATATTACGGATTAAGGCTTCCGTCTGGGTGACGGAGTTTCCGGCTTTTTACGGGATATCCCTTTATTTTTTCTCTGATCCTTACTGTCGATCCTTCCAAGTCCGCCGCTATTACAATTTTGTGAAACGGTGATGAACAGACCTCCTGCAAAACCAGCATTTTCCATAACGAATTATCTGTTATTATTCATTTTAATAATGAGAAAATCTATATTTGCAGGAAGTCTGATAAATCTGAATCACCAAGAGTTTCTGAGCCGAAAATTTGTGTCAAAGAAATTGAACTTAGTGGAATGTCAGCAAAGTTTCTTTACATCGCAGAAACGGCATACTGCCGTTTCCGGGGCGCAGGGATGCCGCCCCGGCTTCGGACAGGTTAAGAAATATATTTGACAGTCCACTTAGGTGATTTCCGGAAAAGATGATACCGGAGGAGTGCCGAACTGAAAGTTTGGCAGTGTCCGGCGGATGACAGTCCCGCTCACAGACTTTCCGTCTGTGACTCCTTCAGATTCGGTACATTCATATTCGGAAATCGCCTTA
>JAABRU010000263.1 GCA_011390755.1 Desulfobacteraceae bacterium | reverse complement strand
CCCGGTTGACACATGCAAAAATACAATTTTTGCACTCCTCCGGAAACTTTTCGATTTACTGAGGCTGTCTTCATGGGTGACATCCTGAAAAATCTGCTTTATTTTCTGCTTATGCAGTGATAGGATACATTTTCAGATCACAGGAATCACACAAAAATCAGAAAGACGGAAAATGGCCGGAAAACGCAGAAAAGCATCCGGGGGAAGCGACGATCCCTTTTACAGACTGATGAAAGTCGGCGCGGGGGCCGTGCTGAAACTCATCGGCACTGATTCGCCGGAGAAATACACCGCACGGGCCTTTGTGCTGAAGGAAAAGAAACTGTTCCCGGACATTGTGGCGGTTCCGAAGAAAAAACGGAACAGGGATCGGGTGTTCATTGAATTCCAGGGATACACTGACATTATGATCCGTTACCGCCTGGCAGCGCAGATCACCCTGTCCTGCACACAGGAGAAATATACCGGACCGGTATGCGGGGCAGTCATTTACACGGACAGGGCCTTTCAGAAAGCCGCGGCTCCCCTGGAAATCCGCAGTCTGTCCTCCCCCTTCCGGATTGAGGGGCAGTTTGCGGAGATCGTGCTTTCGGATTATACCTGCGAACAGTTGACCGCCATTGATCCCCGGTTAATCATCCTTGCGCCCTTCACCGTTCCGAAAAACACGGGAAAAGAAAAACTTTCGGTCATGTGCAGGGAGTGGCGGGAGCAGGTTGCAGATGCCTACAGAAAAAAGGATCAGGGAACGGCCGTACAGATTCTCGGACTTTTTATTTTAAACCGTTTCAGGAAATTATCTTTGGAGGAGGTGATCCGTATGCTGAATTTTGATCTGTCAAAAACCAGGGCCGGAAAGGAACTGATCGGTATCGGCATGGAAAAGGGCATGGAAAAGGGCATGGAAAAGGGCATGGAAAAGGGCATGGAAAAGGGCATGGAAAAGGGCATGAAAAAGATGCTTCTCCTTGCCTTTGAACAGAAATGGGGGCCGGTTCCGGGGCATATTGACGAGGCTGTGGGAAGAATTTCCTCAGATGACAGGCTCCGGGATATGTTCGGAACCCTGCTGCAGAGCGGGACGCAGCAGGAATTTGAATTTTTTCTGAAAAACACGGGAATCAGCGGCAATGCCTGAGCATGATTGTGGGGTCAGGCCCGGTTACTGAGTGATGCGGGGATATGCTGACCTGATCCGCTTCCGCTGGCTTATTCTTCCCCGATCCGCTTCAGAACATACAGCACCTCTTCCATCCCTGCTTTTCCGTCCCCGTTCACATCCCCGCATTCCTGGTTGTAATCTGTCCGGATCAGGTCGGATGAAGCTGCTTTCCGCTTTTCCGTATTTTGCAGCAGAAGATCCGGATAAAGACAGCCGCATCGGGCGGAAGGATGCTGTGTTCTTACGATTCGTTCCCACCCTCTGGTCATTGAGCCTGCCGAAATGCGCGTGGGAGCGAGAGAAAGAGAGGCGCCTATTATGAGACTTTCGGCAGAGGATCGGATAGATGTTCTGGAATACCGGAGCGATGCGCTGGAGGAAGCCCTTGCCCGGTTTATGGAATTCACTGAGGAGGTTATCCGGGATAATAAGGAATCTGACAGGAAGTTACGGGATGAGATGAAGGACTTCCGGGAGCGAAGCGAAAAAGCCGATGAAAAATTCCGGAAAGAGATGCAGGCTTACCGGGAGCGAAGCGAAAAGGCCGATGAAAAATTCCGGAAAGAGATGAAGGACTTTCGGAAAAGAAGCGAAGCGGCTGATAAAAAATTCCGGGAAGAGATGAAAACGCTTCGTGAAGAAAGTGAAAAAGCCGACAGGGAACTGAGAGAAAGAAGTGAAAAGGCCGACAGGGAACTGAGACAGGAGATAAACAGAACCCGGGGAGAGCTGAGCAACAGGCTGGGAACCCTGGCCGAAGATATGGTGGTTCCGGGTATTCCGGGAATTGCCAGGCAGTATTTTGACGTTCCGGGTGTGGATTTCCTGACGGTACATGCCCGGAAAAGGAGTTCATCCGATCCTTCCCGTATAAAAGAATTTGACGGTATAGCCGTTTCCGAAAAATATTTTTTTGTCAATGAGACCAAATCAAACCCCAAACCCGAATACGCAAAAGAATTTGTGGAAAGTCTGCCGGAGATTGCGGATTTTTTCCCCGAATATGCGGACAGAAAACTGATTCCGGTTTTTTCTTCCCTTTACATTCCGCCGGATGTTGTGGTATATCTTTCCCGTAAGGGAGTATATGCAATGGGAATGAAGGATGACGGAATGGATCTGCTGAATTTTGATGAAGTGGCAGCATCCGGCATTAAACATTATGAAAACCACCCGGCACATAACAGTTTTCCTGATGATAAGGGCTCTGCCGGTATCCGGGCTTCCGCATTCTGCGGCCGGGGATCCGGACAGGGACAGTCGTACCGGGCTGAAGGATGCCATTATTCTTTCGGCAAGGGAATTTGCATGACCTGGAAATCAGGGCAGGGAGCAGTAAATTGGGAAAGGAGAATAATGATGAGAAATTATGAATTCAAAAATATCATTACTGACGGATTTCCCCGTTTTTACAATAACCGCCTGCTGTCAAAAATAAAATTCCTGTTTGGAAAGGAAGAGAAAGCGGTTATGGTTGAGAGAGAGGATTTTGCAGCAAGGATGAAGGAAAAATTCAGAGGAAACCGTGAACTTCTGAAAGCTGTGGAGAAATGTGTGAACCGCGGTGTGAAAAAATATGAATATATTTCCCTGACAGACTGATGTATGTCCGGATTCAATAATGGAAGATGTTCACTCCTATAATTTTGTTAAAATTTTCAAGATGTTTGAAACACGGCTGAATGCGGCTTTTCAGAAAAAAACGAAGTTTCTCAGGGGCGGAAGTGTTAATGAAATCAGAAGAGCAGGCCGTTATGAATATGAAAAAAACTTGTTTCAAAAGATGATACATGTGTAGAAATTGATATTCTGTTTGACAGTGTGGAGGATGGATACAGGGAACAGAATTGAAAACAACAGCTTATTTTATCAATTGCGTAATGCTGCGCAGACCTTATCTGAAAACAGAGTGGATTGAATATGTACTGGCAAATCCTCTTCGGATGGAAATCCAGACAAATGGCCGTATCCGGTATTGGGGATTTATTGAAGATTTGGGAAAATATCTGCGGATTGTGACAGAACCGGACGGAGTGACCGTGCATAATGCCTTTCCTGACCGCCGGTTTCGGATAAAAGGATGAACACTATGATATTTCAATATTTTCCGGATACAGATATGCTGTACATAGAACTGAGCAAAGGCATCGGTTCTGATGCAGAGGAAGTGGCAGAGGGGATCGTTCTTGATTTTGATGAAAACAGGCGGATCATCGGGATTGAGATTGAGGACGCAGGCAAACGTGCTGATTTGTCAAAACTGGAAATTTCCGCTTTGCCTGTTGCAAATTTTATATTGAATTCAAGTGTTGCGGAACCCGCAGATCGCAGTATGGTCAGATGACAGAACCGGCAGCGATAAATGTATAACTGCTCTTTCAGGGTTAAGAACATTCAGCATTATGAAACCGTCCGGCACATAAGCATTTTCCTGATGATAAGGGCTCTGCCGGTATCCGGTCTTCCGTATTCTGCCGCGGAGGTTCCGGATAAAGACTTTCGGTAAAGGGATTTGTGCGTTCCTTTCATTTTGCATAAGGATAAAATATATTAATGTCACTATCAGAAAAACAATCCCAGGCCGCATCTGTCAGTACGGCAGAAGCATTTTATGTGATATTCCGTGCTTTGCCGAAAAAGGACAGGGTGCTTGTTGCGAGATATATTCTTGAAGATGATGATATTCGGCATTACAGTGATATGTCTGAAATTCCGAATCAGGATACTTTGAAAGCCTTTGCCGAGGACAGATCGGCTATGCCTTTGTTCCATTCAATAGAAGAATTGCGGAAGGATCTGCTGGCTTGAAATATGCTGTCAGGAGAACATCCCGGTTGAAAAGGGATATGAAAAAGTTGCTGAAAGGCGGGAAGGATATTGAAAAATTCATAAAGACAGTTGAAACACTTGCGGAAGGACAGATACTGCCATCCGAATACAAAGATCATCCGCTTTCCGGCAAATATAAAGGGATGCGTGATTGCCATATCGAACCGGATTGGATTCTGATTTATGGCATAGAGGAAAATGAACTTATTCTGTATCGAACCGGAACGCACTCCGATATCTTCAAATGACAGAGAAAGGAGTGCGAAAATTATTTTTCGCCCAAGCTCCGAAGGAGCGTGGGCGAAAGACCGCTTCGCCCTGCTTTCGCACTCCGGGTTTCTTTGAATAAAATACTGAATATAATCAGTGTGAAACAATTTTTTCAAAGGGTATGTTACATTACACATTAATAATTAAACATTATGAAAAACATCCCGGCACATAACAATATTCCTGATGATAAGGGCTCTGCCGGTATCCGGTCTGCCGCATTTTGCGGCCGGGGATATGGACAGGGACAGCCGTATTGATCTGCCCCCTGATCCGACAGATGCCATTCTTTCGGTAAGGGAATTTGTGCGCTCTGCGGCGGAACCGGTTAAATTTGCTGAAAAGACAGGGAATACGCTTTCCACCCTGCAGACCGGTGCGGGTCTGAAGACTGTGATTCAGAAAGCCGATGGTAAAAATTTTACCCCTCCGAATCCCCATTTTCTGCTATCTTTTTTCATTTTTTTATGTTTCTTTTCACTTATTATAAGGAAGATTTCTTCTGCATCGGCTGATATTTTATTCACATATTTGACCATGTTCCGGATTCATAATGAGGTCTGACGATGATGACAGTTACCATACCGGACAGTTTAACAAATAAAATAAATGAATGGGCAGGATTATTGTCTCAGACACCTGAAGAATTTATAATCAGACTTCCGGAGGAACGCACAGAACATGCCGGGGCCTGCGATGAGACGGTTTATCTTGCAAAATCAGAGAAAAACCGGAAACGCCTGACCAAAGCAGTAAAAGATATAAAGTCCGGCAAATATGAGTCTCATAAGTTGATAAATGATGATTAACCGGCATCATCATGCATGGGAGGATTATATTTACCGGCAGCCTGAAGACAGACGGATTTTAAAACGTATCAATTTGTTAATTAAAGATATTTTACGAAATCCTTTTGACGGAATCGGGAAACCCGAACCATTCCATATTCTTTTGCGGGAGTCGCCGCCGTCCTGACTTGATTTCTATGAAGCAGGGTGGGCAAAAGCGAAGCTGCCTACCGTTTCGGTAGGCTGAAAATCCTGACGGCAGGGCGGGTTTTGCTTTGCTTCACCTGCCCTGTATGCTGAATTCAGTGAATGAAAAGAAAGCATCTCAAAATCCTGAAAGCTGTATTTTCTCATCCTGTAAGTGCCAATATTCTGTGGCAGGATATTGAATCGTTGCTGAGAGAACTCGGCGCAGAGATTACGGAACGTGAAGGCAGTCGTGTTGCTGTTGTGCTTTTTAATGAGGTCAGGGTGTTTCATCGTCCCCATCCCGGCCCGAATACGGATAAGGGAGCAGTGGCGAGCATACGTAACTGGTTAAGAAAGCATGGGATAGTACCATGAATATTATGACTGTGGATAATTACAGTGCCAAAATTGAGTATGACCCTGATACGGATATGTTCAGAGGAGAAATTCTGGGACTTAACGGCGGGGCCGATTTTTATGGACGTACACCGGATGAACTGCGTGCAGAGTTCAGGAATTCGTTGAAAGTGTTTCTTGAAGTCTGTAAGGAAAAAGGGATAGAACCCCGACGTAACTTTTCAGGAAAGTTCAATCTCCGTATACCTCCGGAACTTCATGAACGACTGGCAGTTGTTGCAGAAGCAGAGGGAAAAAGTTTGAGTTTACTGGTCCGTGAGGCATTACAGCTTTTTGTTGAACAGACAGTCTGATTTTGTATAAGGGACCCGGTAAGAAATAAATCCTCCGGAAATATTCTGCGGATAAACAGAAACTGTGCATTCCGTCCCCTAATCAGATGAAACGGGGCAGTTATTTTTTGCTGAGTGCCTAAAACCCGGATAGTGGTGAAATCTATGAAACCCGCCCGACGCATAATTATTTTTCTGATGATTTCCGGTTTGCTCCTGTCTGTTTTCCCGGTGTTTCCGCCGGAGGATATGGACAGGGACAGCCGTATTGATCTGCCCCCTGATCTGACAGATGCGGTTTTTCGGTAAAGGATTTTGTGCGTTCTGCGGTGGAACCGGGTAAATTTGCTGAAAAAACAGGGAATACGCTTTCCACCCTGCAGGCCGGTGCGGGGCTGAAGACCGTGATTCAGAAAGCCGATGATAAAAATTTCAGCCCTCCGAATCCCCATTTTCTGCTTTGCGACTCTGTGGGGAATAAACAGGGAGTATATGAATTATGAACGGGTTTATTGTAAAAACAAAGGGTATTCTTGGCGGAAGGCCCCGGATCAGCAATACACGCATATCTGTTTCCGCCATTGCCTGCCGCTACAGGCAGGGTTTCAGTCCGGAAGAAATTTCGGATCAGTATGACCGGCTTTGATCTGGCGCAGGTATATTCGGTTCTGGCCTGGTATCATGCAAACAGACGGGAGGTGGATGCGGATATTTTCAGGGAAGAATCGGAATATGAGCGTCTGGCGGCTGAACATTCCCGGCCGGATAAATGTGCATAATGAAGATTTGAAGATTCGTCTGTATTAAGGAAACGGCATTGAATGTATTATGCAGCAGTTCTTAAACCGAAAGCAGTAAAAGACTGCAGACTCATTCCGAAAAAGCAGGTAAAGCATATTTTTAAAAAGATAGAACTGTTGCAGGATGATCTGGCAGGTGATGTGAAAAAACTGACGGATTTCTCTCATGAATACCGTCTGCGGGTCGGAGATTACAGGGTTTTATTTGAATGTGAAGATGGTGTGATTGTTATATACCGTATTCTGCATCGTAAAGATGTTTATAAATCTTAATGGATGGTAGATATTATGCTGTCACTGCATCCGGACTTTATAAAAAAAGATGGTCAGAAAATGTTTGCTGTGATACCCTATGACGAATTTATCAGGGTGCAGGAAGCATTACAGGATTATGAAGATCTTATGACTTTAAGATCTGCCAAAGAAAAAGAAAAAAATGCTCCGGCGGTATCCCTCGAAGATGCAGAATCTTTGTTGGGACTGTAAATATTGGGAAGACATTAGGGAGTTTCCCAAAAATAACCTACCCGTTTTTCTGCCTGAATGTCGGGTTACGCTCCGCTAACCCGACCTACTTTGGGTAGATTATTTTTGTCGAAGTCCCTTAATAATGCACATTATGAGTTGAATCAATCCCGAAGGTCTGGCATGATTATAGAAAAAAATATTAAAATAAAACAGTTAATCCCGAAGGGATGACATGATTATGTCACCCCGCCGGGGTTCGGGGGGCTGTAAATTCTTTTTTCTATAATCATATCAGCCCTTCGGACTTGGTACCGTCCGACTCTTAATTTGCATATATAATTTGCTTATAAAGGGAAGCAATGTGTGCTGTTATGAAATTTACAATAGAAACCGGGCAGGAAGATGATGGGCGCTGGATAGCCGAAATTCCTGAACTTTCAGGGGTTATGATATACGCTCAGTCCCGTGAAGAGGCAGTTGTCCGGGTTAAATCCCTGGCCCTGCGGGTGCTGGCAGATCGTTTGGAAAACGGTGAAGACATATCCGGAATGGAGCAGGTTTTTCCTGTAGCCGCATGACGCAATGGAAGTCGGTAAAGGCAAAACATCTTTTATCTGCTTTACTGAATATGGGATGGAAAATAAAACGGGAAGCAAAAGGTTCTCATAAGGTAAGGTGCTGTGCCGTGCGGATTGGCCTGATTTTGTGTTTTCATTTCATGCGAATGAAGAAATCGGAACCCGTATGCTTTCACGAATTGCAAAAAAGACAGGGTTGAAACCGGAAGATTTATAGGATATATCAATAGTTCGGTAAAAAATTTCGGTTTTAATAATTTCAGAAGGTTATAAATCCCTGTCTGAAAATTCTCATTCAATGATTTCAGAAGGTTACATTTTTACAGCCCGGAAATCAGAAAAAATTACCG
>JAABRU010000262.1 GCA_011390755.1 Desulfobacteraceae bacterium | reverse complement strand
TATGCCCTCCGGAGCAATAAAACCATGGAGAAAAGTCTTCTGATTGTCGCCAACAGTGCGGATCAGATGATCGCCGGGTCCCGCCAGATTTCCTCTGCCAGTCAGTCCCTGGCCCAGGCATCCTCGCAGCAGGCGGCATCCATGGAAGAAACCACCTCTTCCCTGGAGCAGATGTCTTCCATGACCCGCCGTAATGCGGATAATGCCAAAGAGGCCGACACACTGATGAAAGAAACCGGACGGGTCGTAAGTAATGCAAATCAGTCCATGGATGAACTGACCCGATCCATGGATGATATCTGCAGGGCCAGCGAAGAGACATCCAAAATTATTAAAACCATTGATGAAATTGCTTTTCAGACCAATCTGCTGGCTTTGAACGCGGCTGTGGAAGCCGCCAGAGCCGGAGAAGCCGGGGCCGGATTTGCTGTTGTGGCCGATGAGGTCAAAAATCTGGCCATGCGCTCGGCCGAAGCTGCCAAAAACACATCCGGGCTTATAGAGGGAACCGTAAGCAAGATACAGGACGGTTCGGAACTGGTTTCCCGCACCAATCAGGCTTTTTCCGAAGTAACCGGTATTTCTTCCAAAGTCGGAGATCTGGTGGGAGAGATTGCAGCGGCTTCCGAAGAACAGGCCCGCGGTATTGAGCAGTTGAACAATGTTATGACAGAGATGGATAAAATCATACAGGCCAATGCTGCCAACGCGGAGGAAACCTCTTCCGCATCCGAAGAAATGCAGAATCAGGCCAAAGAGATGAAAAATTATGTCAACTCTCTTTCAAATCTGATGCAACACACTGAAAAAAAGAAATTTTCTTCTGAAAAAAAGGGAAAATCCGCTCCGGAATGGGATGATCCCTCCCCTCCGCGTGCAGCGGATCTGAAAAGACCCCTTATCAAAGCACCGACTCAGGCAAAAAAAGAAGGTAAAAAAAGTCAGAAAAAAGAACTTTCGCCGGAACAGATGATTCCCTTTGACGAAGATGATTTTCAGGATTTCTGATATACCCTTCGCGGGTGTTCGGTGTTCGGTGTCAGGTGTTCAGTGTCAGGTGTCAGGTGTTCAGTGTCAGGTGTCAGGTGTTCAGTGTCAGGTGTTCGGTGTCAGGTGTTCGGTGTCAGGTGTCAGGTGTCAGGTGTCAGGTGTTCGGTGTTCGGTGTTCGGTGTCAGGTGTTCGGTGTCAGGTGTTCGGTGTCAGGTGTTCGGTGTCAGGTGTCAGGTGTTCGGTGTCCGGTGTCAGGTGTTCGGTGTCAGGTGTTCGGTGTTCGGTGTCAGGTGTTCGGTGTTCGGTGTCAGGGGGCTTTCAATGTCATTGACGTAAGACTCCCCTCCCCTCCCCTCCCCTGACCCCTCCCGCCGGGGGAGGGGAATATTCTGCTTACGTCAATGACATTGAGGTGGCTTTCAAATCATAAGGAGAAAGAATATGTCATCCTCTGCAAATCGTTTAACGGAAAAGAAGAAAGCGAAAAAGAAAAACCGTCTGCAGCGTCTGCTGGAACGGATTGCAACTGCAGCAGAAAAAGAACGGAAAAGTGGCGGTTCCTGCCGCACATGACGGATAAAATAAAAAGTTCCGCAGGCTGCGGACAGAAATATCTGTAAATATATCTGCAATGCTGTTGACGTAAGATTCTTCCGGAACTTCCGTTTTACCGCATCCAGAAAATGGGGCAATGCCTTTTCACAGAAAAAAAACGATACACCTCTCTTGGGTTTTTTTACCAAATATGATATTGGAAAACAAGCGGATGAAGTATAGGATATTCTCTACTTTTGATGAATCGGTAAAAAGTCAGATTTTTGAAAATCGCTGTCAGTAAAATCAGCAGATTAATGTGTATCAAAACCTAATTTTCTGACTTTTTACGATATCATCACTTTTATTCTACGGAAAAAAGACTGGTGCTTTGTCAACATTAAAATGACGGGTGACATTATCGGCAGGGGGGTATTGCACAGGCCCGCCCGGCGCAGATCCGGGGGGCTATGCAATACGCCCATGCAGAAAAAATCAACGGATTTGCCCCACCACCAAATTGTGTATGTATTTCGGGGAAAGCATCCTGATGCCGGGTTACGCTTCGCCAACCCGACCTGCAATTTTAAGTGAAACAAAGCAGTAGCAGGGAGAGAATAAAACCTCCAAAGATGAAGGATATGCCATGATAATAGGTCTTGATGTCGGCGGAACCCATACGGATGTGGTGCTTTTGGGAAAAAACGGTTTGATTCGGGACTTTAAAGTGCGTACTGCACCGGAAGATCTCTTTCAGACAGTTCTGACCGGTTTGGAAAAAATTACGGAAGGGATCAATCCGGCAGAAATCAAACGGGCTGTCCTCAGTACAACACTGACAACCAACGCCATTGTACAGAAAAAAGATCAGCCGGTCGGCATGATTGTGGCCGGAGGGCCGGGCATTGATCCCGAACTCTTCCGGACCAATGCGGATTATTACTGCGTCGGGGGTTCTGTGGATCACCGGGGAAGGGAAATTACCCCGGTCAGTCGGGAAGAAATCATCCCGATTGTCCGCAAGCTGAAAGAAAAAGGTATCCGCACAGTGGGAATTGTGGGGAAATTCTCTGTCCGCAATCCTGCCCACGAACTGAAAATCCGGGAGATACTGACGGAAACCTCCGGTGACAGTTATGACAGAATTTTCATGGGGCACCGGATTTCCGGCAATCTGAGTTTTCCCCGCCGTATTGCCACCACATATCTCAATGCCCTTGTTTTTCCGCTGCATAAAGATTTTTTTAAAGCCGTCATTCAGTCCCTTGCCCAAAAAGGGCTGAAAATTCCCATTCACATTCTGAAAGCAGACGGCGGGACCATGAATTTCGCATCTTCCGTTGATTTTCCGGGACAGACCATTCTTTCCGGCCCTGCCGCCAGTGTTATGGGTGCAACCGCCTTTGCCCCGGCAAAAGGGGAGTGCCTGGTGCTGGATATCGGCGGAACCACAACGGATATGGCCATTCTGCTGGATCAGGTTCCTCTGCTGGCCCCGCAGGGAATTGATATCGGAAACTTCCGTACCCTGATCCGTTCTTTGGAAACCCGTTCCATCGGTATCGGCGGCGACAGCCATGTGCGGGTGGAAAACGGGGAAATCCGCATCGGTCCGGAACGTACCGGCCCTGCCATGGCCTACGGCGGTTCGGTTCCCACCCCTACAGATGCTTTTTTTGTGCTGGATCTGATACAGGACGGAGACCGGACCGCCGCATTGGAAGGGATTCAGTCCGTTGCATCCGAATTGGGGAAAACAGCAGAAGAAACCGCTTCGGAAATTTTTGACCGTGCCTGTGAAATCATTTTTTCCCAGGCCCGTTCCATGATGGAAGCCATCAACCGGAAACCGGTGTATACCATTCATGAACTTCAGGAAGGTCTGCAGGTCAGTCCCAAAACCGTTCTTATACTGGGAGGTCCGGCCCCCTATTTTGCCCAACGCATGAATGAAATATCCGATTACGATGTCAGTGTTATTCCCCGGTGGAAAGTCGCCAATGCCATTGGGGCGGCCCTGGCCCGGACCACCTGCGAAGTTTCTCTTTTTGCCGATACACAGCAGGAAATCGCTGCTGCCCCGGAAGAAGACTTCAAAGAATCTGTAAACCGCAGTTTTTCTCAGGAAGATGCCGTACAGAAAGCCTTTGCCCTGCTCCGGCAGAAAGCCGTGCGTATCGGAGCCGATGCCGATGATTTGGAAACAGAAGTGACCGAAAGTCAGCAGTTTAATATGGTAAGGGGTTTTTATACCACAGGCAGAAACATACGGGTCAAAGTGCAGATCAAGCCCGGTCTGATAAAAGGTTATGAAAAAATTGCGCAGGGAATAGCAATATAAGATCACAACCTTTTCAATTGCTTCGGGTTCTTTTTTATCAGCATACATGATGAATCCGGATTTCTTCTGAAATCATTACATGCGATTTTTCAGGCATGGATTTATAACCTTTTGAAATTATTAAGACCGAAATTTTTTACCGAACTGTTTATACCCTAAATTGAGCGATTCTCAGACCTGAAAATGATTTCCGGCCGGAAATATCAGGGGCCCAGCGGTTTCCGACTCTTCACCCGTTGAGTGAAAAGCGCAAAACAGGCAAAGTTCCGGTTATCGGACATTCAGTCGGTTTTTAGGCACTCAGCAAAAAATAACTGCCCCGTTTCATCTGATCAGGGGACGGAATGCACAGTTTCTGTTTATCCGCAGAATATTTCCGGAGGATTTATTTCTTACCGGGTCCCTTATCTGAAAAAAAACGCTCAATTTAGGTATACATGAAATGATACATGAAAGGAGAAATATATTGGATTTCAAAGAAGTGATTCTCAGCAGAAGATCCGTAAATTTTTTTGACCCGGAAAAGGATGTTCCGGAAAATCTGATCCGGGAGATGACTGAGATGGCTGCCAACTCACCGTCAAGTTATAATCTGCAGCCCTGGCAACTGATCATTCTCCGGGATGCGGAAGAGAAAAAAAAGCTGCAGCAGCTTGCCTTCAATCAGCCCAAAGTCAGTGAAGCCCCTGTTGTCTTTATCGTTCTGGCGGACCGGGAAGGCTGGAAAGCCGGACATCCTTTTGCGGAAAAAAATTTCAAAGAAAAATGCAAAGAAGGTTCGGCAGCCCCGGACAATTATGAAATTTATATTGCATCCTGTCAGAAACTCTATGGCGAAGATGTACAGAAACAGCAGGCATTTGCCTGTAAAAATGCGGGCTTTTTTGCCATGTCCCTGATGCTGGCCGCCAAAAGTCTGGGAGTGGATACACACCCTATGGACGGATTTGATCATGAGGGTGTAAGAAAAGCATTCCGGATTCCGGATAATTACTGGATACCCCTGCTGCTGGCAGCCGGTTATTTCAAAAGCGGACAGACCCTGTCACCTCCCAAATGGCGGAAAACCTTTGAAGAAATTTCTGTCCGCTTTGATTAGGAATCTCTCCGGAATTAAGCGTCTGTCCGAAAAACGCCGAAACTGATTTTTAAACCCGGTAAAAACAAGGGGTCCGAACATCGGGAAACAGGTTTTCGGATAGGCTCTAAATGTGTTCAGAGACCCGTCCCTAACCTGCATTATTCAATACATTCCGGCAGTCGCCCGAAAATAAGGCAAATGCTGAATACCGGCTTTCCCCCCGGTTTTCAGCCGAAGCGTGATGATTCGGAGACTTGTTCAGGTTTATGAATAATACAGATCAGTGCTCTGTCAAATTTGAAATCATGGGTTAAAACACCGTATTTTTTCCAAAAATTCAGATGTTTCAGTGCAACTGAAGTCACAGATTCAAAGTTGACAATGCACTAGGAGGGAGGAAAAAATCAGATGCCTGCAGGTGTCTCAAAACAGCCTCTGTTCATGAACGCAGAAAATGAAAATTGACAATACGGTCATGACGGATTAAATATGTTCAGCAGATCGAAAACTTCCTGAGTTTCCCCTCTCCCCGGGCGGGAGAGGGCAATGCTGTTGACTTAAGAAAAAAATCCTCCTCCCCCTGTGGGAGGGGTTAGGGGAGGGATAAAATAACAGTCTGTAATTAAAAACAGTTTACACCCTCCGCTGCCCCTCCCTCAGGGAGGGGAGTCTGAAAGCGGAGGCACAGCCGGGCGGAAAAAGAATCTTTTCGATCTGCTGATATTCGCTACTCTTTTTTATTTCAATACAACCTGGGTGATTTTCTGAAAAAATGCAGCACAGGGAGTGCAGGACGTAAATATTTGGAAGTGTCCGGCAGCGGCAACCCGATCGCAGACTTTCCGTCTGTAACTCCTCGGGAACCGATGCATTCATATTTGGAAATTGCCTCAGACCCCGGATTCCGGACAATTCTGACCGGATGATGCAGAAAGGAAACATTATGGAAGATAAAAATGTTCAATTATATTCTCTGAGTACATGCAGTCATTGCAGATCCGTGAAAAAATTTCTGAACGAATGCACCGTTCAGTATGACTTTGTGGATGTGGATATGCTGGAGGGCGACGAACGGAAAGCCATTATTGAAGATGTGAAAAAGCTGAATCCGAGATGCTCTTTTCCCACAATTATCATCGGTGAAAGGGTGATTGTGGGATATAAGGAAAAAGAAATAAAGGAGGCGCTGGGACTGTAATGGACAAAGAACAGCTTTATGAACAGCTGAAAAAAGTACAGGAACCCAAAGGGTATTATTTTAACAAAGACAAAGAAAGAACTTTGGAACTTCTGGAATCCCTGATAAACAATAAAGATCGTTACGGTTATATGGTCTGCCCCTGCCGTCTGGCTTCCGGGGACAGGGAAAATGATAAGGACATTATCTGTCCCTGCGTTTACCGGGAAGCGGATGTAAAAGAGTTCGGCAGCTGTTACTGCAATCTTTATGTTTCTGCGCAATGGAATGAGGAAAAAATTCCCCATGAATATGTGCCGGAACGCAGACCCCCGGAAAAAATTGTTTTCTGATATCAATAGTTCGGTAATTTTTTCTGATTTCCGGGCTGTAAAAATGTAATCTCCTGAAATCATTAAATGAAAATTTTCAGACAGGGAATTATAACCTTCTGAAATTATTAAAACCGAAATTTTTTACCGAACTGTTGGACATGAATAAGGAAAAAATGAAACCGTTTTGAGGTATTTGAATAAATGAAAATCAATGTATTCGATCTGGCAAAACTGACAGCCGAAGAAAAATCCCGGCTTCTCCGGCGTTCGGAAACGGATATAGAAAATTTCCAGGAAGTTGTGCGCCCGGTAATCCGGGATGTGCAGCAAAAGGGGGATTCGGCCCTGGTGGATTACTGCCGGAAATTCGACAAAGTGGAAATGGACATATCCGCCCTGAAGGTGAGTGAAGAAGAATTCCGGAAAGCAGGGGAAAACCTTGAACCGGACATAAAAGAGGTTATTGAAAAATCCGCAAAGAATATACGGAAATTTCATAAGGCACAGATGCCTGACGAAATGTGGTTCACCCAGGTGGATAAGGGGATTATGGCCGGAGAAAAAATCACCCCCATTACTTCCGTGGGTCTGTACGTTCCCCGCGGCAAGGGATCATTTCCATCTGTTATGCTCATGCTCTGCATCCCGGCAGTAATTGCCCGGGTGCCCAAAGTCATTGTCTGCACACCGCCCACCCCGGAAGGAGGAGTGGATGATGCATCCCTGTTTACAGCGGAACTGTGCGGAGTGAAAGAGGTTTACAAAGTCGGCGGTTCCCAGGCCATTGCCGCGATGGCTTTCGGAACCGAAACCGTGCCCAAAGTCAATAAAGTCCTCGGACCGGGCAATGCCTATGTTTCGGCTGCCAAACGCCTGCTTTACGGGAGAATTGACGTGGGCACACCGGCAGGTCCCAGTGAATCCATTATTCTCTGCGATGAAAATACGGATCCGGAAATTGCGGTCACTGATCTGCTGATCGAGGCCGAACACGGGCCGGATTCCACCGCTCTTTTGGTGACACATTCCAAAAAACTGGCCGATGCTGTGAAACAGATGCTTCCCGGACGCATAGAGAATCTGCCCGAAGAACGGAAAAATTTCTGCCGGACAGGTTTTTCCAATTACGGGGGCATTGTGCTGACCTCTGATCTGAAAGAATCCCTTGCCTTTGTCAATGATTTTGCTCCGGAACACCTGGAAGTGCTCACAGATGATCCCATGGGTGTTATGCCGGATATTAAAAATGCAGGCGAAATTCTCCTGGGTCCTTATACCCCCATCAGCTGCGGGAATTATTCTCTGGGTGTCAATGCCATACTGCCCACGGGCGGTTTTGCCAAAACCTTTTCCTGCGTAACTGTTTTTGATTTTCTCAAACGTTCTTCCATCGGCTATATGACCAAAGAAGGCTATGACAGCATCAAAGACATTACCCGGAAATTCGCAGAATACGAAGGTTTCCCTTCCCATGCCAATGCCATAAAACTGCGGCCTTTTTAACTTATTGCGTAATGTAACAATGATGGTCTCGTAAAAAGTCCGATAATTAGGTCTTGATACATATTAACACTCTGATTGGGTGTGGCCCCAATATTATGTAACAACAATATTTCAAATAAAATCAGATGGAAATATTAAATTATGTTCAAATTTATAACAATTCAGCAAATTGTATAGCTTTGAAATATAA
>JAABRU010000014.1 GCA_011390755.1 Desulfobacteraceae bacterium | reverse complement strand
AGTTACTGATTAATTTGCTATACGAAAATACGGCTTCAAAACTCAGTTTTTTGTGTCTTTCTGTATTTGCTGCAAAAAACTGATTTATGAATAATTCAGGATAGGTTTTCAGATAATATTTTTAGGGTAAGCCGGAGTGAACGAAATGAAGCCAACGCTTTGAATATGTTGGTGTTCGTTCCTCACCCCAACTACACAGAACTCCAAAATCAATATCTTAAAGACTGTAACTGATATGCGGGTTTATTGTGCTAAAGCAGAAGAAAAATAGTAATTCAATCACAATATCAGGAAGATAAAAAATTGCATTCCATAGAAAAAACAAAAAAAACGATTATAGGGCAGTGGATGCCTGAAAAGGAAATCCCGGCTCAGGCTCCCGAAGCCCTGAGCCAGGCCATTCTCCGGCTTCAGCGTCCTCTGTATATTGTAGAACAGAACGGAAAACCGGCAGTTGTGCAGAGCGGAAAAGCAGTGCTGGGTGAAAAAGGAAATGCGGAAAAAAATGTCCTCCCCCTTTATGCCTATGCTCCCCCGCTGCTTCCTGAAGATTTGGGTGATCCCCGGTTTAAAGAAAATCTGAATCTCCGTTATCCTTATGTGGTCGGTGCCATGGCCAACGGGATTACATCTGTTGAAATGGTGGAGGCCGCAGGAAGGGCCGGGATGATCGGTTTTTTCGGTGCGGCCGGGCTGAGTCCGGATGCCATCGCACAGGCCATAGATCGTCTGCAAAAAAATCTTGGTGATATCTCCTTCGGATTCAATCTGATTCACAGTCCCAATGATCCGGATCATGAGGCTGCCACGGTGAATCTCTATCTGCGGCGGGGTGTCCGGCTGGTGAGTGCATCAGCCTATCTGGGGCTGACGCTTCCCCTTGTATATTTCCGGGTCAAAGGAATTCACCCGGATGCACATGGAAATATTGTCTGCCCCAACAAAGTGGTGGCAAAAGTTTCCAGAGAAGAAGTGGCTGAAAAATTCTTTTCCCCGCCTCCGGAACGGATACTGCGGCAACTGCTGGAAAAAAAGATGATCACTTCACAGGAAGCAGAGCTGGCTGCTTTTGTACCTATGGCCGAAAGCCTGACAGCAGAAGCCGATTCAGGCGGACATACCGACAACCGGCCCGCACTGGCTCTTTTTCCCACTCTGCTGAGCCTGCGGGATCGGATGACAGAAAAATTCGGATATTCCCGGCCGCCCTGCGTGGGGCTGGGCGGCGGCATTGCCACACCGGAGTCCGCAGCAGCGGCTTTTGCAATGGGAGCGGATTTTGTGCTTACGGGATCTGTAAATCAGGCCTGTATTGAAGCCGGGACATCCGAAACTGTGCGGCAGATGCTGGCCGAAACCCGGCAGGCCGATATTATTATGGCCCCGGCCGCGGATATGTTTGAAATGGGGGTCAAAGTGCAGGTCTTAAAACGCGGCACCATGTTTCCCATGCGGGCCGCCAAACTTTACGATATATACAACCGCTACGCTTCGTATGAGGATATTCCTCCGGAACAGCGGAAGATGCTGGAAAAGGATTTTCTGCGCTGCAGTTTTGAAAAAGCATGGGAAGAAACCCGGGCTTTTTTTGCGCAGCGGGATCCCCGCCAGAATGTGCGGGCCGAACATGATCCCAAACACAAGATGGCACTGGTTTTCCGTTCTTATCTGGGGCAGTCTTCCCGCTGGGCCGTCAGCGGAGATCCTGTCCGCCGTTTTGATTATCAGATATGGTGCGGCCCGGCAATGGGCGCGTTTAATGAATGGGTAAAAGGTTCTTTTCTGGAAAAAACCGAAAACCGTATGACGGTAACAGTTGCCATGAATCTGCTCATGGGAGCGGCAGTGCTTATCCGTGTCAGCCGGCTTCGGCAGCAGGGTATTGTTTTTCCTCCGGGTGTCGGAAAGTTCCGGCCCCTTCCCCTGGATGAAATCCGGAACCTGACTGAAAAAAACCGGAATCAGGGAATCCCGCAAAAATAAAATATCCGTTTTTTCCCCGAAACGTGCAGGAGCAAACTGCTGAAAGCTTCTGCATCTCCGGCGGAGAGAGGGAACTTTTCAACCGTTTTGACCCACCTGCATTTTTTATTCTGGAATTATCCGGAAGGCCGAATAGGGATCGGGAATCCAGGATATGGAAAAGGAGTAAAATCGGTCGGAGCAGCCCCTAAGCCGAATTCTGTTCCGTTTCCGGGGAAACGGTGACGGTCATTCATCTGAGGATACCGGTTGCCCGGCATCTCCTGCAAGCTACCCGGAAGCCCCGGGCGGGCCACCCTCATACGCTTCCCTATTTGCTTTTGCACCGGGTGGGGTTTACCCGGCTTCCCCGGTCACCCGGAGAACCGGTGCGCTCTTACCGCACCCTTTCACCCTTACCTTTTTCCAGTAAACAGTTATCAGTGAACAGTTACCAAAAAAACCTGCCCACTGATAACTAAACTGATAACTGAAAAAAGGCGGTCTGCTCTCTGTTGCACTTGCCTTCACGTTGCCGTGACTCCGTGTTACGGAGCACCCTGCCCTGCGGTGTTCGGACTTTCCTCCGGGATACAGACTCCGGAAAATTTTTTTCCGGAAACCTGCAAAATACCCGGCGACCGTCCGGGCTGCTCCGGCCGTTTTTACTCCTTTTCGGATTGCACCCAGTAAATAATACGGTTGCAGAAGGGACAGAATTTAAGACTTTCATATCGCTTGAGTTCATTGCGCATCTGCGGCGGAATATTCATATTGCAGCCTTCGCACACAATTCCGCGCACCGGCACAATCACGGGATTTCCGAAGCGTTTGCGGATCATCATGAATTTTTCCATCAGATCCGGAGGAACCTGTACGGAAACCGATTCTTTCCGCTTCTTCAGTTCCTGCAGTTTTGCGATTCCTTCTGTATTTCCTTTCCGGATTTCTTTAATTTCACGGGCCGTTTTCCGCCTTTCTTTTTCCAGTTCTTCTTTGCTGGCAGCAATCTGTTTTTCCGCTTCTTCGATCTGATCCAAAAATCCCAGCATTTCATCTTCCATCTGACTGTTTTTCTTTTTCAGATCGTCTATTCCCCGCAACAGGGCCTGGTATTCCTTATTGGTTTTGATCGTATTGAGCCGGGATCTGCTTTTTTGGATACTGTCCTGATCATTTTTCAGATCCCTGTCCATATCCCGGTACTGCTTTTTCAATGCTTCCAGGGACTCCGATTCTTTGGCAAAACCTTCTTCCTGCTGCTGCAGTTCTTCTTCCCGTATGCGGATTTTATCCGCAACTTCATCCAGCGCGGCCTGCACCTGCCCGATTTCTGTTTCAACCTGCTGCAGCCGCACCAGGGTTTCAATCTGCGCTTTCATATATTCATCCTGACATCATTTTATAAATATTGATAGGGATCATTTTCTGCGGAACATGCCCGCACCTGTACCGGCATATTTCTCTCTGCCAGTATTTTTTCCAGACGATCCGCCAGCACCTGCGCAATCAGATGTTCTGAAGCAAAATGTCCGATATCAATGAGTCCCCGGTCTGCGGCTTCGGCATCCCGTGCATCATGATAACGCAGATCTCCGCTGATGTAGACCTGGGCATCTGAAGAAAAAAAAGCAGGCAGCAGTCCGGACCCGCTTCCGGAGCAGAGAGCGGCTTTTTTTATGTTCAAATCCGCTCTGCCGCTGTATTTCACAAACGGCAGCCGGAAAATATTTTTGAGTTGTTGGGCAAATTCTCTGAGGCCGCATTCTTTTTCCAGACATCCGATGCGGCCGATCCCCTCACCGCTTTCCTGCGGGCGTAAGGGAAAAAGATCGTATGCCATTATTTCATAAGGATGATTCTTGCAAAGATGCGCCACTGTCTTTTTCACATCTTCCGGCCGGAGCACAGCTTCGATACGGATTTCATCCGTGTGAGAGATTTGGCCGCTTTTTCCGGAAAAAGGCCGGGAGTCAGTCCCCGGTCTGTAAGTGCCGGTTCCCGGATAACGGAAAGAGCAGCAGGAGTAGGAACCTATCTGACCGGCCGGGGTTTCAAACAGGGCATTGAGAAATTGATGCTCATATTCCGCGGGAACAAACACAGCCAGTTTCAGCAGATCTTCCGGCAAATCCTTACCCAGAACCCGGAGTTGTTTGAGACCGATGCGTTCCGCCAGAATATCATTAATACCGTTCCGGACGCTGTCCAGGTTGCTGTGCGCGGCAAATATGCCCATCCGCTGTGTTGCGGCCATTTGGATAATTTTGCCGGACGGAGTGGAAAAATCTATGGATTTTAATGCTTTGAATATGAGGGGATGGTGGGTGATGAGCAAATCGGTATTTTCCCGGCAGGCCAGACGGACAACTTCCGGCAGGGGGTCCAGTGCAACAAGGATTTTCTGCACCGGCCAGTCTTTCTGTCCGATCTGCAGTCCGACATTATCCCAGTCTTCTGCAAGTCGGGCCGGTGCGATTTCCTCCATTATTGCCGAGATATCTGAAATGCTGACGGTCATGATGATCCTCCCCTGCTGCTGAAATGATTTGGGTATAAGCAAAACAGTGCAGATAACCGGATTCCGGCTTTCACGAAAAACGGATCCGGGAAATCCGCCGGATGACTTTCTGCATCATTTTGCTCACTCTCAGCTGATTTTACGGAAAAACCGTCTGATGAATAAAAAAGGCGTGATGTGAAATTTCACCACGCCTTTGCCCCGATATCAGATGGGCCCACCTGGGTTCGAACCAGGGACCTACCGGTTATGAGCCGGTGGCTCTTCCAGCTGAGCTATGGGCCCGTTCAGACTGTTCTGCAAAAATCCGGATATTCCCGAAAATCATAATTGCATACTTTAGCATTCCTGCCCGGGGTTTGTCAAGCACAATGCCTTTTCCGTAAAAAAATATTGCGGGGTGTATCGGGCAGCATCAGGTCCGCAAAGACTCGGCGGGCGGCCAAAGCCAAATCACCCGGGCATCAGTAATCAATAAAACTCTTCAGTTTCCGGCTGCGGGTGGGATGCCGGAGTTTCCGCAGGGCTTTAGCTTCAATCTGACGAATCCGCTCACGGGTTACGGCGAAATCCTGACCGACTTCCTCCAGTGTATGGTCTGCCTTTTCCCCGATACCGAAACGCATCCGCAGCACTTTTTCCTCCCGCGGGGTCAGGGTGGCCAGCACCTTACGGGTCTGTTCCGCCAGATTGAGACTGACCGCTGCATCCGAAGGCAGCATAAACTTTTTGTCTTCGATAAAATCGCCAAGATGGCTGTCCTCTTCCTCGCCGATGGGGGTTTCCAGGGAAATGGGTTCCCGTGCGATTTTCAGGACTTTCCGCACCTTGTCCAGAGAAATTTCCATTTTTTCCGCGATTTCCTCGGGGCTGGGTTCCCGCCCCAGTTCCTGCACCAGATAGCGGGAGGTACGGATCAGTTTGTTGATGGTTTCAATCATATGTACAGGAATCCGGATGGTTCTGGCCTGATCCGCTATTGCGCGGGTAATGGCCTGACGGATCCACCAGGTGGCATATGTGCTGAATTTATATCCCCGCCGGTATTCAAATTTATCCACGGCCTTCATCAGACCGATATTGCCTTCCTGGATCAGATCCAAAAACTGCAGTCCCCGGTTGGTGTATTTTTTGGCAATGCTGACCACCAGACGCAGGTTGGCTTTGATAAGTTCGCTTTTGGCATCTTTGGCCCGCTGACGCCCTTCTTCCACTCCGGTCATGGTCCGTTTCAGATTCCGGCAGTTGGATTTGATGGCTTTCTCCCGTGCATCAATCTTTTCCTGTACCTCCCGGCCCTGGCGGAAAACAATACAGAGATCTTCAGGTGTCAGTTTGCAGACATCGCTGCCCCAGGCCAGAAAATCCTCTTCCATGATCAGATGGCTACGGAGTTCAGTAACCGATACGCCCAGGGTTTCCGCATATTCAAACAGGGCCCTGTTCATGGATTCAAACCAGTCAATCTGCTTGCGGATAATTTTTTCTATCTTGTCAATTACCCCGCCCTCCAGACGCCAGTCTTTGAGATGTTCAAAAATTTTGCTGTTCCGCCGGTTGATATTCCGCCGGATCCGGCGCTGGGCATCCGGGTCCCGGTTTTCTGTAAAAAGCTGAATTCTGTACTGTTCATTTTCTTCATACAGTGCCTTGATGGCACGGATGGTTCTTAAAAAATTTTCGATCTGCACCTTTTCATCCACAAAGGTGTCCCCTTCATCCAGATCTCTGAGCACATGCTTGGGACGAAGGGACCCTTCTTCAATATGTCCGCCCAAACCCAGGATACATTCCACACCGGTGGTGGTGTCCAGCAAAGCCCGCAGTACTTCCTGTTCTCCGGATTCGATTTTTTTGGCAATTTCCACTTCTTCTTCCCGGCTCAGCAATGTCACCATGCCCATTTCCCGCAGGTACATTTTTACCGGATCGGTCACGGTGCCGAAATCCGGAACCGGTATTTCCTCCCGGTTTTTTTTATCTGTTTTCTTTCTGGGCCGGGGTTTTTTCTGCTTGCTTTCATCCACGATCTCAATATCCAGATCATCAAAAAGAATAAGGGTTTCATCCAGTCTTTCCGGACTCAGGGCTTCGTCCGGAAGCACCCCGTTGATTTCATCATAGGTCAGAAACCCCTGTTCTTTCCCTTTCAGAATGAGCTCTTTCAAAGCCAGTTTTCTGGCTTTTTTATCTGATTTGTTATCGTTTTCAGCGGAATTCCTTGCCATACGGTATCGCCTCCTGCCAAAATCAGGTTGTTGCCAACCGTTCTCTGGCCTGATTTTGTTTTTTATGTAATAATTCTGTGAGTAATGCCTGATTATTCTCTTTTCTGGCTTTCTCAATTTCCTGCAGAAGTGCCGGTGTGCGGGATTTTTTCCCCCGCTCGAACTGGGCCAGCAGACTGCGGCATCCTTCCCGGTTCCAGAGTTCCTCTTCCATGGCCAGAGAAGCAATCATCCGGCGGGTTTCTTTGTCCTGAATCCGGTGCATGATTCCGGATATGCTGTTTTCCTGCTTTGCCGGGGAAGCATCTGCACGGGCATTTCCGGCATTCTGCTGCACGGACAGTATTATTTCCCCGGCCATACGGAGGTCGGGACTTTCAAACTGCCCGAGAAGATTTTTTTCTTCTATTTCAGATATGATTTCAGGGAACTGCAGCATCATTGCAATGATTTTCCGCTCTATCCGGAAATTTGCCGGACGGGCCGGGGCATCCTGCGGGGGCCGGGGATGGGACGGACCGGGGGAAGTGCCCGGGCGGGGCTTTGTACTCCTCAGTTTTTCCCGGACCACGGCCTCGTCCGCACCGATACGTTCGGCCAGCTCCCGTACATAAAGGGAGGCCGCCAGCGGATCCGTGATCTCTGCCAGCGGGCCCTGCATTTCTTCAATGATCCCCACTTTTCCTTCCACGGAGAGTCCGTGTTTCCGAACGGCCTCTTCCATGAGAAACTGCATTATTGTCTGTGCTTTTTCAGCATGTTTCAAAAACGCATCAGGCCCGGATTTACAGACAAAGGAATCAGGATCATCCCCGTCCGGCAGCACAAGAATACGGGCATCTGTATTGTTTTGGCGGAACAGCGGTATACTCCGGCCCGCGGCCCGGAGACCGGCCTGATCCGAGTCAAATACCAGGATAATTCTGGACGTGCAGCCTTTCAGCACTTTCAGATGCTCTCCGCTCAGGTTTGTTCCCATGGTGGCCGCACTGTTGCGGATACCCTGCCGGTGCAGGGAAATGACATCAAAATATCCTTCTGTAATATAAAGCTCCCCCTGTTCACGGGCAGCCTGCCGGGCAGCGGAAAGCCCGTATAAAATGCGGCTTTTGCTAAAAACAGGGGTTTCCGGCGAATTGAGATATTTGGGCAGAGAATCATCCATCACCCGACCGGCAAAGGCGACCACACGGTTCCGCTCATCCCGGATGGGAAAAATGATGCGATCCCGGAAGCGGTCATAGTATCCGCTGCCTTTTTTCCGGGGAATCACCAGACCGGCCTTTTCCAAAAGACCGGGACTGATGCTGCGGGCAGAAAAATACCGGAGAAGGCCGTCCCATGACGGGAGGGCATATCCCAGCTGGAAGTCTTCCGATATTTCCGCTGTAATGCCGCGCTGTTCCAGATAGCTGCGGGCATGATTTCCTGCCGGATCCTTCAGCAGACTGCTGCGGAAAAACTGCAGGGTTTGTCTGTTGATATCATATATCTCTTCCCTCTCATTCAGATGTTTTTTCTGCTCGGGACTGATGTTGGTGGCAGGAATATCAATACCGTAGCGACCGGCCAGTATTCCGGCGGCTTCGGGGAAAGATATATTTTCATATTTCATCAGAAAATTGAAAACATTCCCGCCTGTACCGCATCCGAAGCAGTAGAAAATCTGTTTTTCCGGGCTGACACTGAAAGAGGGTGTTTTTTCCGAATGAAACGGGCAAAGTCCCAGAAAATCCCTGCCGCTTTTTTTCAGCATTACCGCATCGGATATCACATCCACAATATCCGCAGCATTCTGAATGTCTGAGATTGTATTTTCGGGAATGAAATTTTGCAAGAAGTGCCCTCCGTCAGTGCAAACATCTGCAAAAGAAAAAGGAAGGTAAGATTTTTTGCAGACAGCAATATCCCGGCTCCGGATATTTGCTCCGGCGGTCAGAGACGTGTCCGGATGCTTCTCTCCTTCCGCGGCTTTTTTGAAAAACCGGATATGATAAGGGTCTTTCCCAAAATATAAATACCCGTTTCCCGCAGGAGGCGGTTGCAAAAAAAATTTTCCTTCCTGCTGACGGGCAGATTATTTTTGGGACAGTCCCATGCATATATTTCCGGTTCTAAAACAGTCTGCACGATTACCGCAAATTTACAGTATAAGATTTCAACAGATTTTTGTCAATTGCAGAAGGGCGGAAAAAAAATGACAGCGGTTTCTTTTCCTGAAAGATAAGGGAGACGGTCTTTCCTGCACACCATTGTTTTCCGGCCTTGCCGGGATGAGATATTATTATAAAAAAATCTATTCACTTTTTTCTGTTTTTGCCAGTGCTATCGCTTCTTTCAAATCCAGACTGCCGCTGTACAGGGCACGCCCAGTAATCACCCCGCTGACACCGCAGGATTCCAGGGGGAGAAGACTGCGGATATCCGAAAGACCGGACACACCGCCGGAAGCGATCACCGGAATACGGACAGCTTCGGCCAGTTTCCGGGTTTCTTCGATATTGGGTCCGGTCTGCATACCGTCCCGGCTGATGTCGGTAAAATTAATGGCGGCCACACCGCTGTCTTCAAACATTTTGGCCAGCTCACTTGCCGGAGTGCCGGTGGTTTCTGTCCAGCCCTCAATGGCCACCCGGCCATTGCGGGCATCAATGCCGACGATGATCTGCCCCGGAAATGTCCGGCAGGCATCTTTGACCAGCTGCGGATTCCGCACGGCTTCGGTTCCGATAATGACCCGGGTGATGCCCATATCCAGATACATGCGGATGGTGGCGTTGTCCCGTATGCCTCCGCCGATTTGCACGGGAATCCTGACACTTTCCAGAATGTTTTGAATTACGGAAAGATTCCGGGGTCTTTTGGCGATTGCCCCGTCCAGATCCACCACATGGATAATTTCTGCCCCGGCATCGGCCCAGCGTTTTGCCACAGCAGCCGGATTGTCCGAAAATACCGTTTCCGCATCCATGCGTCCCTGCAGGAGCCGGACGCATTTTCCTTCTTTGAGATCTATTGCCGGAATAATGATCATGGTAATTGAAAAGCCTCCATTATATTTTCAAGACCGGCAAGTGCCATCTGTTCTGCGGTAATCCACTGACCGTCCCTTTGTAAAAATGAGGATAAACGGAAAAGATCATCTGTCAGTGCTTTCTGGGTTTCATCAAAATGATTTGACCATATTACCCTGCCGTCCGCCACGCGCAGAAAATGCAGATCAAAAGCCACTGAAGCCGGTGATTCTACCGAAAGTTTTGCGCCCACTCTGTCCCGGTAGCGGTAAATATGGCCTGCCAGCACCGCATCCGCCCCCAGTTTTCTGCCGGTTTCCGCAAGCATCTGCCGTTCATCGGCCCCTGTCCCGTTTTCGGACCGGATTCCCTGCACCTGATCAGGTGTAATAAATATAAACTGATCGTATTTTTGCAGTATTTTTTTCAAATGCCCGCTCAGAAGATTTTCAGCCTCCGGGGCAACTTCGCCGGAGACAAATATTTTCCCGCTCAAAGGGCAGCGCACCCCCTGGCTGTCCCCGCTGTTTTCGGCTGCATTCCGAAAAGAAACAACCAGAATTTTTTTCATTTCCGGGGAAACATGCAGGGGTTTGACAACCGGTTCCGGGGCAGAACAGGAAGTGATGAGTAAAAAGGAAAGAAAAACTGCCGGAATTGTATTTTTCATTTTATTCTCCCTGCCAAAAGAAAACCTCCTTCATGCCCTGAATAAAAGGCGTAAAGGAGGATAGCATACTGTAATATATTTATGAAACACTGATTATTTTTCCGAATCCGTTTTTTCAGCAGAACCTGCCCCTGCCTCATACAGTGTTTAAGATAATTATTTTGGGGCAGGCCGGGGGGAACGCAGTGAAAACCCCGGCATACTGAATAGTTTCAGATAATAATCCGCGATAATAAGCGGGGTCGGAAATCTCAGGGAAAAAGATATATCCGGTCCCCGGAAAAATTTTCCGGAAGTCTGCATACCGTACGGTACATTATGCAAATGAAGGGTTGCAATCCGGTATTGTAAAATCAGCCGCTTATAAAATCAGTTCCGGAAGTATGATTTTATCATGTTCTGCTTTTACTTTATCCGAAGTTTCTGAATCTTCATCGGCATATACCGAATAAAGGTATGTATAAGGCGGTTTTTCAAATATGAATGTGCCGCTTCCGGAGGAGTCACTGACGGAAAGTCTGTGACCTGGCTGTCAGACACCGGCAAAAAACCCGACTGAGCCTGCCGAAGTCTTCTCGGTCCGGCACTCCTCTGGTATATTTTTTTCAGGAAATCACCAGGAATCAGGACAATCTGTTTTTCCTGCCCATTTGCGCATTTATGGTGGAGATGAGGGGGATCGAACCCCTGGCCTTGGCATTGCGAACGCCACGCTCTCCCATCTGAGCTACATCCCCGGACAGAACCTTCGGCCCGAACAGACTTCCCGGACAGAACAATTGAAAAACGTCATGCTTGTAACAGATTCTTATACACAAGTCAATTTAAAAAATGCTTGTATTCTTTTCCCAAACATGTTCAATTTGTTTTTTTGGGTAGTGGGTCAAATTCCCTGATGCATCCGGTTTCCGTCGGTTTCCTGCCGCTGGGTCCTATTGCATATGCACGTCCGGGACAGGCCCGGCAAATGCCATTAAAGTCAGGGCTGACCGGGAGTGCGTAAAATGACGGCAATGGGGCAGGAGGGGGAATCAGGGGATTTGACCCGGTACCCGTTTTTTTTGACATCGTAAGGGAGAAAATAATAATGAGCAGAATAATATTGCAGGATGCGTTTAAACAGGAAACCTTTGACCAGGACAAAATCATCACACCGGAGGAAACGGTAAGGCATTTTAAACAGAAAATGGAAAAAACCGGGCTGGATATTCTGGAAAAGGCGGTACGCATTGACAACGGCAGACTGGATATTCCCGTATATTTCAGCACCTGCGGGCCGGACGCGCTGGCCCTGACCGGAAGCAGAAAACAGATGGGAAAAGGAGCGACACCGCAGCAGGCCGAGGCCAGTGCCGTGATGGAACTGGCCGAGCGGTTCAGTTTTTTCAGTTATTACAAAAATCAAAGCAATTTTATCCGGGGTGAATACCGGAATCTCAAAGACCGGGCTCTTCCTTTTGTGCAGATCCGCCGATCCGTCCATGATATGTCCGAAGATGCGCAGGCTGTTTATGAAATTTTTTCCTCCCTGCCCATGAGATGGGCAGAGGGATATAATCTCAGTCAGGACAGGGAGGTGCTGATTCCCATTGACTGGTTTTATACCATCAATGAATTCAACGGTTCCTGCGCGGGGAACGGCCCGGAAGAAGCCATCTGCCAGGGAATCTGTGAGGTGGCGGAACGGCATGTCTCCTCCCTGGTCAGCCGGGGCATGCTCCGGGTCCCCCGTATCCGGCCGGACTCGGCAAAGGATGCGGCTGTAATGGAAATGATGGAAAAATATGCCCGCGCGGGGGTGCGGCTTTATCTTTCGGATTTCAGTCTGGACACGGGAATCCCCACTGTCGGTGTGCTGGCCTGTGATCCGCAGACCTTTCCCGAATCCAGTGAAATTGTCTGGACAGCCGGGACCAGTCCTGATCCCCAAAAGGCACTGAGCCGTGCCCTGAGCGAAACCGCCCAGCTCGGAGGGGATTTTAACAGCGGGTCCAATTATCTCGCCAGCGGTCTGCCCAAATTTTCCCGCATGGAAGATGCGGATTTTATTATAAACACGGAAAAAGAAGTTGCCATTCAGGAACTGCCGGATCTTTCCCACAGGAATATCAAAAGGGAGATTGAGAATCTGCTGCGCGCGTTTTCCCGGAAGCAGATGGAAGTGCTGGTGATAAATACCGCGCATCCCCGTCTGCAGATTCCCGCCTATTATGTCATGATTCCGGGGACGCATTTCCGGGAACGTGCGGAAAACAGCAGTGTCGGCATGTTCTGCGCGAAACTGATTTCGGAACAGAACCCGCCCCCGCAGGCCATTTCCCGACTTCTGAAAATGGAAGAACGGCTTCCCGGTAAGTATTATGTCCGTTTTTTTCTCGGCACTTCCCATCTGGCACTGGGGGAAACAAAAGCGGCACTGCGTTATCTGGAAGAGACCCTCATGCTGAACCCGTCCCCCCGGGTGCTGCCCGATATTTATTCCTACACAGGCCTGTGTCTGAAAGAAATGGAAGAATACAAAAAAGCATTGGATGTACTGGAAAAAGGGGAATTGCTGGATCCGGAAAGAACCGATATTCACAATCTCAAAGGTTTTTGCTATTTTAAACTGAAAGAACATGAAAAGGCTGTTGAAAGTTTCCGGAAGGTCCTGGAGCTGAATCCTTCTTCGGCCATTGATCATGCCAATATTGCAGTCAACTACCGGGAAATGGGACAGAAAGAAAAAGCCATTGCCTGGTTTGAAATGGCGCTGGCCATGGACCCTTCCATAGATTTTGCCAGGGAAAATCTGCAAAAACTGAAGGGGAAATGATTTTTGCTCCGGAACATACACCGAACCCGTTCAGCAACCTGCCTTTTCAACCCGTTCCCGGGCAGAGCCCCAATGGCATTCAGTTAAGCAGAAAATTCCCATCCCCCGGTGGGAGGGGAGTCTTAAGGCGATTTCCGAATATGAATGTACCGTCTCACAGGTGGAAAGTCTGTGAGCGGGACTGTCATTCCGCCGGACACTGCCAAACTTTCAGTTCGGCACTCCTCCGGTATCATCTTTTCCGGAAATCACCTTAATGGCATTGGGGCAGAGCCCGGGAACGAGTCAATTTCATGCTCCCGGCCATTTTTCATGCCTTCACTCTCAGGTGATTGTAAAAACAGTCCCGCTGCACAGCCTGAAATCCGGCACTTTGTATCAGGCGGATCATTTCGGATTCGGGCAGGCGGAAGCTCACCCCCGCGGCGGCCACAACATTTTCCTCAATCATGGTGGACCCCAGATCATTGGCACCGAAGGCCAGGGAGGTCTGTGCAATTTTATCTCCCTGTGTGACCCAGGAAGCCTGAATATTGGCAATATTGTCCAGTACAATGCGGGATAAAGACAGTACCCGGAGGTATTCCGCTGCCGTGCGCGGGATCACGTCAATTTTCGTATTGCCCGGCTGAAAGGTCCAGGGAATAAAGGCAGTGAAACCGCCGGTGGCATCCTGCAGTTCCCGGATATTCATCAGATGATCTATTACATGCCCGGGTTTTTCCAGATGACCGAACATCATGGTGGCTGTGGTGCGCAGCCCCAGGGTATGGGCCGTGCCCATAACACAGAGCCAGGTTTCCGCAGTGCATTTATGGGGAGAAAGCTGTTCCCGGATTTCATCCACCAGGATTTCCGCGCCGCCCCCGGGGATGGAATTCAGCCCGGCTTTTTTGAGTTCCTCCAGTGTTTTTTCTATGGACAGTCCGCTTTTTCGGGCAAGACAGGCAATTTCCGGAGGAGAAAAACCGTGGATATGGATGTGGAAATTTTCATGAATATCCCGCAAAAGACCCGTATAATAATCCAGATCCAAATCCGGGTGCATTCCGCCCTGCAGCAGTATCTGTGTACCGCCCACATCTATGGTTTCCTGAATCTTCTGATGCAAATCTTCTCTGGAAATCACATACGCGTCCGGTGCATCCGCGCTGCGGTAAAAGGCACAGAAGCGGCAGCCGGATACGCAGACATTGGTATAATTGATATTCCGGTCAACCACATAAGTGACAATCCGCTCCGGGTGCATCCGCCTGCATATGCCGTCCGCGAGTGCGCCCAGGCTAAGGAGATCGGCCTTCTGATACAGTGTCAGGGCTTCCTGTGCGTCAATCCGCTCACTGTTTTTCACCTTTTCCGCAATGCACCGGAGTTCTGCACTGCTTTCCTTTTTTGTTACCGGGTTTGTTACCGGGGCATTTGCCGCAGCATTTCTGACCGGTTGATAAAAAGAATTCCGTTCCACGGGAACAAAACCGGCGGCAGTGATGAGATGCTCCATCTCTTCCCGGTGCAGTCCCTTGGGGGATGAGGCTCCGGCCATATGGGTAATTTTTTCTTCCACAATGGTTCCGTCCAGATCGTCTGCCCCGAAAAACAGGGCCGTCTGGGCCAGTTTTTCACCTATCATCACCCAGTATGCCTTGATATGATCAAAATTATCCAGCATGAGCCGGGCAATGGCCACGGTTCTCAGATCATCATAGGCAGTTGTGGACGGAAGATGGGAGAGTTTTGTATTCTGCGGATGGAAAGCCAGGGGAATGAACGCGGAAAATCCGCCGGTTTTATCCTGTAATTCCCGCAGACTTATCAGGTGGCGGATGCGTTCTTCCCTGCTTTCAATATGGCCGTAGAGCATGGTGGCATTTGCGCCCAGTCCTGCCCCGTGCAGTGCCTCCATGACCTCCAGCCAGCGTTTTCCGCTGATTTTGCGGGGAAAAAGTTCTGCATGAATCCTCGGGTGCAAAATTTCCGCACCGCCGCCCGGTATCATATCCAGCCCGGCTTCTTTGAGCACAGCAATGGTATCTTCCAGGGAAAGGCCGGAAATCTGTGAAAGATAATCAATCTCCACCGCGGTAAATGCCTTGATGCTGACATCGGGACGGATTTTTTTTATGCAGCGGAGCAGTTCCGGATAATAGGAAAATTCCAGCGCGGGATTCAGTCCCCCCACCATATGGATTTCCCGGACAGGTTCTTCTATTCTTTCCCGCAGATGTTTTTCCACATCTTCAATGGAATATGTATAACTCCCCTTTTCCTCTTTGTCTCTGGCAAATGCGCAGAAGCGGCAGCGGTTGATGCATATATTACTGTAGTTGATGTGCTGATTGTAGACATAATAGGCTGTATTTCCATGGCGTTTCCGGCGCACCTGATCTGCCAGATGCCCCAGGCCGGTAATATCCGGGCTCCGGTAGAGCATCAGCCCGTCTTCCGCGCGGAGACGCTGCCCCTCACTGATTTTTTCCTGTATGCCGTATAAATGCCGATCTGAAAAATGTATATCCATTTTATCTCTTATTTCCTGCTTTGCAGAAAGGGTGTGATTGTCATGTGCAAAATTGCGGGATGGTAAAAAAATCTTTGGAGGAAAATCAAATCATCCCTCCGCTTCCGTCCCCGTCTTTTTTTCAGCCGCTTCTTCATTTTTTTCGATTATCTGTTCGGATATTATCCGCGGCGCGGGAGTGTTTTCACTTTTCGTATCCGAAACCAGCAGCTGGCGGATCAGGGTATTGATTTTTTTCCGGTAAAAAATACTGCGGATAAAACCGAGGGGCCAGGCCAGTTTCCAGCTCATAAAAAACGCGCCTTTCCAGGTGGGTCTCAGGATTTCCCCCTTTTCACCGCTTCGGAAATACCCCGCTGCCACCTGTCTTTCCACAGACCGGGCTGTGGAAAGTTCCAGTGCCTGAATCTCCTTTCCATTGGGGGGCAGTACCGCTTCTTTTCCCAGGGCAAAGCGGGCGGTCAGTCTGCGGTGGAGAATGTAGAGATGATGCAGATCTTTTACCTGAGGGAAGGAAAAGACTTTTTTCTTATAAATCTGTTTTAATACATCCGGCAGCGGATTATTACTGCTGCATATTTCACTGCCGTCGGTAAATACTGCTGAAAATTCCGTATATCGGATTTCCAGCGGTTTTTTATCTATGCCGGATGTGGCAAGCGCGATAATGGCACTGTCCCGGTTTTTGCGGTGTACGGCCAGGGCAAAGAGAATTCTCCGGTTTTCGTGACTCTCCCAGGATACAAAATTCAGCGGTTCAAATCCTTCTTTTTCAAGCAGTTGGAGTTTTGCAGCAAAATATTCCGCTTTGTCACGGGGAAGACTGTTGGGATCAAAAAGATCAAAACGGGGTCTGGCATGCATCTGCTCTTTTGCATGAAGCATTATCGGTGCTGCAATAAAGGAAAGCAGAAGTCTGACAATAATAAGAGAGATGATAATATATAAAATGATATCCAAATATTTTCCTCCGTTCTTTCCGTATCCTGAAAAAAGGCAGAATCCCTTATTTCTGTATTTAGAGCCTCAGTAGATCGAAAAGTTTCCGGAGGAGTGCAAAAATTGTATTTTTGCACCGCCGCATCTCCCGGTTACCCCGTGCAAAAATACAGTTTTTGCGCTCCGGGACAGCCGTAAAACCGTATCCGGGGGAAACTTTTCGATCTACCGGGCCTATCCGAAAACCTGTCTTTTGGTATTCTGACCCCCTGTTTTCACCGGTTCCAAAAATGATGAATCGGTAAAAAGTCAGATTTTTGAAAACCGCTGTCAGTAAAATCAGATGATTAATGTATATCAAAACCTGATTTTCCGACTTTTTACGAGATCATCAAAAATCGGTTTCGGAGGTTTTCGGACAGGCTCTTATTGTAACAGTTTTCCCTGCATTCTCAGGCAGTTTTCAATTTTCAGAATCCGCTCCCGGATATGCTCTGCTTTTTGGGTATTGGCCAGGGTCATCAGATGTCCGGCCGCTTCGGTCGGGGATTCTTTGCGGTTATCCAGCACCATCCGGTACCAGAGCGGCAGATCCAGTGCAAAGGAGTCTGAAAGTGCAACAGAAAGTTTCCGCAGGGATTCGGCCTGCTGTTTCATTGTTTCCCTGTTTTCCGCAGCCTCCCCTTTCCCGTATGTTTTTAGCAGTCTGCTGATTTCATTTTTCAGTCTGGTGTAGCGGGAAATGGGCAGAATCCAGAATCTGCCGATGATAAAACCGAAAGCGCCCATGACAAAGCCCACAATGCCGCCGCTGATAAGTGGATCAAATTTCATTTATATTCTTCCCTTTTACATATTACAGACCTGACGCGTACAGTTTTCCCGGAAGCCGCCGTTGCAGAAAACCGGCTATTTTCCGGGAGCATTCCGCCACTTTCCGCCGATCAATCCCGCTTTCCATGTGCAGGGATTCCAGCAGGTACAGGCTGTCTTCTGTGGCAATATTTCCGGCCGCGCCCTTTACAAAAGGGCAGCCCCCCAGTCCTCCGAAGGCTGTATCAAAACAGCGGATACCACTTTCCAGTCCGGCCATAAGATTTACCAGTCCCAACCCCCGTGTGTCGTGGAGGTGAAGTCCCAGGAGAATGCCCGGAGCCTCTGCCTTTACCTTCCCGACAAGCTCTTTCACAAGCAGCGGGGCTGCCATGCCGGTTGTATCGGCCAGGGAAAGCCGGTCAATGCCCTCATCGCAGTACATGCGGACAGCATCCAGTACATTTCCCGCCGGAATACTGCCGTCATAAACGCATCCGAAAGCGCACTGAATACCGGCAATCAGATGCATTCCCTTCTGTTTTGCCAGACGGGCCATATTCCGCCCCTGCTGCAGAGATTCCCTGCGGCTCATGCCCGCATTTTTCCGACTGTGACTGTCACTGGCTGATATTGAGATTTCCACGGCTTTCAGCCCGGCTTCCTGTGCCCGTTCCACTCCTTTTGGATTCAGTGCCAGACCTGTATATACAACACTGTCATTTTCCGGAAGTTTTTGTATCAGTGCTTCCGCGTCGGCCATTTGCGGAACCCGTTTGGGACTGACAAAAGATGCCACCTGAATCTGTGAAATTCCCGCGGCTGCCAGACCGGCTATGATTTCCAGTTTCATGTCTGTGGGGATTATCCGGGATTCAGACTGAAATCCGTCCCTGGGCCCCACTTCAATCAGATTTATCTGTTTGGGATACATAGCGGGGAAAATAATGGAGATATGCTTCCGGGTCAAGAAAAAAACGCTCAGTATGGCGGAAATGAACTGTATTTCCCCCTGAAATCCTCTTGCTTTCAGCAAATAAAAAATCTATTATTAAAAAAAAGAATAAATTTCCGTAACCTTTTTTTCTTTTTTCCGACATAATAAAAAAGGGGCAGTGGATCAAAGCGGTTAATTTTATATGAAAGTCATACACAACTCGTTACGGGGCTCCGCCCCGTAACGCATTTTTCCGGGGCTCCGCCCCGTACACAGTATGAGGCGGAGCCTCACCTCCGGTGTTACGGGGCTCTGCCCCGTAACGAGTCCGGGAAAAGATTTTCATGTTTAGTTGTGAATGCAATTCATGGCGGTTTATATGAAAGTGTCTGCGAAAAACCGGCCTCGGCCTTATTTTTCGCACTCCGTGCAATGCCGCAGGCTGCGTTAGAGAAGTGTAACGCACCGTTATTAATTTAAAATTTATTGAATGCTTCGGATAGGATTATGAAATATAAAAATATATATGCTGTGTTTTTTTCTCTCCTGCTGTTTTCCTCCTGCACATTTTTCGATCCTGTTTTGCGGGAAAATCCTGAAGGTGAAATGCCGGGGCATTTTTCCCTTACTTCCGGAGAGGGAGAAATACCGGAGCAGTGGTGGAAAAGTTTTGAAGATAAACAGCTGGATCAGCTGATCCGGGAAGCATTGAAGGAAAATTTCAATCTGCAGGAAGCATGGGCACGGCTGCGCCAGGTCAAAGCTGTGGCGGTGCAGGCAGGGGCATCCGCCTATCCGGATCTGTATCTGGATGGGGATACATCTTACGGACGGCAGCGCAGCAAAGGAGATACGGGAACATCCGCCCGGACGGTGGAAAATTATTCCCTGGGTCTGCTCAGCAGTTATGAACTGGATCTCTGGGGAAAAATCCGTTCGGAACGGGAAGCCGCTGCACTGGCGGTTTCCGCGTCCCAGGAAGATATGTATGCAGCTGCCATGACCATTGCGGCCGCAGTAGCGGAACACTGGACTGAAATTATTTCCCGCGGTATGCAGAGAAGACTGCTGGAAAAACAGCTGCGGACCAACCGCACCTATCTGGAACTGGTGGAACTGCGGTTTTTCAAAGGCATGGTATCTGCTTTGGATGTGTACCAGCAAAAACAGGTGGTGGAGGAAATCCGCTCCAAAATTCCGCTGGTGGAGGCACAGGAGCAGTTACTGCGGCATGAACTTGCGCTGCTGCTGGGAAAAACCGCCCCTTATCCCCTGGAGATCAGCCGAAGGGAACTTCCGGAACCGGGGAAAATTCCGGCCATCGGTCTCCCGGCTGATTTGCTGTCCATGCGGCCGGATATCCGGGCGGCCGGATTCCGTTTACAGGCTGCCGACTGGGACACGGCCGCTGCCAGGGCCGACCGTCTGCCCAATATCCGTTTATCCGCAGGCGCGCTTTACGGAACCGATGAACTGGATCTGATTTTCGACAACTGGCTGCTTCGTCTGACCGGCAGTCTGAGCGCGCCCCTTTTTGACGGGAAACGGAGAAGTGCGGAAGTGGAACGCAGACGGGCGATTGCAGATGAAAAACTCATGACCTACCGTCATATTGTGTATACGGCGCTGAAAGAGGCGGAGGATGCCTTAATCAGTGAAGAAAAGCAGCGGCAGCATATCCGGGCACTGGAATTGCAGATGGATGCCGCGCGGAAAGCACTGAACCATGCCCGTGAACGCTATCGGAAGGGTCTTTCGGATTATCTGCCGGTACTGACCCAGATTCTGAGTGTACAGAATCTGGAAAGAAACATGATCGAACGCCGCAGCGAACTGCTCATTGACCGGATCAGTCTGTACCGGGCGTTGGGAGGTACATGGATGAAAGACACAGGTGAAAAAAAGGGAGATATAAAAGATGGAAGATGAATACAGGGATGAAAATAATCATAAAAAAGAAAGTCACCGGATGCGTTTTGCGCTGAAAACCATACTTCCCCTGCTCATTATCAGCATGGGTATCGCGGGAGCGGCCTGGCTGAAAAACAGCGGAACCAAACCCCAAAAAAGCGCCCCCCCGAGCCTGGTTTCCCTGGTGCAGGTTTCTCCTCTGTCCCAAAGCAGTGAAACTATTGTCATCGAAGCCATGGGAACAGTGCTTCCCGCGCAGCAGATGCTGCTGAAATCCCGTATATCCGGTGAAGTTGTTGAGATGCATCCGGAGTTTGGTGAAGGCGGTCTGCTCAAAAGCGGGGAAACAGTGCTGCGGATTGACCCCCTGGATTATGAACTGAAACTGGCCCGGATGCAGAGCCAGGTCAGCAATGCCCAGTACGCTCTGAAAATGGAACTGGGACATCAGGATGTGGCCAGACGGGAATGGCAGCTGCTGGGAAAAAGAAAAGTCAGCGCACAGGATAAAGAACTGGCCCTGCGGAAACCGCATCTGGAAAAAGTAAAAGCGGATCTCAAAGCGGCACAGGCCGAACTGAAACAGGCCGAACTGGATCTGGAACGCACAGAAATAAAAACGCCCTTTAACTCTGTGGTGCGCAGCAGTCTGGTGGAAATCGGTTCCCAGCTGGCCGCACAGGGGCAGATTGCAGAGCTGGTGGGAACAGATGAATACTGGATACAGGTTTCGGTTCCCATAGAACGCCTGCACCGCATCACTATCCCCCGGACAGGCAGTGAAAAAGGTTCTGCCGCAAGAATTATATACAGCGGCGGTAATTATGAACGCACAGGCCATGTCGTCAAACTGCTCAGCGATTTGGAAAACAGCGGACGTATGGCCCGTCTGCTCATTTCCGTGCAGGATCCTTTGAATCTGGAAAAGAATACGGAAAATTCGGGAATTGAATCGCCTCCCATGCTCATCGGGGAATATGTGCGCGCGGAAATTCAGGGGCGGGAAATCCCGGATGTATACCGCATCCCCCGCACAGCCCTGCGGGATAGTAATACGGTATGGCTTGAGGAAGAGGGAAAACTGCGGATCCGGCCGGTGGAGATTATCTGGCGGGACAAAGATACGGTTTTTCTGGCTTCAGGTGTGGAAAAAGGGGAAAATCTTATTACATCTGACATCCCGGCCCCCATTGAAAATATGCCGCTGCGGGTTTCAGCTTCTGATCAATCCGAAAGAGGATGAGGTGATGTATGGAAGTATCTGATTTGGATATGAAAGACAATACCGAATCCATCCCCCCCGGCCCCATTGCCTGGATGGCCGGCCACTCCGTCGCTGCCAACCTGCTGATGATCGTGCTGCTGGTGGGCGGTTTTTTTCTGGCCACCCGTATCAAAAAAGAGGTTTTTCCGGATTTTGATCTGGATCTGATCACAATTTCCGTGGCCTATCCCGGAGCCAGCCCACAGGAAGTGGAAAAAGGCATTATTCTGGCCGTGGAAGAGGCCGTTCAGGGACTGGAAGGCGTGGCCGAAGTGCAGTCTGTGGCGCGGGAAGGTTCCGGAACCGTTACCGTGGAAATGATCGAAGGGGAAGATATACAAAAACTGTCCCAGGATATCCGCAATGAGGTGGATCGGATTTCCTCTTTTCCCGATGAAGTGGAAGATCCCAATATTGCCATTGTTTCCCGCAAACGCTATGTTGTCTCCCTTGCTCTCTACGGAGACCAGAGTGAAAAAGTATTGCGGGAATATGCCGAATATCTGCGGGACCGGCTGATTCAGGAAGAAAATATCACCCAGGTGGAACTGACCGGTGTCCGGGATTATGAAATCAGCATTGATATTTCCCAGGACACCCTCCGCACCTATCATCTCACCCTGGAAGAAGTGGCGGCCCGCATCCGCCGGGCATCGGTGGATCTGCCGGCCGGTGCGGTGAAAACCCCGGGCGGGGATATTCTGGTGCGTATGAAAGACCGCCGGGATTACGGACGGGAATTCGGAAAAATCCCCATCATTACCGCCAATGACGGTACACAGGTGCTGCTGGAGGAAATTGCCGATATCCGGGATGATTTTGAAGAAACAGACCGGACAGCCACCTTTAACGGAAAACCCACCGTTCTCCTGGAGGTTTACCGGGTCGGGGATCAGACCCCGACCACTGTATCCGATGCGGTGCGCCGGGTCGTGGAAGAGGTGAATCAGACTTTCCCGGACGGACTGGAAGTGGCCCTCCGCAATGATCGTTCCGATATTTACCGGCAGCGTATGGATCTGCTGCTCAGAAACGGTTATCTGGGATTGGGGCTGGTTTTTATCCTCCTGGCCCTGTTTCTGGAAGCCCGGCTGGCTTTCTGGGTCAGCCTGGGGATTCCCATTTCTTTTCTGGGATCCCTTTTGTTTTTACAGACCATCGGGGTCAGTATCAATATGGTGTCCATGTTTGCCTTTATCATATCGCTTGGGATTGTGGTGGATGATGCCATTGTCGTGGGCGAAAATATCTACCAGCACCGGCAGAACGGTGTATCCTGGGACAGATCCGCTGTGCTCGCTGCCAGGGAAATCGCCATGCCGGTCAGTTTCAGTGTGCTGACCAATATGGTGGCTTTTATGCCCCTGCTTTTTGTGCCCGGATTTATGGGGAAAATATTCAAACAGATTCCCCTGGTTGTTATCAGTGTTTTTGCCGTATCTCTTATTGAAAGTCTTTTTATTCTTCCTGCCCATGTGGGGCATCAGAAAGACCGGACACCGAAGGGGCTGTTCGGATGGATTGTCCGGCAGCAGCAGCGTTTCAGCGATGCTTTTCTGCGTTTTGTAAACAATGTTTACGGCCCTTTTTTAAACCTGGCCCTGCGCTGGCGGTATCTCACCATTGCAGCAGGAATTTTTATACTTCTCATCGCTGTTGCCTATGTGCGGAGCGGACGCATGGGCTTTGAACTTTTTCCGAAAGTGGAATCCGATTACGCCATTGTCACCGCCACACTGCCTTTCGGCTCTTCTTTTCAGAGAACGGAAAAGGTACAGCAGATTCTTGTGAATACTGCCCGGGAAATTGTGGATGAAAACGGAGGGAAAAAGCTCAGCGAAGGCATTTATGCCAGCATCAGTGACAATGAGGCCCAGGTGCGTATCTATCTTACCCCGCCCGGAATCCGGCCGGTTTCCACTTCCCTGCTTACCGCCCGGTGGCGGAAACGGGTCGGGGAAATTCCGGGGCTGGAATCTCTGAAATTTGAATCCGACAGAGGCGGACCGGGCCGGGGCGGGGCCATTACCGTGGAACTGAGCCATAAGGAGATGGAGGTACTGGAAAAAGCCAGTGCCGAGCTGGCCGGGGCCCTGCGTTTTTATCCGGAGGTATTTGATATTGACGACGGATTTTCCCCCGGCAAGCAGCAGCTGGATTTCAAAATCAGACCCGAAGCCCGCAGTCTGGGGCTGCGTTCCCGGGAAGTGGCCCGGCAGGTCCGCCATTCCTATTACGGTGCCGAGGCCCTGCGCCAGCAGCGGGGACGCAACGAAGTCAAGGTCATGGTGCGCCTGCCCAAATCCGAGCGGGTTTCGGAATACAATCTGGAAGAAATGATCCTGCGCACACCGGACGGAAACGAAATTCCCCTGCGCAATGCTGTCAGTGTTGAGAGGGGAAGAGCCTATACCAATATTGACCGCCGGGACGGCCGCCGGGTCGTCACGGTGACAGCCGATACCCGGCCCCGGAGCAGGGCGGGCCGGATACTGGAATCGCTAAAATCGGATATTCTCCCGGAATTACAGGCCAAATATAACGGTCTGGCCTTCAGTTTTGAAGGACGTCACGCGGACATGCAGGAAAGTATGCAGAGCCTGGTAAAAGGTCTGCTGACGGCAATGGCTGTCATTTTTGCCATGCTGGCCATTCCTTTAAACAGTTATATCCAACCCGTCATTATCATGCTGGCCATTCCCTTCGGCATTGTCGGAGCAGTGATCGGTCACCTCTTCATGGGATACAGTCTCAGCATTCTCAGTATGTTCGGTATTGTGGCCCTTTCGGGTGTAGTTGTGAATGATTCCCTGATACTCATAGATTTTGCCAACCGCAAACGGAATGCCGGAATTCCTGTCAGAGAAGCCATCTGCTATGCTGGTATCCAGCGATTCCGCCCCATTATTCTCACTACCTTCACCACCTTCTGCGGTCTGACCCCTATGATTTTTGAAACCTCCCGTCAGGCCAGATTTCTGATCCCCATGGCCATCTCCCTGGGTTTCGGTGTTCTTTTTGCCACTGTCATTACCCTGCTGCTGGTTCCCTCTCTCTATCTCATTATTGAAGATATTAGTATAATGATAAAAGAAGTTTTCCGGGAGGGAATCGCTTATGAGAAAAAATTTCCGGAATAACCCGCATTTTGCATATCTTCGCGGCAGTGGTTCAAATCCCCTGATTTTTTCCTGCAGGGACGTATGCAATAATACGCCCTTACAGGAGTAATGCAACCCGTCATTCAAATCTTGACAGAACACTAGCAAATTCAGATTCAATGCCGTTTCCCCAAGGCTCCCCTTCCTCAGGGAGGGGCATGAGTGCAAATCGCTGTTTCCCCCCTCCCGCCGGGGGAGGGGGATTTTCTGCCTAAGGAAACGGCATTGAATTCAGATCGTCGGTGCGCAAAGAACAAAATGTGGGGAATAAGAGATATGATACATCTGCGGCATGATATGCCTTTCAGTTTTGCAGCATCCCGGCCAGTGCGGTGATTGCCATAGAATATCCCCTGTGTCCGAATCCGGTCAGCTGGGCTGCGGCAATGTCTGAAATCATGGATCTGTGCCGGAAGGTTTCCCGTTTGTAAATATTGGAAAGATGAATTTCGATGATGGGCGCATCTGTCAGCAGAAGGGCATCCCGGATGGCAACACTGGTATGGGTGTATGCGGCCGGGTTGATGATAATAGCGCTGCATGTTTCAAAATTTTCCTGAATTTTTTCCACAATGGCCCCTTCATGGTTGGACTGAAAGCACTCCACTGTCAGGCCCAGATTTTTTCCCTGTCTTATCAGTTCCCGGTTGATTTCTTCCAACGTCATTTTTCCGTATATCTCCGGTTCCCGTTTTCCCAGCATATTGAGGTTGGGGCCGTGGAGTACCAGAACCTTTTTTTCCGGCGGACTGCTTTTCAATTTCTTTCTCCCTTATCCTGAAATCACTGATTTGAATTCTGCAATTCTTTTCCGGTAATCATCACTGCCGTAAATTGCGGATCCGGCAACAAAAACATCGGCTCCGGCTTCGGCAATACGCGCAATGGTTTTGGCATTCACACCGCCGTCCACCTGTATCAGGGAGGAAATGCCCCTTTCATCCAGTATCCGCCGGAGCTGACGGATTTTATCCAGACTGCTTTCAATAAATGCCTGCCCCCCGAAACCGGGATTCACACTCATAATCAGCACATAATCTGTTTCTTCCAGCACCCATTCCACAGCAGACAAAGGGGTGCCCGGGTTGAGCACAGCACCTGCTTTGGCCCCGCAGTCTTTGATCAGCTGCAGGCAGCGGTGCAGATGCACACATGCTTCCACCTGCACAGAAATCCAGTCTGCCCCGGCTTTGGCAAAATCGGGAATATAGCGATCCGGATTGTCAATCATAAGATGTACATCCAGTGGAAGGCTTGTGCTGCGTCTTGCAGCATCCACAATAATCGGCCCCATGGTAATATTGGGAACAAAATGGCCGTCCATGACATCAATATGAATCCAGTCGGCCCCGGCTTTTTCCACAGCTTTGATTTCTTCGCCCAGCCGGGAAAAATCCGCAGACAGAATGGACGGTGCAATCAGTTTCATAAAAAAATCTCCGTATATTTAAGATAATAAGTAAAAATACTGCTACTGCTCTGTTTCTCTTCATCCGGTTCATCAGGGGGTTTGACCCATTGTCAAATTATCTTTCCGGGTTCCTGAAACAAAATCATATAACTTTATTAAATAAAATTGCTAACAGAATGATAAGCAGAGCAGTCCACAATAATCCGGCAGTCCTTGCAGATTTTTTTGCTTTTTCCGCTTCCCACCAGGTTCTCGGTCTGACTCCCTGAATAAAGAATGTAACAACCCCGGCCAGATTCACACAAATGACATTTGTAATTACCAGAAGCAGGGCCTTAACAGATAAAACATAATAACCCGCCCCCAGCAACATGCCGAAAGCAACCAAAGGCGGCATAAGAGCAACTGCCACCATAACTCCGATAAGCGCACCGGACACACCGCCTGTAAATGCGAAAGAACCAGCACATCCGGAAGCAAGGGCCAGCACAACATCGCTTATTCCTATCCTTGTTCTTGATGCAATGGAAGAAATATCAGGATCAATTCCGAAAATCAATCCGATTATTACAGCAGGCACTATGGCTGTTAAAAAACCTGTGACATTGGTTTTTAAGGAACTGCGGAGCAGATCGGTATCTCCGAGGGAAGTTGAAAGTGCCATGGCAACATTCGGTGTAAGAAGAGGGGCTATGACCATAGCTCCGATTATCACAGCCAAATCATTACGCATAAGACCGATAGCGGCAACAAGTGTTGACAGAAAAGTCATTGCCATAAAGGTCCGGGATATTCTAATCCCTTCGTTGATCTCGGAATACAGTTCTTCACGGCTTACACGGTGAAGGCTGTTATTTTCCTGTTCTTTTTTTTCAGCCTCATCAGTGCTGTCATTTTCCGGTTTCGGTCTCGGCAAAAAAGCCTCCACCGGAAGCAATATGATATTATAACCGCTTGTGCCTGAAAATCTCTGTTCAAATTTATCTATTAAGGTTTCACATTCTTCTGCCGGAATCAGCAAGTGCAAAACGGTTTTACTGTCCGGATAGTTCGATGCCCAGCCGCTGAGAACCTCTTTTTCTTCAGTCAGGGAAGGGATATCGTTCTGCCTTATATTTTCCGGAAGAATAATTTGCATAAGTCTTATAGGCATAAGCAGAATTTACTCCTGATGTTTATATGAAAGTGTCTGCGAAAAACCGGCCTCCGCCTTAATTTTCGCACTCCGCGCAGCTTTCATGCTTCGTTGTGAGTCATAACTCCTGATGTTTATATGAAAATCTCCCCGCACACCTCTGCCAGGGAAGTCGTAACGATTTCCCTGGCAGAAAAATAAAAACGCCTTTGGGAGCGGTTCCCCAAAGGCGTTGTCTGTGCAGATTCCGATATAAAAAATTTCGGCAGTCCGGCGATCATGACCTTCCGGCTCCAGACCCGTTGCTTTGCGTCACCGCCTTTCAACGGTTTTGCCTTTTTCGATAATGATTTGGTCTAACTATTTTGATAAGCTGTTTTTGTCAAGAAAGATTTCAAGGAGGCGACCGGCCGGTTGCCCCTGAGCAGAAGAAAATCAGGCAGGGGTGATTTGCGGATGCAGTGAAATACCAGAAGAAAGCCCCACCTGTTCCGCATTCATTCCCATACTGATCCCCAGTAACTGAATATAAAGTACAGATTCCAGTTCAGGTACTTTCCTCTGCTTTTCCGGCTGTTTCTTCCGGATTTTATCAAACTGAAGCTGGCAGTAGGTGCAGGCCGTGACCAGTATGTCCGCGCCGGATTCGGCTGCGTTGGCAAGTTTGCGGTTCATGAGTTTTATGGAAAGACGGCTGTTTTTTTCCCACAGGGGATTGCCGCAGCATTCCAGGCGCAGGGGCCAGTCAGCACTTTCCGCACCGGTCACGGAAATCAGGTTTTCAAAGATTGTCGGGGCCAGGGGATTGTCGAACTGCACCACATTACCGGGACGCAGGATTTTCTGTTGTGCTCCTCGGTCTTCCGGCGACTATTAGCGTGAGAAGACGATGTTCAAATCACTTGATAAGATGATACAATATGTTGAATTATTGTTGTATATATGTTTTATCTGTGATTTGAATGCATATATAATTAATAGATATGTGAGCGTGTGATAAAAAAATATCTTGACATCGGCGGAGCATGTTTATATACTGAGTAATGTAAAAGTGAGTATGTGACACGGAGATTATATGAAAGCTCAGGAATACATAGAAGCAAGAGGCATTGAGGTTACCCCGCTGGATAATGCGAGCGTGGGTCGCCTGTCTATTGATGCGGAGTTTAAGTTTGCCGGAAAGCGGGGTGTTGTCGTGTCTCCGAAGCGTGGCTCTGTCTCTGACCGATACCTGTCTTTGCTTTCTAACGGGGGTGTATCCTTTGTTGTGGCAGAAGGCGGCTCGACGCTGTCGTTCTATGAAGCACCCCCAAAGGCAGGCGGGCTGCATCCCGTTCGCGCTTTGAACCCTGTTAAGGCACGGCTATTTCCATCGCAGGATGTTTTTGAATATCTCTCGACCCTTCTGCGGCAAAGCGTGAAAAAACGGGAGGCTATCGATGCTGTTGCGTCGAATCTTCTGGCTGCCCGAATTGCCGATGAAGAGGCAGGAAAAAAGGATGCGTGGGCGTGCTCTGTCGCTGGAACGGTTGATGAGTGTTCTGATTTATTTTTGAGCATCAAAGGCAAACTGAAAGATGCAGATATCAACTCTGAAGGCGTTTTGAAGTTATGTGCCGTCCTTGCTGGCTTTAGACTGAAGCCAGCGACACCCGAAGAGTCAGCCCGGTTGACCGATTGGGTGGCCCGAGCAAGCGATGATAAAAAATGCATACATGGATTGCCGTTGGCCCTGTCTCCGCTTTTTCAGTCTATGGGTGAACGCGCAAACTCAATAGCGCTTGTTACATCTGCTGTAGGCGCTCAGTTTTCAATTCTGTCCGGTTCGGGCAATGGCGAAGTCATTCTGGAGAATGGGAATCAGGAGCTTCTATCCCTGTTGCAGGTTTTGTATCCCAAAGCATCCTTCATCGATAATGGCTATCTTGAAAGTAAACCCGCCAAGAAAAAGGATGCCGTTGTTTTGATCCCGCCATTCGGCAGATCAATACAATTGAAAAAGGATGCCGCATTAATCAGTCCCTTTTTTAAAGGTAATCCGGCATCAAAGAAATATCCCGCTGAATACCTTTATTTAATCAAGGTCATTGATCAGTGTAAGCCGGATGGTCTAATTGCAGTCGTATTGCCGGAAGGGATTTTATCCGGAGCAGGTCACAGGGCTTTCCGGGATTGGCTGCTGGATTCCGTGCAGATACTTGGTGTCGTCAGCTTGCCGCCCGGATTCTGTTTTTCCGGCACAGGCATTCGATGCTCTATTTTGTTCATGAAAAAGGCCAAACAGCTTCCCGCTGATTACTCGATCTCAATGACCGAATTACAGCAGGAAGACTTTGACAGCGATATAATTGCTGCCACGATTAAAACCATTAAGGCGGCATTTAATCCGGAGGATCGCGCATGAGAAGTACCGTGATCCAGCTGAAAAAGTTTCGCAAAAAAGGCAACCGCCTCGACCCCCGGTTTTACCTTGGTGAGAAGACAGTAAAGACCATTACAAACGGTAACTACGACAGCTTCATCAAGCTGGGGGACCTGCTTGACTATTTTGCCGACGGCTCACGATTGACCTCATGTGAATCGGGTATCCCGATGCTGCGTCTCAGCAATCTCGATGCATGCGATATCCATTTTTCCGGGTTGAAATATGCGTCAATAGATAAGGCCGCCAAATGGACGGCGGTAAAGCCCCAGGATGTGCTGTTCACTCAGGCTGCCGAGCCTTTCAGGGCGGCGGTTATGCCCGAGGGGTTTGATGATATTACCGTGTCTTCCGAGATCACGGTCATGCGCCCGAAGCCTGCCGTTGTGCCCGAATATCTGGCGGCCATACTGTCCGCACCCACCATGGGAAAGATTCTGAAAGATCTCGCCTACAGGCGGTCTGCCACAGCCTTAAGACGATTGCGCCTTAAAGATATTGCCGGAATTCCCATCCCGCTTCCGGGCCGGGAACTGCAGAATAAAATCAAAAAGGCTTATGACGATGCAGCACGCCTGAGCCAGGAGTCGGAAACGGAATTGTCCCAGATCATACAGGCCGTCCATGCGGAGATCGATCGCAAGACACAGATGCCGGCGACCCCGCACCGGTTCAAGATCCGAAAAACGGATTTGAGTGGCCGATGGGATGTTGCCTACTGCGCAAATGAACTGCTCCGGAGACATCTGCTGAAAAATGGCAGCGTAACTCCGCTTCTTCAGGTGGCCAAACCGGTTCCATCAACCTTGAAAGGGATTGGCGAGGATGAACAGGTTTGCGCTGTGAAAGCCGAGCATATCAACGAAAACACCATGATGGTGGAAAGCGTGGAGACCTGCCGGTTATCCGACCTTTCACCCCGAATGAGACAGCCGTTGAATCCCGGGGACGTGTTGATCTGCACAACGGGCAGCGGAGAACAGGTGGCCTGGCTGGATGAAAAGACTGCGGCCCAAGGCTTCAGGATTCTTGGCAGCGCCACGTTTACCGCTCTGCGCTTCACTGAAACGCCAAGATATTTCACCATTGCCATGACTCACCCCATTGTGCAGGCGCAATTGAACAGCCTTGCCACTGGGGCCGTGCAGCGTTTTATCAGCAAAAAGGATCTGGATTCGCTGCTGGTTCCAAAATTGTCGGTGATCTGGCGGGAAGATTTTGACAGTCGTGTCGCCCGGGCCTTCGAGAGAAGACGTGAAGCCTTGACTGCAAAAGCCCATGTGTTGGAGTTTGCCGAGCAGTTTTTACGGGAGGAAATGAAGCAATGAGTATTGCATCCCAAATGATTGAATATCTGAACCGCGAAGGTGCTGCCACACCGGTGACCATTGCGGCTTCAATACCCGACCTGAATCAGTGCGGTGGTCCCGAACGCGCCCTTTTGTTGCTGCGGTTGAACCCGAAGTTTGAACGCATCGACAAGGAAGCCGCTTCACCAGCGGAACCTTGCGACGGTTTCACGGTGAAGGAAGACGAAGTTCCCTGGCTGACCAGTTCCAAATGGACCATACGCGGCAGCGGAAAGTCCGATGAGGAGGTGATCCATGATGCGGCAATCCAATACTTCAAATCTCTGGGGAAGCCCGGGGCGCCGATTGCCAACGTGGTAATGGAAGTAAGCAAAACCACCGGGCTTAGCGCACCGGCTGTGAAGCAGGCTTTACGGTCTCAGTTTATGACAGTGAATACGAATATTTTTAACCGGCCCAAAGGGCAGCCAGGGCATAAAAAAGGCAGATAATTATGGCTAAGAAAAAAGACAGTGCACCGGGCAAACTCCGGGAACAGGCCCGGGAGCAACTTGCCGAACTGGGTTACGAAAAACTTACCTTCGACTTCCAGCTGTTTGATCCGTTTGGCGACGGCAGCATGGATGCCACTGCGGATCTGGTGGCGATGGATGGTGACGAGCCGGTCGTGCTTTTTGCGACCGCAGATCCCGGCGATGCCGCCCGTCCTTCCATTCAGGATGATGCCAAATTCAAAGCCGGACTGGGTGCGGATGAAGGCAAGCCGTTCCGCTTTGTCTGGGTATGGGATGGCGACAATCATTTTGTCTTTGATCTGGAAAAAGACGCCCAGATTTCCGACCTGCCGCGCAAGGATTTATGGCGGGAGATTGCCAAGCCGATTTCCGATTCCCGTTCCCGCCTGCTTCAGGACCTTTCCGCTGAGTATCACCGTGGAGATTTCCGGGCAATCCAGCGCAAATTCGACCAGTTGCATGATGCCATTTACTCCCGGGGCGGCATTAAACCGACCAATGCGGCCATTGACGAACTGGGGAAGCTCCTGTTCCTGCGCATTCATCTTGAAAAATCACCCCGCTACAAGATCAAGGCCGGTGCTGGCAAGGGCAAGCTGTTTTCCGAGATCTATTCTTCCGATTATGTAAAAAAGAATGGGAAGAAGGCTGTCATGGAACTGAAAGATGCCTTCAGGGAAATCAACAATCTGCCGCAGTACAATGCCAGGGACATTACCGGTGAAGTTCACACCATTTTTGCCTATGACGAGCCGCTGAAACTTGAAAACACCGATATCCTCGCCATGGCGATCGATTCCATGGATCTGCGCGACCGCGATGGTCAGCCTATCCGTTTATCAGTGCCGGACAAGGAACTGGTGGGTAATGGAGAACAGGCCCGGATGATGAGGGCGCATCTCATCCACGAAGACCTTCTTGGCTGGGCGTTCGATGTGTTCCTTCGCGGCAAGTATGCCAGCAACGAAGGTTTGGCCACCTACCTGACCCCTTCACAGGTGGTTGAGTGCATGAGCCACATGGTTTTCCATGACATCACCGATGCCGAGCTCTGGGCTCGCCGGGGTGACAAGGATCAGCAGGAACGATGGAGTCCCACGAAAGATGAAAAAGATCTGCCCGCCTTCCTCTGCGGAGATATCTGTTGTGGTACCGGCCGTTTTCTGGTGGGCGCACTGCGCGAGATCAAAAAACGCATTCTTGATGACAAGCATGTTGGCCATAGCGACGAAGACAAGCTGGCATGGCTCAGCCAAATGAAGCGCCACAGCTTTTTTGGTGCGGATCAGGCTGAAGGCAGTATTCAGAAGGCCCGTATCAACATGCTGCTTTATGGAGAGGACCACAGCCAACTACTGAAAGTCGATGACTCCATTACGGATAACCATGTGGATAAGTTGGTAGGTAAATTCGACTTGATTTTGACCAATCCTCCTTTCGGCTCTGGAAAGTATGATGATCCCAAGGGACTCGCCAAGATGAGAAAAGAAGAGCTGGGCCTTGAACTTGGCTGGAAATGGAAAGCCGGTGATCGGAGCAAGAAAAAGGCAATTGATAAAGCCGAACCGGCAGCGCTTTTTGTTGACCGCAACCTGCAATTACTGAAGCCCGGTGGACGCCTCTTGATTGTCGTACCAGATGGCATTCTCTGCAATTCGGGAGATGCCTATATCCGCGAATATATAATGGGTTCAAAGGATGAAGAAACTGGGGAATTTTTAGGCGGAAAGGCCATCCTGAAAGCGGTCGTCAGCCTGCCGACGGAAACCTTTGCCATCTCAGGTACCGGCGCAAAAACCAGCTTCATATATCTGCAGAAGAAAAAGCATGCATCTGAAAAACAAGGCCCTGTCTTTATGGGTGTAGCTGAGCATGTTGGTTACATGAAAAAAGGAAAAGCAGAGGTTCCAGATCCGAACGGAAATGACTTGGTTGAAATTGCCAGCGCTTATGTGAGGAGGCCCGACAATGTCTAAATCACATTTGTGGAACAACTTTAACTCAGCTCATTTCTGGGTAAGTGTAGAATTATTAGACGAGAACAGAGTGGATGCTTGGTTCTACCAACCCCAATTCATAGAGAATATATCATTAATCAGAAATTGGTCTGAAAGAACCAAATCGAAATTAAAACGATTATTTCAAATAGCCAGTGTTGACTACGGATTTATGCCAACAGAAGATTATTGGGATTCAGAATCTGGAGCACCTTTTCTGCGTGTTACAAATTTTACAGACTCTGTTTTTACCAATTTGTCAGATTTAAAATACGTTAATCCCTCGGCGTTTGGTAGCAGCTCTAACATATTAGATGAAAATGATACTTTAATTGTTCAGTGCGGAAACACGACTGGAAGAATTGCTTTTGCAACATCAGATGTGAAAGGATTTATTTTTCCATCATTTTGTCTCAGAGTTAGAGCTAAAAACGATAAATGCAATCCTTATTATTTGTGTTCACTACTCAAGTCACCATATCTCCAGACACAGATACAGCAAACAATTTCAGTTACTTCTGTAAGGCCTAACACAACAAAACCGTCAATAGAAAATCTATTGATCCCTATGCCTGACGAAAAAATTCAATACTTTATTGGGACTTATTTAAGAATTGCTGCTTATGCTTGGAAACAGGCGCTCAAATATTGGAAAGAGGCTGCAAGTGAAACATCATTCCTTTTGGGTAGAGAAATCTCTAACAGTTCCTTCATACCAAAAGACAATATTTCATTGAGTGACGGCAATTATAAATCAATAAGTCTTAACCCTGCAATTTCACTGGTTGATAGCAATATTATTGATAGCCGAATTGGTGCTCAATTTTACCATCCCCATGTTGAAAACGCATTAAGCATTGTTCGTAATAGCAACTTGCCAACAAAAAAATTAGTAGACGTAGCCAAACGCATAAACGATCGTATTTCAGCAGATACTCTTTTGGAAAAAGGATATAGGTATATAGGCTTGGCAAACATTGATCCGGTCACAGGAGTATTGTCTGAAAATTTAGATGATTCAATCACAGGTACCTGCAGCCTATTTAAAGCAGGAGACATTCTTTACTCAAAACTTAGGCCGTATTTGAACAAAGTTACAATATGTCCACATGAATACCCATTTGCAGCAGGATCAACGGAGCTGATAACATACAGACCTAAGAACAAAATAGATTCATACTTTCTCTATTTTATTCTCAAATCGCCACTAACCCTGAATCAAATAATAAAATTAACTTCTGGATCAACTCACCCAAGAGTTGATCCAGAGATAGTCGACAACATTTTAATTCCTATACCTGATGAGAGCGATCAAATAAAGATAGGGCTGCTATGCAAAAAGGCTCTTTTCCTACAGGAAAAAGCTAAGAAGCTTTCAGCAGAGGGATTAGTCGTTTTAGATCATCTCATCGGAGGAAAGCTGGACACCGACGCCATCCTGTCTGGCAAACTCAAAGCCCCGACTTGGGAGGATATCGAAAAAGAACTGGAGGAGCTATAAAAATGAAAGAAAACACACCTGAAAAAATAAGCTCTCTTTTCGACCGGATTGTCATCATCCTTGAAGAAGCCCGATCCAATGTGGTTCGTGCGGTCAATAGCAACATGGTTGTGGCCTATTGGTTAATCGGGCGGGAGATTGTCGAAGAATTGCAGAAGGGAGAGGAACGGGCGGAATACGGGAAACAGGTCGTAGAGGATTTGTCGAAAAGGTTAACTGAACGCTATGGAAAAGGCTTCTCAATTGCCAACATCAAGAATTTCAGACAGTTTTATCAAACTTATCCACAGCGGCTGGATTCAATTGGCTACCCGTCGGGTAGCCAATTGCCGGAAGAACAGAAAAGCTACCCGTTGGGTAGCGAATCTGCAAAAGACGAAAAACTCCACCCGGCGGGTGGAGAATTGGTGGCCAACCAGAAAGGGCCACTCTCTGGATACGAATTGAGATCAGGCTTCTCCCCCCAACTCTCATGGTCCCACTACCGTGCCCTGATGCGCGTCAAAAACGAAAAAGCCCGCTGTTTCTACGAGCAGGAAGCCATTGAGTGCGGCTGGAATAAAACGCAGTTGGAGCGGCAGATTCATTCCTCTTACTATGAAAGAATTTTGGCAAATCGGGGGGAAGCTGGACTGATTGCGATGGATAGAGAAAGACTTCCGGGAAAGCCATATCCTGCTGAAGCTATGCTCAAATCTCCCTATGTGCTGGAGTTTCTCGGATTGCCGGATTCTCCCAGCCTCCGCGAAACGAAAATGGAGCAGGCCATCATCACCCATTTACAGCAATTCCTTCTGGAATTGGGAAAGGGGTTTGCTTTTGTCGCCAGACAGAAACGGCTACGCTTTGATGACACAGACCTTTATGTTGACCTGGTTTTCTATAACTGCATTATCAAATGCTATCTACTGATTGATCTTAAAGTGGGCGAGTTGTCATATAAGGACGTAGGGCAGATGGACGGATATGTTCGCATGTTCGATGACCTGTATACAGCGGATGATGACAATCCGACCATTGGACTGGTTCTCTGCACAAAGAAAAATGAAACCGTTGCAAAATATTCTGTGTTGAGCGAGCGGAAACAGATTTTTGCGTCAAAATATATGCTCTATCTGCCAAGCGAGGAACAATTAAAGCTGGAAATTGAGAAAGAACGCAAATTGATCGAAGCGTATCTGGAGGAAAAAAGATGAAAGTCAGCAAACTACGTATTGAAAATTTCAAGCGCTTTACCAATATAGAAATTAACTTCACCAACAAGCTCACAGAAGATATTTCCGATCAATTTCTCATACTGGGTGATAACGGAACTGGGAAAACAACCGCTTTACAGGCGATTGCACTCTGCCTTGCCATGTGTTCCGGAAAGATCAGAAATGTATCTGAATTTGACTGGCTGGGATGGCTCCCTGACAGATATGAGAAATGGGGAACGCCACTCATTGAACTTGATATCCAGTTTACAGATGAAGAGATAAGAGCAACGACAGAGATTGCAAAAAAATGGCTTGAATTAAAAAAACCTAAAAGCAAAACCTTGCCTGGGGAAAATAAAAAATTGAAACTCCGGCTTCGTGGAGAATGGTGTGAAGCTTTTGATGAAAATGGCAAGTCATCCAGAGCAAACTTATTTCAATTAAAGGGGCGCTTTTATGCGACGCAATTAATCCGCACATCACCATGGGCTCGGGACTATTTTGACAGATTACCGGGCTTTTTCTGGTTTGATCAGTTTCGCAACCTTGCGTCGCCTCCTGTCGGCGGAGATGAAGGAAGTATTTCAATTGGAAGAGTACCCTATGGTGTTGGTGTTGCCCGACTACGAAGATATTTGAATGGCTGGAAGCTGAATCAGATGGCAGGTGAGGACGGCGGTAAAGACTGGCTGCTGGAACTGGAGAACAGCTATAAGAAAGTCTTTCCCGGAAGATCCTTCAGAGGACTTGAAGCCATGCATAAAGGAGGGGTACCTGCTCCTGAAGATTATTTTTTCACATTATCGGATGGGAATAAAACATACGATATTGAAGAAATGTCGGCAGGTGAACAGTCAATATTTCCAATGCTGTTTGAGTTCGTTAGAATGCAGATCAGAAACAGCATCGTATTGATAGACGAGATTGATCTTAATTTGCATCCACCTTTGGCGCAATCCCTTTTAAATGCTCTGCCAGTCCTTGGTAAAGACTGCCAGTTCATTATGACAACCCATTCGGAATCCATAACATCAATTGTCAGCCCCGAGGAGGTTCATCGCATTGAAGGAGGTAAACTATGCCTGTAGCCCAACTTTTATGCGAAGGCGGAAACAATAGTCCTGATGTTCGTGTGCTCAGTAAGCTTCTATCAGGAATATGTGAGATAAAACCCCTTGGAGGGAAATATGGCATGGGGGCTAAGATTATTGCCCGGCGGGAAGCTTTTGGCCAGAACTGCGTTTACGGAATTCTGGATGGTGATTTTCTGAAAGATTGGGTAATTCCGTCCGACCATCCCAAAGAGTGGAAAACAAGCGACGGGTCAATTCATTTCGGATGGCGATGGGAACGCAAAGAGATTGAAAACTATCTTATTGATCCGATTGTTGTTGAGAGAGCCTTGGGTGAAAACTTACCAGACATCCATCAATATAAAACTGAACTCGAATTGGCTAAAGAAAACATTTCCATTTATCAGGCGGCAAGGACGGCTTTGAGCGCCAACCGAACCCGTTTTAAGGATGTCCCATCGGCTTTTGGTCCTAAACGAGGGAAAGAAAAACATCCTTTCCCTGATACGTTGGATCAAGAATCCTGTACACAAGGAATCCAGAGGCTCATTGAACAACATCAAGAGAGTCAATTGGTTTCTTTGGAAAATGTAAACAGTTCTTTTGAGAAATTTTTACCTGAATGCGCAAATGAAGGTATACGCAATCAACACTATCTTCATGCTTTTGCGGGAAAAGATTTGTTTTGGAGCATGAACCAATGGTTTGTTGATAACGGGTTCAAAGGGGTATGGGTATTTAGAGAAAAAGTGCTCTCAGGGATTCAGAAAACAACCGATGATATTTCAACCTGGTTGCCGGAATGGGGTGAGTTGAGGGAAGTGATCAGCAACTTATGAAAAAATGGTCATCAAATCTAAACACTGCTATGTGTTTGGTCAATCATTTCATCTTGTGGGGCGAGATTGCCCGTTTTGAACTGAGTGGTATAGTCGGTGCTCAGGATTGGATTAAAACCTTCGAAAACGCAGGAATTCTGCATACATCAACCACTGATATCTGGAGCCTTTCACCCGAATTCTGGAGCCTGCTCCGGGAAGAGTCGGAAAAAGCTGTGCGCATCGCATTGTTTCAGGTCCCGGAATATCGAGACTACTTGATTTCCATCCTTGCCGAAGGCGTCGCTTCCGCCGCTAAGCAGGGGCTGTATGATGAGCTTGAAAAATGGTCCGGCAGTGAGCTGCTGCCGTTCCTCTCATCCCTAAACCGAATCTTAGATAAAATTGAAATTAGTGGATATCGACTTGTTGATGGTACCTCAGCAGAAATAAGCCAAAAGTTCGATCAATATCGAAAACGCAAAATTTCCAGCACCTCACTTCTAACGTCTAACTCTTTAAGTGATTGGAACCAATTGCTTCTTGGCAGAACAGCCCGGCCGCAGGACCTCTTTGATTTTGTTTTGAAGCGCTTTGTACCTTATGCCATGCCGGAGCCGTGCAAAGCCCCCGGACGCACCCCGGCACTCCTGCCGATCCTTCCCCTGGTGGATGCTGACGGCAATGCCCGGTTCATGAATCTGGTTCCGGCACCATGGAATGTCAGCCGATCGGAAATTCAAAGCGGTATTGCGCTCTTTGATAAACATGGAAAACCGATAGGTGACATGGGGACAGCCGAGACTGCCCGGAATGCTTTGCAGGATGCCCTGATTGAACAGCCATTTTACAAGGCAGTGACCCAACTGGCGATTAATCATTACCGGGCAAAGACCGCTTCTTCACCGAGCTTTGAACTGGTTCTGCAACCCGGAGCCGGGTTGTCCGGTGTGGCGCTGTTTTATGAAACCCGGAAAATGGGATTACTGAAAGACTGGCTGCCGCTGCTGGTTCAATGCCAGGAGTGTTTTGCCGCCAGACCGCTGGAGGAGAGTCAGGTCGAAAATATGATGGAGAACCTGCTGGCTCTGGACATTCTGGATCAGGCCGATGACAACCTCGTTCTTCATGAAGATTTCCAGTCCACCCTGATGGCAGGACGGCTTCGTTCCGTGTTTCGTCCCGGCAAGTCTTTGCAGGACCGCATGATTGAAGCGGTCAGAAAACATTTACAAAAAAATCAACCGCAGGAGGTGAATACATGAGTCAGATAAAAGACACCTCCTCGAAGGTAGCATTACCAAAACTATTTCTGTGGAGTGACCCGACAAGGTATCAGGAATACCCGGAGGCTCTTGCCCGGGCGGAAGAAGGCCGTGTTTATACACGACAGGAGATCGAGCAGGAGCTGTTTGATATCACACCGACCCTGACCTTCAAGAAAGATGGTAAACCACGGGGACATGGAACGGATGGTATTGTCAACGCCATGGGCTTTACGCGTTTTGGACAGAGACTGTGTGTAAACGGGCTCGACCTTATCCGGAAAACAGACCACGGTTTTGTGGTTTCCGAAGCAGGCCTGGAGCTGGGCAAAACTTACAAGAATAGCGCTGAGTCCGATGATTGGCTTCATTTGCTCGCCAGAAATCTTCTGCTCCGGGAGCCGAGAACACGACTGCTGATTGGGCTGATGCTCAAGGGCTGGCTGCTGCAGGTGGACGTGTTCAACAAATTTCCCAAGAGCCAGATGTCATTTATAGGGCCGGAACAAGTCAGACTGGACATTACCGCCAAGGACTGCCAGCAGTTCAATGCTCTGCTCTCCGAACATGCGGAATTGGCATTGGGCCCCTTATGGATTGCCGAACTGTCGGAACACGGCATGAGTCTGCCCATTGAATGGTGCGGCATACGTGTCGACCAGCCCTCCGTTAAGGATATCTCCTCTGCCATTAAAAAGAGTTTCGGGCTGCTCTTCTATATCGGAATTTTCAGTGACGAAGGCAATGGCTGGGTCGTTGATACGGATCACTCTGGCCGGATGCTCGGTCACGATGTCCTTGAATCGTTCGGCGTTTCGGCTTCCGGTGGTCAAGGCAAGTCAAAGGACGAACTCTTTCTTGATGCTTTACGGCAAACCATGGACGGCGAAGGATACGCTATCGCCAGCACCCTTGCGGACAAGTTTGGCGAGCTTTGCCAGACCCCGGCTGAAGAGCGGGAAGAGGCTCTGGACCAGTTTGCCCGTGAAGCCATGTATGACGACCGTCTGGTCATTGAAGCCTATCACACTGGCCAGCCCCGTATGGGACGCGGCTTGTTCGGTGACAGTAACTGCCGTCGCCTGAAAATTGGATTTACACCGTCCGCAAGAGGGACGGTTATCGGAATTAAAACGAATAACAACCTCGCGGAGGAACAGTAAAATGATAATGAAACCTTGGGCAGCAAAAGGAGTCGCGCTTTATCCACCCAGCTTCTGCATGGTTGGACAAAATCAGGTATTTAACGCTCTGCACCAATTCCGGCGTTCGTTCTGGGATGGTCAGACTCACGATATTGCGGGATTTTTCGTGGCATTCGGAGACTGGGGTCTTGGTAAGACCCGTCTCGGCTATGAACTGATTGGAGAGGCCACCGGACAGATTGATGAGTGGCTCTTGAATGAACACGAATATGTGGTCGCTCCCTATAACCGAAAAGATAAAAAGGCACGGGTGCTTGAACCGGCGCTGTCCGATGGTGTCCTGCCTGTGTACATACGCTACAGCTCTGTATGTGATGATGAGCTTGATGCACCCACATGGGTTGCCCGACTCACCGTTGAATCCCTTCGCCAGACGCTCGAATGCGATGTGAAATCCGGAGGCGTAAAATCGCTCTATACAGACATCACCAATGCCCTTCATGCCAAGGGGATTCCGCTTGATCAGCTGACCTCCTGCGTGAAAAACGAAGAGCTGGATTATTCCGCAAGGCTCGATGCCGCAATGGAAATCCTCAAACCTAAAGGGATCAAACATCTCTGGATAATCGTTGACGAAGTGGAAACCCCCGGTGATCTGAAGCGGGGCCTTCGTGATGACAGCCCGTCCAGTATTGATGATGAATACCTGCTGATGGTCTCCGAGGTTATCAAGCACGAAAACTGGCGCAGCCGGCACCCCTATGTGAATTTCCTGCTGCTCTGCTCCATGGGTATGAGGGACCAGATTCAGATCGGTCCGAACTTGCGTCGCGCCAGCAGTGTAACAATCGAACCGAATCAGGTCACCGATGTTAGCCGGTATGTGAATCATATCAAAGAGTCGCTGGCTGATCCGGAGTCGGTGGAATATCCGGCGGGTACGCTGGAGGCGGCCTTCCTCTCCGCCAACAGAAACTTTGGCTGGCTGAACGTCATTATGTCATCGGTGCATGAGACCTATGCCAGACACAAAGAGCGAAACGAAGATATCAATTCGTGGGCATTGATTCGTGATTTTGCCAAAACCGATGCCCGGGCCGGCAACATTTTCAATGATAATGCCGCCATGCCCTTGATCGGCAAGATTAAGGATGTGCCTCAGGAAACCGTGGAGCGTATTGTTTACGGCCAGCTCCCCGTGGGCGTGGGTGGAACATCATCTGCCAACATCTCCCCGGCTGTTGCCGAAACCCTGCTTGCGCATGAAATCGCCGGACGCGGAAAGACATTTGCAACGCTTTGCATGGTGCATATCGATGCGTCAACGCTTGCCAGTGAACTCATCCGGCCTGAATACGGCTTCAAGCCGGTTGAAGGCAAATCAGACACCTACTTTACCTCCACATGCCAATTGTCCGTGGTTGGATTGCTGGAAGCGTTGAAAGCCTTTTCGGTCACGGCGGGAAGCAACGACTCTTCGGAAATTGTCATCTACACCGACCTTGAGCAATGGGGCGAGCAGCTGACGGCTCTTTACCCGAGGGATGGAATTGAGTTTGCCGCAGAAGCGCTGCACAGGATCTTCCTGAGCCCCGATTACAGGGTGGAAGATAGCCGCTTTATCGGAATGGCATTCCGCCTGTGGAAGGAATTCAATAAATTGCTCAATGCGAATACGGAAAGTGTCCGGTTCTTCAAGGACGGCCGCTTTGAGCAGAAGCTTGAGGATTATGTAAAAGAGGTATCCGCTTCTAAAAATAAACGGACTGTTGCGACATGCCTTGGTTTGGCAAAGCTGTTGGATGAGTCATTAGAGAACGCAGCTACCGTGCAGGCATTGTCCGGTATTCCTCATCAGGTGTTCTCTTCACGATTCACATCCCCATCTGTGGATGGATTCCGGGTAACACCGGACGGTAAACTGACAATCGTCTATTGTCTCGATTCTGATGAGACCATCAGAAAGCTGAGCACATATCTCGGCACCGAGCGAGTGCATCCGATTATTGTGCTGTTCCCCGCATCCGCAGATTATGCCGCTTTTGAGGAGCAACTCGATAAATACCCGATTCTGAAGCGATGTGTTCTGACTTCACGACTGGTGGTTCAGGAAGAGGATTTTCTAATCAAGTATTCTGCCCGGAACTCCGTTTTTGAACCACAGGATGCAAGGCTCAGCAAGGTCGCCAATGGTCTGCTGAAATCCTATCAGGATGAATGGGTTTCCAAAGCCAGAAACTGGTCCAACAAAATCAGGCAGGACGGTTACCTGATCGCACCGATCTGGAGTAAGGCGAAAGGCATACCGGTGGCCGATTTTGCCAAAGGCTACCGCTATATGCTTGCCACAAAAAATTCTCTGGATGCCGCTCATGAAAACCATGGCGGTCCGTTGAGTGATGTGGAGTTTGAAAACTGCAAGCAGGCCGCCAAAAAGAATACCAATCCGCCAACCGCATGGAGCTATGGATATCTGCTGGAGATATTAACCCCGGATCACAACCCGAGAGTTCCCCGTTGTTTCTTTTCAATTCTGCGCGAACTGAAAACACAGACCGCAGCGAATAAACTGGCCAAAAATTTCTTCTTTATCGTGCCTGAAACCGAATTCAAGTCGGTTCAGCAGATGGAGCAGATTCTTGAACTTCTGATTGGGCTGGGTGCCGTCCGCCAGACCAGTGGAGAGCTTTTCCGGGCGATTGATCAGAATCAGCTGGAAATCCGACGGGAAGCCGCTTCCAAGTGGCTGAAGAACGAATGTAAGGAAGCGATCAAAAACTGTGAAGGACTTTTCCCGACTCAGGCAGGCATTCTCTGGAATGCCTCATATCCCGATGCCAGCCTGAAACTCGAGGATGCCGAAAAGAAAATCAAAGCGATTGATTTCAATATCCTCACGGCACCTTCTATAAATTCACTTCAGGAGGATGCGTTTACGGATCTGGTCGCACAGATCCTGCAAATCGAGAACCTCATCGTGAAAGTCTGCCCGCTGGATATCGGCAGTAAGAATGTGGAGTTCGAGTGCGTGGCGGCCCAGATCGGTCAGTTTGAACGGAAATATAATTCCCTGTCGCTCTGGCAGAAAGTCTCCTTCCTGAGCTGGCTCAAAAAATACTTCCTATCCAAGCGCGAGGAGCTGCTGTCTGAGATCAACCGGATCATTAAGGACAGCAACGAATTGAAGCTTGTTTCCGGAAAGCCATTCCCGATCGTTCCACTGACACTGCCGCTCAAGGCTATTCAGAATGAGCTGGAAAACGCTTTAAAGGGTGTCGGTTCTCCGTCCATGACGCGCATGGCAACCATTAAGGCCGGTAGCTATACCTTGCTCATCGATCAGTATCTTGTGGATTCCAAATACGAGTCAGCCTGGGAACGCTTGTCCGCTTTGGGTGATCTTGTCTCGCCGGATATGACAGACAGCTTCTATACACGGTTTGTTGCCTTGAGAACCCGCTGGGAATCGGTCATTCATACATTTGATGCTACCGATAGTGTATGGACGCAGCTTTCGGAATTTACCAAGGATGCACCACAGGAAATCCTATCAGACCTCACCGGGATCAAGTCTGAGATCCAGAAATATAACGGGATGATTTCAGGCGGTTTGGAAAGTCAGATTCAATCCCAATGCGATGATACGGCTGAAGATGAGCTTTTGACCTTGCTGCAAAACGAGGTTGATGCGTGTGAATCCAAGCTCCAGCCGATGCAACAGAATATCTCCGACAGGCTGGACACGATTAAGTCCGACTTGAGGAAAATCATCCGCAGCACCCGGCTTCAGGCATTGAATAAGTTGCTTCAGTCTGAAGGCAAGAGCATCATGGAAGAACCGAAGGCCGTGGATACTTATCAGAAAACCAAGATGGCCTATGAGTCCTTCAATACAAAGGTGATCGCTGATGGTGATAACGTCTTTGAGACCTCAGGGCAGCCGGTTTCCTTTGAGCTTTGGGTGGATATTTATAAAGGGCTGAACAACGGATCTTACAGTGAAGAGGAGCACCCGGATCATGATGAGGCTATCAAGGCTCTGAAGAAGATGAAACTTATCAGGACAAGATTGGAGCTGCGATGAAAACCCTAATTCTTGATATCCAGAAAGACCTGTTTGAGTCATCGGTGCTGGAGCAATCAGCTGAAATACAATTTGTATCAGTTGACGAAGCCTTTGGGGTGAAAGGTGTCCCATGCGTTCTGCTTGGCTCCAAAGGGATTGATGACTTTACCGGCACCGTGCGTAAGCTGGCGCGGGCCAATTATCAAAACGGTACCGGTCTGATCATCATAAATCCGCCGATTGACACCGATATTGGCAACGCTGTTGACGCGCCTGTTTCAATCACGGTGAAGAAACGTAAAGCATCTTCTTTTTGTAAGCCCTCAGGATTTGATGGTCTTGATGGCGAAAGCAAATATGAGATCTGGTCGGATGGCACGATTGAGTCATCACTGAGCTCTGGCGTGATGGGCGTTGACGATAATAAGGGTACCGTCCTGCTCAAATATCAGCCCAAGAATACATCAGGCGCGGTTTTTATAACCACTTTGAAGTTGCTTTCCTACAGCGGGATGAGCAACGAGACCGACAGAGAATCACTGCTAAAGCTGCTTCTGATATGGGAGAACAAACAGTCGTTTGTCAATGAAGAGCCGACCGAAGATGTGACGGCTTCAGGTGAGAGTGTATTGCATGCTGTGGCAATCCTCTCTTTTTCATATGGCAGCAAAGACCCGGATAAAATTTCAGCGGCCATGTCCCGGTTTTTCACCCTCAATGCGGATGCAGATACCGTGGGAAAGGCGTTAGATCAACTTTCAACTAATCTGGACACAACTGATTTGAAAGAGACAGGGGAAAATTGGATGTCCAAACTCGAAGATTATATCGATCAGGCCGGACACTACACCTATGCTCGGGAAATAAAGGAAATCCTTGAAGACGAGGAGGCTGGCGTATGAAAAGCGTTGAAATGGCACGCGCACTGACAGCAGCCATGAGCCTACGCCTGCCCGGCACCGCTGGCAAACTGGCCAACAAGATGCGCTATGTCGATTCCAAAGGACCACTGTTTCATGACGGGGGCCTGATTAGGAATATTACCCAGGGCAAGCACGAAAAGGTATATGCCGTTGGCATTTCATCGAAAAGCAGAAGTATGCCTGCTTTGGGTGGATTGCTTTACGGAGCCGCTGCCCTCCGGCATGATTTAGTTGTCGCCAACAATGAGGTCAGCGAAGGATTGCAGGACAGCAGAGTCGATATCAACGATATGAACTTTCTCGGGATGTCAGAACGCCTTGTGTGGAAAGAGTTCATTCTTGTTTACCGGCTCCTTTCGGATTTGATGATCACTGATACCAAGCCAGACATCATTTTCGTGGATATCCCTCTGCTGGTTTCCCGGGCAGAGCAAAGTGTTTTTCTTGAAGAAGAGGATGTTCAGGAAGACTGGCAGGCCCTTCTGAATGTGATGGGGGAATTTTGGCAACGTCACCTGAATGACTTTTACCCTAACAATCCCGACGGACCATTCCTTGTATCACTACAAACCAAGCGGGATCTGAACAGCGCCGTTTTGAATGCCATTCGAGAAGAAGGTCAATCAGGAAGCCCGGAAGCCATTGATGACAAAATCGTGAACCTGATTCGTGAGGATTGGGGACAGCTGCGAAGAGTCGGCATCCTGCGTTTTCTGAAAGGGACACTGAAGGCCGGGCGCAGAACTGCTGCCTTCTATTACGAGTCTCTCAGCAAATACATAAAACGCTTTGAACCGAAGCTGGTTTCAGAGCACGGCCTTGTTGGATTTCACCTGCAGGTTGGGCTGCGTACCCCCATCTGGAAGGTTGAAACCATTGGCAAACGTGACAGCTGGAGCACGGAGAGCCTCGATAAACTGGCCGGGCTGATCTCGTATTTAACCATTCACGACAACCCAAAAATGAAGCCGCTTCCTCTGTGGTTTGCCGAACAGCTCGTTCGTATGCCTAAGGAAGTTCTAATCAGCTATTTGAAATCGACCCTCGCAATGCTCAGAGACAGAGAGGTTGATCAGACATGGCTTGAAGGTATCGACACAATTTAAGGAAGAGGTGGAATAATGAAAAATAATCAAGAAAACTTCATCGGTAAACTGGTTGGAAACACGGGGCAACCGGACAAATTGACCATTGCTCTCCGGAACAGCTTTTCAGCAAGGCGCGGCGAGTTCGTCAGGATCGCTCATCAGGAGCGTGAAAATGACCAGAACATGGATGTACTCGGGCGGATTGTGTCCCTTTCCAGAAACAGCATCCTGTTTAACCCTGCTCTTGGTGAAGGCATTAGTGAGGTTGAGCTACTGCCGCATTCCAAAATTTCCGGGGAAACGGTGTATGGAACCATTGAACTGGTTGGTTACAAAGATCCATATACCGGAGAAATCAGAATCCCTCGCAGACCGCTTAATCCGGGCACAAAGGTCTACAGTGTCGATTATGACTTTTTGACCAGGTTTTATGATTTCTCGGAGGACACCAGCATTCACCTTGGCAATCTCGTGGGATATGAAAAAGGATCGAATGTCGTCCCTGTATATCTTGATGCCAACACGCTGGTGACCGAACACTTGGCCGTGCTGGCTATGACCGGCTCTGGTAAAAGTTACACCGTTGGGCGAATTATTGAACGTCTTGTTGCCCAGCTAAACGCCTCGGTTGTGGTCTTTGATCCACATGGAGAGTACGGGAAAGCATTGCGAGGCGGAACCCTGAATTTCAATGACCGGCTTGATTCCATCGAGGATGTCAGAGACCGGGAAAAGCTCACTGAAATTCAGAAGAGGCTTCAGGCACTTCAGGATAAAGGTGCCGGTATTACCGCCTTCACGCCTCAAATTCGAAGCTTCACCCAAAAATATGCAGGAAAGAACCAGAACCTGGCTCTTCAGCTGGACCACTTTGACGTGGATGAATTTTCCGGAGTGTTGCCGGGCCTGACGGAACCGCAGCAGCGTGTCCTTGATGTGGCGCTGAGGTATTGGAAAGAGAATTTCGAAGAGCCTCGGGACATCCAAGAGTTGTTCTCTGTTTTAGACGATCTTGACCGTCTGAAGAACTGGGTTGCTGAATCCGGAAGCCCGGGCGAAGCCAGCGCTCTTAAAGGCGGAAGTGCAAATATTGCCGCCATCCGCTTGCGCAGGATGATTAACGAGGCACAAAGTTTTTACACCCGTGCCGCAGGCGATCCCTTTGATGTTTACAAAATGGTCGGTGATGACAACGAGCAATACGGCCGGTTATGCATTGTAGATCTTCAGGGGCTCTCGAACACGGCAAGACAGGTCATCGTTGCATTGATTTCCAGTGAACTGATGAAAGCGGCGGGCGACAAGAACCGTCCGATAAGACCCTCTTTCATCATCTATGAAGAAGGTCATAATTTCGCACCTAATGGAGAACCCTGCATATCAAAGAACATTATCAAGCGGATTGCCGCCGAAGGTCGAAAGTTTGGGGTCGGGTTTGCCATCGTAAGTCAGCGCCCCAGCAAGCTGGACTCAGATGTAACCAGTCAGTGCAACACGATTGTGGCCATGCGTATCAAGAACCCGGATGATCAACGATTCATTCAGAAAACATCTGATTATTTCTCCGCAGCCGACCTTGCTGAGTTGCCGACACTGTCAACAGGTGAGGCATTGATATGCGGCCGGGCAATTATCGCTCCGCTGGTGGTAAAAGTCGGAACAAAGGCCCTTGTGCATGGAGGAGAGTCGCCGAAGGTATGTGAACGCTGGGGTAAACCGGAGATTTGATGAAAAGAAGCATAAACATAAGCGAAACAGTTTTTTCTGCCGTCACTGATAAGTCTCATATGGCAGAGAACTTTCCTATGCTTTTGCAATCGGGAATCCCTGACCGTGGTGTGACAATCCATTCGCATTATTTGACTTACTTGTCGAGCTGCGGTCAAAAAACCGGATATTCAGCGATTACGGAATGCCCCGTGAGTATTAACGAATTATTTCTAGGCATCGGAGAGATTCGGGCTGATTCTGTGTGGTTTGATAAATCGGATATAACACCGAGAGTCGCCTTCGAGTTTGATCGCTTTGAAAAAGGGGATGAGAAAAAGCTCAAGCAGAAGGTTGAGAATTTGGCCATAACAGCGGCGCTCAGTGAGACCATAGAATTGGCCGTCCTTGTCTACTGGGTCCGGTCCGGTTCCATGCCCAGAAGCATGGATGGTGTAGTCGCCCCATACGGAGCCAGCTTCAGGAGAAACGGGATCGTGGTGCCCAAAACCATGACACCGTTAATGGTAATCAAATGCGTCATGAAATGCTCTGGAGATACGCAGTATCTTGTGTTTGGAGAATTCCTTCGGAATATGCGTAATGAACGGCACTTATCTGGAGGAAGTTATTAATGGGTATTTTCTTTAGAACAAAGAAAAACGAGATCCTTGGCGACCGGTTTCGGCTCATTGAAAAGGTTGGTGAAGGAAGCTTCGCTGAAGTATGGAAGGCCGAACGTTTATCTGACGGGAAACATGTCGCCATTAAGATTTTTAAAGATCAGGAAAAAGGTGAAGATGTCCTGAGAAAAGAAGTTGATATCACCAAAGGAATCGTCCATCCGAACATTGTCCAGGTTTACGCATTTCATAACATAAGCGGTTTGTATTTTATTGAAATGGAATTCATTGACGGATTCAGCCTTTCAGTAATTTTGCAGGGCTTTAATAATGCAACGAACCTGTCTTTCAAACAGATGCTGGAATGGCTTGCAAATATACTGGATGGGCTGGCAGCCGTGCATCAAAGTAATATTTCACACAATGATCTTAAACCGGAAAATATCCTTATCGCCAAGGACAATAACAAGGCCAAAATAACCGACTTTGGTGTCAGTAGAAGATTTGATGATGCCTGGGTCTGGACCAAGCGTCATGGAACAGAAGCATATATGGCTCCGGAAGTGGCTCTGGATGGCAAACGCACCAAGGTGTCGGATATTTATTCACTCGGAGTCTTGTTATATGAGATGACTACAGGCTCCCTCCCATACACCAGTCCTCACCAATTGTTGACCGGTTTGAACATCTCAAAGCCCCGGGAAATCAACACAGATATTCCAGCCGACCTTGAACAGGTGATTCTGAAAGCAATGGAACGTCGGCCGGAAAAACGGTATCAGAGCGTCGGTGAGTTGCGAGCTGATGTTGACCGGTGTGTGGATTCTTTGTCTGCCAGCATTGTGATGGCGGAACTGCCTTCTCGGGTCACCCCCAAACAAGAATTTCAACCGCCTTCATCAAGCCCGCTCTATTACCTTGAACTTGCCAAGAATAAACTTTCCGATGGTGATCATCAGGGGGCTTTGGAAGCCGCTGAAGCTGCAGTTGATCGCAGTGACGAACATCCTCAGTACCTGCGGATGCTTGGCGGCATTTGCATTCGCGTGGGATATAAAAAGAAGGCGATTGCTGCTTATGAACGGTTGATGGGGATCTATGAGCGCGGATACCCGGTTGAGGATCGCCAGAAGATTGAGACCATCGAGCGTCTTGGCTCTCTATATGTGGACGATCAGCGTTATGAACAGGCCATCCAGATTTACACCTCGCTGGTAAAGATAACCTCAAGCTCTTATGCCAAATTCAAACTCGCAATTGCCTATGGATTGGACGGCGATTACCGACAGGCGATCCAGCTTCTTGAAGAGGTCAGAAATGAAAAACCGGAGGCTTTGGTTGTTTACAACAAACTGGCATGGGCTCATGCATTAAACGGAGACGATGGACTTGCGCTCAGTTTTTATAACCAGGCGTTAGCAATAGATTCGTTTGATATATTCAGCCTTTTCTATCTTGGTCAGTACTACTACATCGTTGGTGATCGTCGCAGATCAAATGAATATTTCCAGCGATTGTATAACGCTGACAAAGTCGGAGAATATTCTACCAGAGCAAAAAAATTAACCGGTGATTAACCCGACATCGTCACTTATTGGACTTTGGACAACCATAAGTATCCGTTGTATTTAGTTCTTTGAAAAAATTGCGGAATCAGATAAACTGAGTTAGGAAGTGCGAGATGACGACCCGGTTTGAAAAATTCCGCAACGACATATACGAGTGGTTCCCCTTCAGTGCGGATACGTTGATGGTTCTTCTTGTCTTGCGGATAAGTCTATAAATGCCAATTAAGAGTCAAAAACTCCGGACTCAGTAAAAACAGCATATTATAAAATCAGACACAGCAGGCAGGCTTTATAAATAACTGATTTTACATTGCCGGATTCAACCCTTAATTCGCATTATAAGTATTGGCTTTTAAAAATATAACAATTAAAATGTTTAGTGGTGTCCCGTTCCAATTGAAAATCCCTGTCTGCCAAGCTTCTGCATCCGGTTCTGTGAATTCTGTAATCAGTTCCGGAATCATGGTCTTAATAAAGCAGGTAACGGGGCTTTTCTGTTATTTAGGATTCGACCAATCAGTTGTAAAACTTTAAAATAATGAATACATTTAATGTTTTAAAACCTTATTGTGTTCCTCCGGTATTGAAGAAGAGGAAAAGATTGAATCAGGGATTGATTTTTTGGAAAGCCCCACCTGCTCCGCATCCATTCCCATGCTCAAGCCCAGCAACTGAATATAAAGTACAGATGCCAGTTCAGGTACTTTCCTCTGCTTTTCCGGCTGTTCCTTCCGTATCTTGTCAAACTGGAGCTGGCAGTAGGTGCAGGCTGTGGCCAGTATGTCCGCTCCGGATTCGGCTGCGTTGGCGAGTTTGCGGTTCATGAGTCTGATGGAAAGGCGGCTGTTTTTTTCCCACAGGGGATTGCCGCAGCATTCCAGGCGCAGGGGCCAGTCCCTGCTTTCCGCACCGGTCACGGAAATCAGGTTTTCAAAAATTGTGGGGGCCAGGGGATTGTCAAACTGCACCACATTACCGGGGCGCAGGGCATGGCATCCGTAATGGGGGGCCACCTTCAGGCTTTCCAGGGGTCTTGTCACACGGGAACGGAGCGCCTCCCTTCCGATATCCTCATCCAGCAGGGTGAGCAGGTGAATCACCCGCACATCATCATCCCATTCCAGCCCCTCTTCCGCCAGCATTCCGTTAATCTTATCCCGCAGTTGGGGACGCTGTTTCATCCAGTATTCCGCATGTTTCAGATTGCCGTAACAGCATTTGCAGGGGGTTACGATGCTGAGATGCTCCCGCCGGGCCAGGGCCAGGTTGCGGGCACCGGACAGGGCCGAGGCTTCAAAACTGCGGTGGCGCACCGGGTAACCGCAGCAGTTGAAGCGCAGATCGGCAAGGCGAACACCCAGGCGGTCCAGCACCGCACGGGTGGCGATATCGTATTCGGGAAGATGGGTCGGAATTTTACATCCGGAAAAATAGGCGTATTTCATAATTTTGGGTTCTGGTTTCCGGGTACTGGGTTCTGGGTACTGGGTTCTGGGTACTGGGTTCTGGTTACTGGGTTCTGGGTTCCGGGTTCCGGGTTCCGGGTTCCGGGTACTGGTTACTGGGTTCTGGGTTTCGGGTGCTGGGTTCCGGGTTCCGGGTACTGGGTTCCGGGTGCTGGGTGCTGGGTTCCTGGTTCTGTACTCTCCTCAGCGCATTCTCTCACTGGCTATATTCCGCAGCTCATACAGCACATCGGCCACACGCACTCCCTGGGGGCAGTGTTCCTGACACATGTAGCAGGTTGTGCAGTCCCATACCATTCTGGCTCCCAGGGCCATGTCCTTCATCTGCAGGCGCATGAGATTCATGATCTGCTGGGGCGTTAGGTCCAGATCGCTTTGGGGATCGTCCGAGGCCGCCACGACCGGGCAGACATTGGTGCAGATGGTGCATTGCACGCATCCCCGGAAGGTTTCGGGGCGGTCTGTGAGATTGAGACGGATTTCCGGGCTGACTTCTTCTTTTTCTTTTAATATGGAAGCCCACTCACTGACCGTATGTTTGCGGATCTGCCGGTGGGGTTCCGTAATCCTCATACGCAGCAGTTCTTTTTTGGAAGCCTGCCAGATATCCTGCAGGTTGATGCCGGAAGGGCAGAGTTCTGTACATCTGCCGCATTCGGTACAGATATAACTGCCTTCGGCAAAACCTGAAATCTTTTTTTCCTTTCCGAAAGGGAGCAGGGAAGTCAGATTTTTCAGGGAGGCCAGTTTTTCCGATGGCAGAATATCCGGATTCCCCAGCACCTGCCATGCCGGGGCCACACTGCAATACTGACTACATATGCCGCAATGGGTGCAGGCATCCATACCCAGGGAGCGGGCCGTTTCGGATTCCGCTGCATTCTCCGCACGGATTTCCGTTTTCTCTTTCAGCAGACGGAGCGGAGTGGAAACCATATGGAAAAATTTGCTGAATGGCAGCCAGGCCAGTCCTGCAAAGCAGATGAGGACATGGATATACCAGAGAATTCTGTCCGCGCGGAAGGTATCCGGCATATTTCCGATGGGACGGAAAATTTTGGAGAGAGGATAAGAGACAAAGGCCGCATCCGGTTTCACATGGCAGAAGGAGCAGCTTTCCTCATGATACCCTTTCCCCTCTTCCAGCAGTTCCGCATTGTCCGTATCCGGGGCTTGGGGAAATACCACACCGAAATCCCTGGCCCAGTATGCCTTAAGGGGTAAAATTTCTTCGGGATCTTCCGTTCTCATATATTCTTCCACCATTTCATCAAAAATTGCGGGGGAAAGAATCTGGAAACTTTCCAGCAGAAAACCGGAAAACATGATAAGGAAAAGCAGGAGCAGCGCGGCCCAATCTCCTTTGCGGTTTGTTTTTTTCAGTAAGTGAAATTTTTTCCTGCGGTAAACGGCAATTCCGATTCCGCAGAGAACCAGGAATCCTGCAAGATTTCTGAGAAACATGAAAGGATTCAGGGTGGATTCATAACCGGTGAAAAAGCGCAGGCTGATCTGTTCATCCAGCGCATGAAAAAGAAGCAGGTACAGAAATCCGTAGCAGATGCTCATGTGCATGAACCAGCGGAGCCGGTCTTCTCTGAATATATGCAGTTGGAGAAGAACATCCGTCAATAATTTCCGGACGATGCGGAAAATATCCGGTATTGCGAAAACGGAAATGACTCCCCCGATATTTTCCATGATCCGTGGAAAAAAAGAAACCCGGTCTTCTGTTTGCACATGGCGGAAAAACCAGGTGGAAATCCGGCAGAGAATACCGAAAATGCAGACGGATAAGGAAATATAAAATGCGGTATTATAAAAATTCATATTGTCCTGATTTTTTCAATAGCGTCATGAGCAGATACTCTGTCATCAATTCTTTGGGAAGAATATTCTGTTTCCTGATTTAATGGAACAAATGCTCAAGCCGTTCTGTAACCCATCTGTTCAGACTTTTTCCTTCCTCCCTGGCAGACTGATATAATCTTTGGTGAAGTTCCAGAGGGATGCGCAGGTTCAATTTTCCGGAAAAGGGTTTTTCGGGTTCCACGCCTTTGCGTTCACACAGATCCATATAGTAATCAATGGTTTCATGAAAGGCATTTTCCAGTTCCTCTACGCTGGTTCCGTAAAAGGTTCCGACTGCTTTTGCATTTACCACCCGACCGGAAAACATTTTTATATCACTGTCGTAAAATGCTTCTCCCAAATAACCTTTATAAGTCATCATGGTTTTACCCCCGCTGATTCCAAAAAATCCCTCAGATTTCTGACAGCCCCCCTGTCCGCTTCTTTGTGCGGATGCGGACGGTGAAACACTGTCACTTTTCCGTTTAAAAAAACACCGATACGCGAGCCTGCCCTGCCCTCCTCTATCTCGCCGCCAAGTGCCGGGATCAGGGCTTCGATATCCTTCCACTGTATATTTGCCGGAACCGGTTTTTTAAAAACAGCTTCAAGTGTTTTGCGATGTTTTCGGTTCACAGAATTGTTCCTCATCATCCATTTTTAAATATAAGCACACATTTCTTTCACTGCTTTATACGCGGTTGCAATGGCAAGTCCCGAACCGCATTTCATCCGGGGCCAGTCCTGGTGGGCCAGGATGGAACCTGCGGCAAAAAGATTTTCATACGCCGCTTTTCCCCCTTTTCCCAAAGGCCGGAAATATTCGTCCGTTTCCAGTCCGGCAAGGTTAACGGGATGCCCGGCCGGAGCCAGGAAATCCGGATCATGCCATTTGCTGCGGCTTTGGGGCTGGGATACAGGCAGATCAAATATGCTTTCCCGAATCTGTTTCCGGTCCGCGTGCAGCCCTTTTCCGAAAAAACGGCCGCTGGCCAGAATGATTCCTTTTGCCTGTATCTGACTTTCCTTTTCCGTATGACCGACATCCAAAAGGAAATTTCCGTCCGGCAGCCGCTGAAAACCCATCACCTGTTTCTGGTAGAAAGGCTGAATTTTCAATGGGGATAAGCCTTTTTCAAAAGCCGCCCGGATGCGGGAACCGGCCACAGAGGGGGGAATGGTCGGAATTTCAAAGATATCAGTACCCAGTTCCGTTTCCAGTCGGGAAAGGATCTGAGCTGTTTTGCATACACCCAGCAGCGCGGGGAGTCCAACCGCCTTTACATTGCCGATATGGGGCTTCAGTTCCCGGATCAGGGCTTCCAGCATATCCGGGCTTTCCATGGTCTGGGCCAGGTGTTTGGGATAAATATCGGCCTTCAGGTTCGGCAGGGAAAGCCGGGCATTTCTCAGTTCCGGCCATTCATGTTTCAGGGTTTCCGCAATCTGGCGGGAACTGAACGCCTTGATTCCCCGGAAATCGGCAATGAGGCAGGGGCTTTTTTCCTCATACGCCTTTACCCCTTTCCACATGGACAGGGGAACCCGGAAGGTGGGTTTCACGGTTCCGGCAGGCGTTATCACAAGGGCATTCCCATCCGGATACCCGGTATAGCTCAGACCGTTTTTTTCCAGAAAAGCCGTAAATTCATCTATGGATTCCCGGATTTCGGATTTGGAAATACGGGCAAAGGGATGTTGTGGCATGTCCTGAACCAGCGCCTCAATGCCCTCCCAGGGATTTTTCCATATACCGGCCTGTGTTCCTATGGGATAAACCCCCAGGAGATCCAAAAGACCGCTGGAAAAATTGATGGCTCCGGTCATGCCCGCATGGGCCGTGGAAAGTCCTTTCTGCGCGGCAAACAGGGCTGCGGCCATTCCTGCCATTCCCGTACCGATAACCAGTACATCGCATTTGTTTTTGGATGGTTTCATTATTGCAACTCCAGTCCGAAAAGTCCGCAATGCAGTGCTTCCTGTATTTCCGCCTGTTCCAGAGGCAGATCCCAGAGCATGGGATATTTGCCTTTCCATCTTTCGTTAAGAAAATCCCGCAGTTCTTTCAGACCCCGATCCCCGTTCAGCACTTCCCGGTCATACATATAGGGAGCAATACGCGCACTGCAGAAACCGCCCTGGCAGGGGCCTTTGCCGATACGGCTTCTCAGTCCCACGGATTTCAGTGTGGGCACTCCGCCCTGCTCCCGGATACCTTCCATAATGCCGTCAATAATGCCTTTGGAAACCATTTCACATTCACAGAGAATCATGTCATCTGATTCATGCCGGGTCAGCCACATTTTCGGTGCGCTTCCCGGTTCGGTCCATTTTCCGCTGGCAGAGGATGGCAGAGGTTCTGTTCCGGTTTTACAGGGATTTGTTATTCCCATTTTTCTGCAGAGCAGATCAGCGGTTTTTTCCGCCATAAGACGGAAGGTGGTCAGTTTGCCCCCTGTGATGGTGATGAAATTTTCAATTCCGTCAGGGGCATGGTCTATAAGGGCAAAGCCGCGGGTAACATTCCGGTCATCCCCTGCCGAGGACCCGATAAGGGGACGCACACCCGAATAGGCCCGGATATAGCGGGTATTTTCCAGCACCGGAACCATGCGGGCGCCGTCTTCAATAATATCATCCACTTCGGCAATGGTGGGGCGGCAGTCGTCCGGATCTTCCGTGCGGCGGGATGTGGTTCCCAGTATGGATACGGTTCCGCCCGGAACCAGAATATCCGCATCGGAGGCTTTGCGCAGGCGGTTGATGACCCGTTTTGTGATGCGGTTCTGTGTGACCAGCAGACTTCCTTTGGAATAGACCATGGGAATTTCAATGCCTGCCAGACCGGCAATGATTCCGGCCCAGGCCCCCGATGCACTGACCACATAATCGGCTTCGATTTCTGTTTCTTCCCCGCTGACGGTATTCCGGACGATTATTTTGCGGATGCGCCCGTTTTCGATTCTGAAAGAGATGACCTTGTGGTAACATAAAAGTTCTGCACCCTGCTGACGGGCCTGGGCCATATTGTCCAGAGAAAGCATGAAGGGGTCAACAGAAGCATCGGCCACCTGAAAAGCGGCGATAATATCGGGAGAAAGTTCCGGTTCCATTTCCCTTGCGGTATTCAGATCCAGCATTTCGGCCGGAATGCCGCTTTTGGCGCAAAGAGCGGGAAAGTCGGTCACATAGTTCTCATCATCCCCTCTGACAGCCACAAAAAGCCCGCCCGTATCCTCAATGCAGTGCGGGGCCAGCCGTTTCAGCAGTTCGCCTTCTTCCCGGCATTCCTTCGCGGCTTCCGGGTCCGAGGCCACATAGCGCGCCCCGCTGTGGAGAAGTCCGTGATTCCCCCCGGATGCGCCTGCGTTGATGTCCTGTTTTTCCACCAGTATGCAACGGACACCCCGCAGAGAAAGGTCTCTCGCCAGTCCGGTTCCGGTGGCCCCGCCGCCGATGATGAGTACCTGTGTTTTCACGGGAATTCTCCTTTTTCATAAATAAACATATTTTTCCGGTTTTTTCACTTGAGAAAAATTATCAAAGGTGCTACAGCATTTTCAGGCATTGAATCCGGTTCTGAAAGTTGATCTGCTTCATGCAATAGCATAAAGGAATTTTTTTGTCATCATTTTTTTCGTATTCCAACATATCCGGCAGTATTTTTTTCATTGTCGAAAAAAATACCGGAGTGCCAAACTGTAAGTTTGGCACTCCAAAAATTTCTTGATTTAATGCCGTTGGGTTTCTGTCCCGTAAAGAGTAAAAAAATCAACCGAAATGAATATAACCGTACTTTTGCAATTTTTACAGCAAACCACGAATGACACGAAAAAAATATTTATAAAAACAATATGATAAAAAATTGATTTTTCATCTTTTGTATCATTCGTGTAATTCGTGTAATTCGTGTAATTCGTGTAATTCGTGGCTAAAATAAAAATCAGATAGTTTAGGACTTACGCAGTTGAAATATAATCTGCTGTTTTTATTGACTGTCAATTTTTAAGGCACATAATAAATTCAAACAGTTAAAATTCAACTGCGTAAGTCCTATAGTTATAAAAAATGAGAAACTATAGAATATAACAGAATATGGAAACCGCAGGAAAAAGCACTGCCGTTCTCAGACGGCATGAACAGATAGTGAAACGGGTGCAGGAGCAGGGATTTGTCACCATAGAAAATCTGGCTGCGGAATGTGATGTCACCCCCCAGACCATCCGGCGGGATATCAACACCCTCTGCGATGAGGGCGTGGTACAGCGTTATCACGGCGGGGCAGGGCCTTCTTCCAGCACCGAAAACGTGGCCTATTCCGAGCGGAAAGTCATCGGTCTGGCAGAAAAACAGCGGATAGCGCATATGCTGGCCGCCCATATTCCCAACAAGGCATCCTTATTTATGAATATCGGTACGACAACCGAGGAAGTGGCAAAAGCCCTTCTGGATCATAAAGGGCTGCGGGTGATTACCAATAATCTGAATGTGGCCGCGATTCTGAGCAAAAATACAGATTTTGAAATCATCATTGCCGGGGGGCTGCTCCGGCACCGGGACTGCGGCATTATCGGGGATGCGGCCATTGAGTTTATCCGGCAGTTCAAAGTGGATTACGGCATTATCGGCATCAGCGGCATTGATCTGGACGGGACACTGCTGGATTTTGATTTTCGGGAAGTCCGGGCCGCACGGGCCATTATTGACAATTCCCGCAAGGTTTTTCTGGCGGCCGATCACAGCAAATTCGGCAGAAACGCCATGGTACGGCTCGGAGCCATCAGTGAAATCACAGCCATGTTCACCGACCGGCAGCCCCCGCCGCCGTTGGCCGAGATTCTTTCCGCGGCGGATGTGAAGGTGTATGTGGCGAAGAAAAGTCTTTCCTGACATATGTTCACATTATAACAGGAAAAGAATATATTTTTCACTTGAGAAAACTGTCCGTGGGTGGTATGGAACTTAAAAACCTTTAAATTCAATTCAGCAAATGAATTCTGCTCTCGAAATTACTGGGGAAAAATAATGGGACTGTCACTGGATCATATCAGTAAAACGGTGGGAAATGAAATCCATCTCAAGGATATCAACCTGAAATTTGAAACCGGTTCCCGTTATGTTGTGCTGGGCCGGACCCTTGCGGGAAAAACCTCCCTGCTCCGCATTCTGGCCGGGCTGGATCGCCCCACCAAAGGAAAACTTCTTTCCGAAGACAAAGACATTAGCGGCCTTTCCGTGCGCAGACGCAGCGTGGCAATGGTTTATCAGCAGTTTATCAATTATCCCTCCCTGAATATCTTCAATAATATCGCCTCTCCCCTGAAAATCGCGGGTATGGATAAAAATGAAATCGGGCAGAAAGTCCGAAGGGCTGCGGAAATTCTTCATATCGAACACCTTCTGGACCGTTTACCAGCGGAACTCAGCGGCGGTCAGCAGCAGCGCACGGCCATTGCACGGGCATTGGTCAAAGAAAGTGAACTGCTGCTGCTGGACGAACCCCTTGTAAACCTGGATTACAAACTGCGGGAAGAACTTCGGGTGGAACTGCGGGGAATATTTGAGAAACGTTCTGCCATTGTGGTCTATACCACCACCGAACCCACCGAAGCCCTGATGCTGGGCGGCAATATTATTGTCATGGACGAAGGGCGGATATTGCAGACCGGGCCCACAGCCCATGTGTATCATCATCCGGCCAGTATGAAAGTGGCCGAGGTTTTCAGCGACCCGCCCGTCAATTTTATTCCGGGCAGGGTAAAAGGGAAGGAAGCGGAACTGGGGCCCGATATCCGCTTCCCCCTTTCCGGCCATCTGAGCGGACTGGAACAGACAGACTATACTTTCGGTGTGCGTTCCAACCATCTTTTCCTGAAACAGCAGAGTGAAGACGATGCCTCCTTTCATGCCAGAGTGGAACTGTCGGAAATCAACGGTTCCGAAACCTTTACCCATATCAACTATAACGGAAACGCGCTGGTGGTGCAGGATGTGGGCATTTTTTCCCGCAAAATCGGCACGGAAATTTCTGTATATGTAAGGCCGGACAGGTTCTTTGTTTTTGATAAGGAAGGGAAGCTGGTGGCAGCCCCGGAAGCATCTGAAAGATTGTAATCGGAATGCCCAAACGCTATACAGGTAAAGAACTGATCCGCCTTGCTCTTGAATACGGATGGCAGAAAGTGAGTGTAAAAGGGGATCATCATAACTTTAAACACGGAAAAAGCCGTTTTATTTTAACGATTGTGCATCCTCAGAAAGATGTTCCGGTCGGCAGAGCTGCTGATACTGTAAAAAAGATAAAGTTAGAGGTGAAATAATGCATTATCTGATTATGCTGGAGCAGACAGAAGAAGGTTTTGCAGTGCAGGTTCCGGATCTGGCTATTTCTGCATACGGGAAGAATATTGAATCCGCAAAAACTGCTGCAACAGAAGCCATCCGGATTAACCTGGAAACCTACATAGAAAACGACATGCCGGTACCGGATCGGAAAAAAGTTGACGATCACCTGAAAAATCCGGATTTTCAGGGATTGCTGTTTGCATATATTCAGGTTGAACCCGAAATACTTCGGCAGGCCGCATAGAAATTTTTGTGTTATATTTTTTTAAATTGAAGAGTTAAATGAGAATATAATAAATATCTTTAATGTCCGGTTTTGGTTTTTTTACTGTATAGGAAATTATAAAATCCGGTCTTTGGCAGAAATCCGGTTTTTGTTCCTTCAGTTTTTTTAAACCTGAAATTGGAGCATTATACTGTAAAATAAAGTCCCCTATAAAGAGAATTCTAAAATCGGCATGAAATTTGCGTTCCGCATAACACGCTTTTTTTCATGCTTTAAGACAAAAAAAACCGCATAACAACTTGTTTAGGCGGTCAATATTATTATTTAAAATAGTTAATAAATACAGTATTTTAAAGTAATTAATTAAAATTTTGTTATGATATAATGCTTTTGTTGGACTTGAAATAGAATCTCCCAAAATCAACATCTGTGGTTAGACAGTTATATTATGCAACTAACAAAAAATAGCAGAATCTATAAAGAAAAATGGTTTGAGTTCAGGAATAATATAATCGAACGTGATGATGACATGTGTGTGAAATGTGGGCGTAGTGAATTGGAAGGCGCTATTTTACAGGTTCACCATAAAAAGTATTTGAAAGGCCATTTGCCTTGGGAATATCCTCATGATTTGTGTGAAACTTTATGCCAAGGATGCCATGCTGCTGAACATGGAAAAATTCGACCAAAGTTCGGATGGGAATTTCTTTTTGATGAGGATTTGGGTGATTTGTCAGGAACATGCGACCTTTGTGGTTCAGATCTAAGATATGTTTTTTATGTGCATCATTCTGATTGGGATATTATGGGGGTAGGAATGCACTGTTGCGATTATCTTACAGAATCTGAGATAGCATCTAATCTTATGGAATCAAAAAAACGATATTCCAGTAGAATGGAAAGATTCATAAAATCCAAAAGATGGAGAATGGTAAATGGAGTTCATAAAATTGTGCAGAAAAAATTTCCTGTTCAAGTTTATCCATCAGGAAACGGTTTTAGGATTAATATCTACGGCTGTAATGGAAAAACAATATACAACACTCTGGAAACTGCAAAAGAAAAAGCATTCGAAGTAATAGAAAGCGGGGCTGCTGAACAATATATCAGAAAAATAATACAAAAAATTTATTTGGCTTGAATTTATTACAACAATGTGTTTGATAATTGGATTTGTAAAAATATTGAAATTATTAAATTTTAGTTCAAAAAATTAAAATCGCTGATCCAAATCGAAATATTCAAAATATTATGCAAAATTGTAATAAACTAAACCGCCTAACCCGGCGCTGATTGCGTCAGGATAAATCCGGAATGATGGGAAGGGCCGAAAGCCCTGAAATTTATTATTATTACCCAACGGGTGGAAGTCCCGTCTGATTAAAGTGTAACCGACAGA
>JAABRU010000002.1 GCA_011390755.1 Desulfobacteraceae bacterium | reverse complement strand
AATTCCTTCGGTATCTCTGCAATTTTCATATATGATATGCCCTCTTTTTGGAAAATATTATACAATTATTATATTAAATATCATATTATTATAGTCAAATATTTTTAAGAAAATTGCACAAGTTCAGTACCGAACTGAAAAGACAGGTTGAAAACATACTGTCGGAGTTCGGTTCCGTGTATAAAATAAACTTTTCATAAATGTTAAAAAATTATTGATTAGGTGCTTAAAAATTCATTTCACACCAGATGACAGGCCACCAGGTGTTTTTCTTCCCTGTCCGGATTAACGGAACGCAGGAGAGGTTCTTTTTCACTGCATTTTTCAATGGCAACGGGGCAGCGGGTGCGGAAGCGGCAGCCGGACGGGGGATGGATGGGGGAGGGAACATCTCCCTGCAGTACCTGCTTTTCTTTTCCACTGCCGGGTTCGGGAACGGGAATGGCAGAAAGCAGGGCCCGGGTGTAAGGGTGAAGCGGATTGCTGTATATGCTGTCCGCGTCGGTATATTCCACAATTTTCCCCAGATACATGACCGCAATATGGTCAGAAACATGCTTTACAACAGTGAGATCGTGGGAGATAAAAAGATAGGTCAGGCCCATTTCCTCCTGCAGATTCAGCAACAGGTTCAGAATCTGGGACTGGATGGAAACATCCAGCGCGGACACCGGTTCATCGCAGATAATCAGTTTGGGCTCTAAGGCAACGGCCCGGGCAATGCCGATGCGCTGGCGCTGCCCCCCGCTGAATTCGTGGGGGAAACGGCCGGCGGCATCCTGGGGAAGTCCCACTTTTTCCAGCAGACTCCGCACCTTTTCCCGCCGTTCATCCGGCGTTCCGATTTTATGGATAATAAAAGGTTCTTCCAGAATACTCCCCACCGTATGCCGGGAATTGAGGGATTCAAAAGGGTCCTGAAAAATCATCTGGATATTGCGCCGCAGTTCCTGGAGTTCCTTCCCCTTCAGTTCCGGAATATTCTTTCCTTCAAAAATCACCTCCCCGGCAGTGGGTTGGTACAGACGCAGAATACTTCTCCCCGCAGTCGTCTTTCCGCAGCCGGATTCCCCCACCATCCCCAGGGTCTGCCCGATCTGAATATCAAAGGAAATATCATCCACCGCATACACAGTCCCGGTGCGGCGCATGAAAATACCTCCGCGGACAGGGAAGTGCATCTTCAGATTACGAACCTGCAAACAGGGGATTGGAGGCCGGGGACCGGGGACCGGGGGCCGGGGACCGGGGACCGGGGGCCGGGGACCGGATTCTGCCCCCGAACACCGAACACCTGACACCGACCCCCTGACACCGAACCCCTTTCCACTGAAATGGCAGGCTGCCCGATGTTCCTCTCCCACTTCTTTCATCTCCGGCTGATTCTTGCAGATTTCCTGCACATGGGGGCAGCGGTTCCGGAAGCGGCAGCCTTCGGGCAGATCGTAGAGACTGGGGACAATGCCTTTGATGATGCGGAGTTTTTCCTTGCGGGCTGTTTCCAGGCGGGGGATGGAAGAGAGAAGTCCGCGGGTATAGGGATGGGCCGGATGCCGGAAAATCTCATCCACCGGTCCGCTTTCCGCAATTCTCCCCGCATACATGACCACCACCCGCTCGCAGATTTCCGCAATCACGCCCAGGTCATGGGTGATAAAGATAACGGACATGCCGGTTTCGGTCTGAAGTTCCCGGATAAGGGTAAGAATCTGTGCCTGGATGGTCACATCCAAAGCCGTGGTGGGTTCATCCGCAATAAGAATGTCGGGACGGCAGGCAAGAGCCATGGCAATCATGACCCGCTGCCGCATTCCCCCGGAAATCCGGTGGGGATATTCTTTCATGCGCTGTTCCGGTTCGGGAATTCCCACCCTGCGGAGCATTTCCACGGAAGATGTCTCCATCTCCGCTTTGGACATTCGGGGAAAATGCAGGCGGTAAACTTCGGAAATCTGTTTTCCGATGCGGTGCACCGGATTCAGGGCTGTCATGGGTTCCTGAAAGATCATGGAAATCCGCCTGCCGCGAATCTCCCGAAGTTCTTCCACAGGAAGAGTCGTAATATCCCGGTCATTATACAGAATCTGACCGGATTGGATTTTCCCCATGGGCCGGGGCAGCAGACGCATAACAGACAGGGCTGTTACACTTTTGCCGCAGCCGGATTCACCCACCAGCCCCAAAGTACTGCCACGGGGAAGGTTGAAACTGACATCATCCACCGCGCGGATTTCACCGGCTTCGGTGTCAAAGGAGGTGACAAGGTTTCTGATCCGGAGAATGCTGCCTGTCTGCAATTATTTCAGAAACTCCATTTTATAGGTTTCTTCCATAATTGTTACCGGTTCAAACGCCTTTCCCTGCTTCATGGCTTTCTTTGTCTCTTCATGCATATTTTTATCATACCAGAACAGCCCGCCCGAAGTGCTGTTAAAGGGATCAAACAGTGCACCGGAAGTTTTGGTTCCCGGCGGTGCGGGAAGTCGCCACCAGCGCCAGTATCCTTCCCGTACATAGGGAACCATGAAGGTGGGCACAAAGGGGCATATTTCATATATTTTTTTCTGCATTTTCAGGGAAAGTGCGATCCGCTCCTGCTCATCCAGGGAATTGCGGTAGGTGTCTATCATTTTGTCCAGTTCCGGATCATCGGTATTGCTGATATTATTGGTCTGGGGTTTATGCGCGTTCACAGAATGATAATGTTCCCAGAAACGGGGACGCAGGGATGTGCTCCAGCCGCCCCAGGACACATCATGCTTTTTCTCCATTACCTTTTTATACCAGGCCGAGGAATCCAGTTTCTGTATGCGCAGTTCCACCCCGGCCTTTTTGGCTTCCTCCTTTAAAACCACCAGACGGGGCGTATGCTCCTCATGGTAATAGACCACTTCCACGGAAAAACGCTGTCCTTCCTTTGTCCATATACCGTCCGTCCCCCGTTCCCAGCCCGATGCCTTCATATATTCTTCCACTTTTGCAATGTCAAAGCGTCTGGCCCGGATTTTGGTATTGGAATAAGGCCCGTAACCCACATTGCCGTTTTCCAGCCGGAAATAATCATTTCGCAGTACTTCGGAAATGACTTTTTCGATATTCATGGCATGGGCAAAGGCATAACGGACGTTTTTGTCTTTGAAAATCTCCTGATCCTGGTTCATCCACAGCCCCTGGGCCGACTGCTGGGTATCATTGAAAAACCAGATTTTGTGAATATAGCCCTTCTCCACTTCCGGAATTTCTGATTTGATATGCCAGTAATCCGGAAAGGTAAGACCGAAAGTATCTATTTTCGCCTTTTTGAAGTATTCCCACTGCACATTATGATTTCTGACAACAGAATATATCACCCGGTCCGCATTAAAGCGGTTTTTAAAATAATGCAGGTCAGCGGCCCACCAGTCCTTTTTCCGGTCAAAGCGGATATGGCGGCCTTTTTTAAAATCGCCGATCTGGTAAGGCCCGGTATTGGGGACAATTTTCCAGTTGTATTTTTTTACAAAATCCTCTTTCAGTTCCCCGTAATAATGGCGGGGAGTGGGGGAAAGACCCAGTCTGAGATGCAGATCCGGAACGGCCTTGGTGCTGACAACCGCGATGGTAAGCGGATCAAAGACCTCCACCTTTTCGATTTCATTTGTATAATAGTCGTTGTACCAGGGAGCGATAATATGTTTGGAACGCATGAATTCCAGGGTATACACATAATCATCTGCTGTGACCGGCTTTCCGTCCGACCAGCGGGCCTTGGGATTGAGTCTGAAATACATGGTCTTTCTGTCTTTGTCAAAAGCCCAGTGGGTGGCCAGTTCCGGGATAATATTCAGTGTATTGGGATGCAGACTGATGAGGCTGAGCTGATTGTCAAGGATCGCACTGCGGAATCCGCTGTTGGAATCCGGTCCGACTGTGCGGAAAGTGGGCGGAAAGGCGAGAATGGCCGTGTTGAATGTTCCGCCTTTCTGCGCTTCGGGAGAAGCAAAAACCGGATCATTTTCATTGGTCTGCCACTGAATGTCTTCAGGCAGCTGCGGCGCGGCAAAAGCCGGAAGGGACATCAGAAAAATAAGCAGGGATAAAGAGAGCTTCTGTTTGAAATACATGGATATTCCTTTCTTAGCGATAGATTCTCGGATGCAGGGGACGATCTTTCTGACCCTCCAGCATTTCCCGCATCCGCCTGACTTCCGCATTGACTTTGCGCAGCTGTTCTTTGAGGGGCACCTGCTTTTCATAAGGGGTCTGCGCAATTTCTTTTTTCAGACTGTCGGCCTCTTTGATGCACCGGTATAAATCCGAGGCAATTAGACGGATAGACATATTTACACCGCGATACTGTCTGTGGCCGCGTCTTCACTCAGGCGGAAGACCGACACGGATTCATTCAGCTGGGCCGACATTTTGGCCAGGCTTTTCATGGATACGGCCGTCTGACGGCTGGCGGCCGAGGTCTGGGAACTGATTTCCCCCACCTCCTCCATGGTTTTGGCAATATCCTCCGATGCCTTGGCCTGCTGCTTGGATGCCATGGAGATGGACTGGATCAGCTCTCCCAGCTGGGTGGAAACCGTTTCGATTTCCTGGAGTTTTTTCCGCGCGCCGTCCGCAAGGCGGGAACCTTCCACCACCCGCTGTATGCTTTCTTCCATGCTGGACCCGGCTTCGTTGATTTCGGCCTGGATATTTTTGATCAGGGTATCAATCTGTTTGGTGGCGTTGGTGGAACGTTCGGCCAGGCGCTGCACTTCTTCGGCAACCACGGCAAATCCGCGGCCCGCATCCCCTGCCATAGCGGCCTGTATGGAAGCATTGAGGGCCAGGATGGAGGTACGGTCGGCAATGTCATTGATGAGCTGTACAATATTGCCGATTTCCTGGGAACTTTCCCCCAGACGTTTGATGGCCCGCGCGGTTTCCTGGGCATGTTCGCGGATGGATTCCATGGCCCGGTTGGTGGCGCGCACAGCTTCGGCCCCTTCTTTGGCGTGCAGTGTGGCCTGTTCGGATACGGAGGCGGAGCGACCCGCGTTTTCAGCCACCTGCTGGATGGAAGTGGACATATCATTGATGGCATCTATGGTTTCCCCCACCTGAACCGCCTGCATTTCACTGGTTTCAGCCAGATTTTCTGTGGAACGGCTGACTTCCTGGGAAGTGGAGATGACCTGGAGGGTCACATCCTTTACATTTTTGACGACCTCGCTGAGCTGCTCGGCCATTTCATTAAAAGAATCCGCAATGGCTCCGGTAAAATCTTCGGTAACTTCGGCCCGGGCCGTGAGATCCCCTTCGGCCAGACCGCTGATTTCTTCCAGCAGGTTCATAATGGAACCCTGCATGGAATCCCTTTCCTCACTGCTTTGAATCAGATTCAGGGTATTGTCCAGCATTTCATTGAGACTGCGGGAGGTTTTGCCCAGCTCATCATCATTGAGAACATGGGAACGGGCTTCATAATTGCCTTTGCCGATTTCCTCAAACACGGACATGATATTCAGCACGGGCCGGATAACCGTGCGATCGGCCACAAACCAGATCACCAGAATAATCAGCAGGAACATGACGGCCGTCAGTCCCAGAATATAGATCAGCACTTTTTTTACCGGGGAAAGAATTTCATTCCGGCTGACATCCAGAAGTACCATGCCGTTTCCCGAAGGCAAAGGGGAATAGGCACAGAATACGGTTTTGCCGTCAAAGGGGCGGAATACATTGTCACGGATGCCTTTCTTTTTTTCCTGAATCATATCCATCTGAAAATAATCTCTGTAAACAGGCGGCATTCTGCTCATATTTTTTCCGGCCAGTTTGTCCTGAAAATCTGTCACTCCCACAATCATATTGTTTTTATTGAGAATTGTAATAAGAGAACTGTTGTAATGTTTGAATTCCTCCAATTTTTCCTGGAGAAAAGTAAGGGGCTGATCCGGGATCTGCAACTGCCCCTCGATATCCGTTGCCGAGATATAATTGGCCACGGCATCCGCTCTTGCCTGCAGAACCTCCTGATTACTGGCAATCACGGATTGCAGATAAGAGGTACTGAAAATTGATAAAACAACGGCCAGTGCAAATAATACGATCAGTACAATACTGAGCTGCAGTTTGGTGCCGATACTCAGGCCCTGTATCCATTTTTTCAGACGTTCCAAAATTTCCTCCTTCTGCTGTGGTTCCGAAGATTTGCTGTATAGGCGGACAGACCGCCGGTATTCTGTTGGACTTTTTTATTCCCCTGTTATCTGCTTTTGCCGCATGTTCAGAATTCCGGGCATATCTGCCAGCACCAGAAATCCTTCTTTGCATTCATAGACACCCCGTACAAGATTTTTTTCGGAAATCCAGGAAACAGATTCCGGGGGAGCAGAAGTTTCCGGCAGATGTACCAGTCGGAGAGCCGTATCCGCATAAAGAACAGCATACTGTTCCCGGCTGCGGATGAGCACCATACGGCCGGGATGCGCAGAGGGAATAAAGGGCATTCCCAGGCAGTCTTCCAGACAGATGACCGGAACCGCCTTCTCCCGCCAGCGGGTCAGCCCCATCACCCAGGAAGGGGCAAAAGGAATCTGCCGAATCACTTCTTTACGGAATATATCTTTTACCTGACCGAGGGTAAACAGAAAATGGACGGCTTTTCCCGAAATTTTCGGTGCATGTGCGGGAATCAGCAGTACCCGGTCCCTTCCGTCCTGTTTCAGATATACGGTCAATGTCCTGCCGCCTTTTCCCGAAATACCGTCATCCGGAATATGCTTCTGTTCAGTCCCCTGCTGATTCCCCTGCGTATGGCACGGCAAATCTCCTTTTCCAGTGCATCCGGCCGGATGCAGCGGGAAATATATTCTTCCGTATCCCGGCAGTCCCCGGCGGGGATATCCGGGGGACGGCAGACAGTATCCTGTGCCACTGCATCAATACCGGCCATTCCTGCCGGGTCCAGAATGGGAACCAGTCTCTTTTCCTCTCCGGCTGTGCCGGTTGAAAATACCGAAGGAAACCATTGCAGAGACCGTTTTCCGAAAACCCGCGGCAGGGAGAAAATCCGGTCGGCATCGCTTTCCGCCACCCGTTCAATATGATCTGCCAGCACCGCCAGGGCAACACTGCCCACATCCGTGCGGATGATTTTCTGCAGGGGGGAAGGCCGGGTTTTCGCACTGAATATCCGCGGAAAATCATAAAGGAGCATATCTTTGCCCCCGGGCAGACGGCAGACACGGATATAACTGTCATCAGACAGACTGCCGGTTCCCCCATGGGGTGAAATACCGGGCACCCTGCCGGAAACTTCTTCAGACAGACTGTCTGAAAGTTCCGGAGAAAGAGGCAGTTGCGCGAGTTCCGATGCCCGGTACACGCTTTTGACATCAGACAGATAAAGTCCGAATTCTTCGTTTCCGGCCTGAAACAGCATGATTTCTTTCATATCAACCGGTCAGATGCAATAGCAGATCAATGAATTCATTATCATTATAGGGCTTGACCATAAAACCTTTGGCCCCCAGTCCCAGGGCTTTTTCCTGATGTTTTCCGGTCGCGCGGGAGGTCAGCATCACAACGGGAATATCCCGGTATTCGGGTTCTGCGCCGAGGGTGCTGAGCAGTTCATAGCCGTTCATGCGCGGCATTTCAATATCCAGAATAATAATATCCGGTTTTGTTTCCCCCAGTTTTTCCAAAGCATCCATGCCGTCTTTGGCGGTTTTCACTTTCCAGCCCTGTTCTTCTATGAGCCGGGAGACCACCTGGCGGATACTCACGGAATCATCCACAATCATTACGGCCAGGGGTTTTTCGTTCAGAGGTCCTGCCGCAGTGCTGTCTTCAAAATCCGCTCCCATCCTGCCGGGAATACCGGCTTCCCGGCCGATGAGTTCCGGAATGTTCAGAATGGGAACCACGGTTCCGTCCCCGACAATGGTAACGCCGGAAATGCCGCGCACATGGCGCAGATGCGTTCCGGTGCTTTTGATAACAATTTCCTGCTGTCCCAGCAGGCTGTCCACTTCCAGAGCTTCGGTTTTTCCCGCACATTCTGCCACCAGAATAATCGGATTTTCCACAGAATGCTCCCCGGCCTCACTTGGAACCAGATAGTCTTTCAAAGGGGTCAGGGGGATCAGATCCTTTTCTGTCCGCAAAGCTCTTTTGGGTGTCTGTATCAGGCTTTCGGCATCGGCCCGGATAATTTCCCGTATTTCATTCAGGGCAATGGCATAGGGATGTCCGCCCACGGAAAAAAGCAGTGCCCGGATGGCAGCCAGGGTCAGCGGAATGCGGATGGTGAAACGGGTGCCTTTGTCTTTCCAGGATACCACCCGTACATTGCCTTTCAGGGCCTGGATATTCTCCCGCACCACATCCATGCCCACACCCCGGCCGGAGACCTCGCTGATCCGATTTTTTGTGCTGAATCCGGGGCGGAAAATCAGTCCGGCCAGCTCTTCTTCGGGTATTTTTTCTTTTGCTGAAATCAGCCCGGCTTTCAGGGCTTTTTCCCGGATAGTCCGGTAATCCAGCCCGGCACCGTCATCACTGATGCGGATAACAACCTGGTTCCCTTCCCGGCTGGCCTCCAGGCGGATGGTGGCCATGGGGGTTTTTCCCGTTTCTTTACGGACCTCCGGCATTTCTATACCGTGATCCGCTGCATTCCGGAGCAGATGCATAAGGGGATCAGTTATTTTTTCCCATATCAGCCGATCCAGTTCAATTTCTTCACCGCTGATGACCAGTCGTATTTTTTTCTTCAGGACTTTGGCGACTTCCCGCACGGTGCGGCGCAGTTTGTTGCTGAGGGTGGACATGGGAATCATGCGCACCTGCATCATTTTATCCTGCAGATCACTCAGCAGTACCCGCTGACGGTTGAAATGACCGTCATAATCGCTGTGCATACTGGTCAGTCGTGAAAAGATGGCACCCACATCAATGGAGGATTCATTCAGGGTACGGATAATCAGGCTCAGTTCCGAATACTGATCCAGTTCCAGAGAGTCGAAATCCTCAAATTCCGAAAGAGGATCCCTGCCCGCAGCGGTATCCGAAGGCAGGGGGATAAGTCCGCTTTTCAGCCCCCCCAGGGCTTTGACCTCATATTCCACTTCCATGTTCCGTGCAATTTCCCGCAGGCGATCCCGTGACCATTCCAGCTCATGCAGAGCTTCGGTAAATATACTCATCTGCTGATCAAAGGCACTGGCGGCAATCATCAGTTCGCCGATGAGATTGACCAGTTCATCCACCCTGTCTGTACTCACCCGCAGTGTCTGTCCCTGCCTGCTGTAAAAATCAGCCGGAATATCCGCCTCTTCCTCCGCAGGTGCGGATGGGGGTTTTTCTTTTTTTTCCGATTCTTCATGGGTATCGGCCACGGTGATTTCTTCCGGGGATGTCTGCATGATTTCCGCATAACGGGCCTGCAGAGTGCGGATTTTGGCTTTCTGGGGATCCTGGGGGATGGCAACGATACGGGCCAGCAGATCCGCGGATTCCATGAGCAGTGATACGGTTTCCGGCCGGATATCCTTTGCAGTTTCAAATAACCAGTCCAGAAAATCCTCCATAATATGACCCCAGGAGGAAATATTGGAAAGACCGATCACCGCGGCCGCACCTTTGAGGGTATGCACGGCCCGGCGGATTTTGCGGATGCTTTCTCTGACGGCCGGGGATATGGGGGCAGGGGCTGTAATCCGGGCTTCCAGGCTGTTTAAAGAACTGTCCAGTTCTTCCAGGTGTTCTTTGGATTCTTCATAAAAACTCTCCAGCAGTTCGGGCATGACATCCGGCATTTCCGTCATGGCCCTATCTTCATCCTCTTCTGTTTCCCCTGTATTTTCCGGAAATGCCTCCCCGTTTTCATCTGCCTGTTCCGATTCGGCCAGGGTCTCTGCCATTTCCGCATCAATTTCAAAAAGCGGTTCTTCATCCCCCTGGCCGCTGAGTCCTTCGTGTTCCGGCACACTGTCCAGTATCCCGGCCATTGCGGCTTCATCTTCTTCAGGCGGCATATTCCGGAGAGGTCGGCATATCAGCAGTATCTGCCGCAGGATTTCCCGAGACTGCACACCTTTTTCTCCGCAAATATCATCGCAGTACTGCTGTATGCATTCCAGAGTGCTGTCCACCGCATCCAGAGCCGCTGCATCTGCTGTTACCTGCCCGGCAAGCATATCCGCCAGAAGTTCTTCCAGCTGCCCGGCAATAGTGCTCAGCCCCGGAATACCGATCATCAGGGAGGCCCCTTTGATGGTACTGACCATACCATGCTGTTCTTTCAGCACTTTTTTCTGACCGGGATCTGTCCGCAGTTTTGCAGTGCCTTCCTTCAGCAAGGGGATATAGGTCTGTACTTCATCAATATATCCCCTGATGATTTCGTCAGCAGGCCCGGACATGGATACAATCCTCTGTTTTCCTTACGGAATCTGTCTGTAATCCTGCGCAGTATGCAGGAATTCTGTTTTGGGGATGCAGTTTCAATGTCTTATTGTATTGTGTCTCAGCAGTTCTCCCGGAAAATTCCCGGAAACTGCGGATCTATTCTGACGGTCTCGCAGAAAGTCCGAAAAACAGATTTTTATATATATTAACCCACATTTCGCTCTTTGCGATCCGGCAATCTGAATTTATTGAATCCGATTCTCTGGGTATGCAAAAAATTTTGAAAAATTCAGTTTAATTTTCAAAGTGTTGCAAAGACAATCGGAATGCTGGTATTAACACTCTGATTTTATTAATAGCCATTTTTGAAATTTGGACTTTTTACCGATTCATCATGTTTATGTCATCAGATGCGGTTCGGATGCTCACTCGGCACTGAATGCATTCATGCGGCGGTCCGTCAGCAGTTTGCCGGTGTCCAGTATATTCAGCACACTGTCCTCCGCGCGCAGAACAGCGGCAATATACGGGGTCCATTTCATCTGCTGACTGTCTGCGGAATGATATAACTGGGTGCGGGTTATATCTTTGTGTTCAGGGGTATAAATACCGATAATCCGGTCCACGGTGATCCCTGTTTTTATATCATCCTTGCGGATAATGATAAAACGCTGGGTTTTTTTCAGGCCGGGCGGCGACATGGAAAAAAAGGCTTTCAGATCCACAATGGAAATAATTTCTCCCCGGATATTGGAAACCCCCAGCACCCAGCCCGGCAGATTCGGCAGTCGGGTAATCCTGGGCTGCCGCCCGATTTCCAAAGCCGCGGAAAGCGGGACGGCCATATACACATCGTCGAGCATAAAGCGGATATACTGCTCGTTACTGTAAGCGGCCCCGAGGTTTCCCCCCCCGCTGATGCCCTCATCCGCACGACGGGCCTCTTTGTCAATCTGCGCTGTCAGCTCTTCCAGTGATATGGGATTTTGTTTACTGTCCATATAATATCAGATAATATCAGAATGCTTTTCATTATTTGGCAGTGGGTCAAATCCGCTGAAAATTCCCCTCCCCCTGTGGGAGGGGTCAGGGGAGGGGTAAAAATAACACTTTGTAATTCATTGTGTTTTCACCCTCCCCCTGCCCCTCCCTCAGGGGAGGGGAGACCGTCATCAACGGATTTGCCCCACTGCCTTATATTTTTATGCGCTGCAAATCAGAAAAAATTACCGAACCATTGAATTTAACATTTCTCTTTATATCATTAAATCGCAATAGTCGAAACATTTTTTTTGACACTTTTTTATGTGCAGGGGCAATAACAGACGGGTAAACCGAGGGACACGGAAAAAATAAAAAATCCCGCGGGGACGGGGTATGATCGCCCGGAAATTCATTTTCGGGCGGTCGGCGGAATAAATATTTTTCCCGAATCCCCTACTGGTTTGTCAAGGTTAAACTGATGGGTATGCAACACCCTGAAATTTCCCAGGGGCGTATGCAATACACCCTTACAGGATAACATAACCCGTCATTCAAAACCTGACAGAGCACTGCACCGTCATAATCATTTATTGTGAACGATAATTTTCCACAATATCAAGAATCTGTTCTTTATACTCCCGCTGCGCACGGATTTCCCCCCAGCCTTTCTGGGATTGAAAAAGTCCGTCGTAGGCCGTATCATGGTACGACCGGATCATATGGGGCAGGTTTTCATCTGTCAGTATTCCCGCAATAATCTGGGCTTCAAAAGGATCTTCCAATATGCATATCCGGATATATTCACCTGATTCATTTTCATCTTCGATTTTCATCTTTCAACCTTTCACTTCCGTTCCGGAAGTTTCCCACAGGGCATCCCGCAGACCCGAGGTCCGGCGGATGGCGCGGGAAACACCTGTTTTGAAAACATCTTCTCTTCCCCATATATCCGCAGAAAAGGCAGCACGGGTAATGCCTGTATACAGCAGCTCACGGGTCAGCACAGGTGCATCCCGATCCGGCAGCAGCAGCAGTATGCGGTCAAATTCCGATCCCTGGCTTTTATGTACGGTCATGGCAAATACGGTTTCATGATCCGGCAGACGCAGGGGATTGAATTTCCGAAATCCCTGCTTTTCTGCGGGGAAAAATACGCGCAGACCGTCCTTTCGGTCCGGCAGTGCAATGCCCACATCCCCGTTAAAAAGCTGCAGGTGATAATCATTGCGCGTTATCAGTACGGGCCGGCCCGCATACCAGGTTCCTTCGGGGCGGATAATGCCTTCTTCCATGAGAATCTGTTCACACAGACGGTTGACTTCTTCCACACCGTAGGGCCCCCGGCGCAGCGCGCAGAGAATCCGGAATTGCTGAAATGCCTGAAATACTGCCGGAGGATTCCCCGTTTCCTTCATATAGTCCGCAAATCCCTGCTTCACACGCCCGCGGATGCGGGAACCCAAATCACGGGAAGGGGGAAGTTCTGTCCAGGAAACATCCGGATATTTTCCGCTTTGCAGCATCTCAAGGCATCCGGCCCCTTTTCCCCGGTTGATTTCCCGGCTGACCTGCCGGATCCCCCCGGCATCCTGAAAGCGGTAGCTTTTCTGTAAATGAACAATGCAGTCGCAGATTTCCGTTTCCTCCCCTTTCGCAGCACAGTTCAGGGACTGCCCGGTATATTCCCGGACGGCCCGGCAGAAAGAGGGGGAAAAAGAATGCACATTGCCCGTATCACAGATGTCGCCCAGCACATAACCGGCTTCCACCGAGGCCAGCTGATCTTTATCCCCCAGCAGGATCAGCCGGGCATGCCGGGGCAGTGCCTGCAGCAGTTTGGACATGAGGGCCATGTCCACCATAGAAGCCTCATCCACAATAAGCACATCCGTATGCAGGGGATTTCCGGCATGATGGCGGAAATCCGCGGAGCCGGGCACAGTTCCCAGCAGGCGGTGAATGGTGGAGGCTTCTCCGGAAAAGCGGATGGGAAAGGCATTTCTTTCTTTTTCCCGGAGAATGGCCTCCTGCAGACGGGCGGCGGCCTTTCCGGTGGGGGCCGTCAGTGCAATGCGGGGCGGGGATTCTCCCCCCGTTTCCGTCAGAAGTGCCAGAATCCGGGCCACAGTAGTGGTTTTGCCCGTGCCGGGTCCGCCGGATATTACGCAGAAACGGCGGGTCAGGGCTGTAAAGACCGCCACTTTCTGCCAGTCTGTTTCTTCCGGATTTCGGGATGGGAAAAGCTGCTCCAGCTTTTCCTTCAGTCCGGACAAATCCCTTTTTTCCCGGACTGCCGGAATCCGTTTCCGTATCTCTTCTGCAAGATGCTGTTCATATTCCCAATAACGGTGCAGATACAGCCGCTGTTTTTCATCCAGTATCAGGGGGCGGAAATCCCCCGCTTTTCCGACCACAGGAGAATTTTCCAGTATCCGTATCCAGTCTGCTGATTTCGGGCACCGGATTCCCTTTGCGGATTTTTCGCTGATACACTGATCTGCCAGGGAGGGCAGATCCAGACAGATATGCCCCATACGCTGATTGCGACTGAGCAGCGCAGCGCTCAGCATGATTTCCCGGTCATGCCGGCCTTTATCAAGTCCGGAAATAAACGCGGCAAAGCGGATATCCAGAAAAGAGAAAAGACCGCTGTCATACAGAAAACTGTTTTTCATTGCAGGAGCCCCCGCCCCCTTCATTTTTCCTGAAGAACCTGACCGCGGGAAGTAAATGAAATGCCCTGCTGGTTTTTGGTTCCGATCATAATGCTTTCCATAATGGGAATATTGACTGCTTCTCCGGATTTCCATTTTACAAGAAAATTGGCCCCGGAACCGCCTCTTTTATCAGATTCCCTAATCGTATAACGGATGGTGCCCAGGGGGGCAATCTGCACCGGCTCCGTCAGATATTCGGATACTTTTTTCCCTTCGGAATCATAATAGGTCACAGAAAACACTGTGATGGGATGCTTTATGTCGGTATTGCGGATACTGAGGGTTGCCGCCAGATCAAAGCGGTGCCCCCGGTCTCCGCTGTAAATATGTGAATATACTGCAATATATACGCTCTGCCCTCTGGACAGGGGGATTTCCGAAGCATATGCTCCCTGCAGATTCATCACAATAACAGTAACAAGAAAAAGGACAGATGCCGGTATTTTTCTGTTCATACGCTACTCCTTTCAAGAGGTTTTCATTGCCGGGTGTTTTTCCCTTGAATACATTCCTTTCATCTTCTACAATATTCCGGAGCATATGAAAAGAGCTTTTCCCGGTTCAAAACAGAAGGTGAATACAAGGAGAAAACAATGCGTGAAAAAAATGAGGTGTTTGAAAAAAATTATCGCGGTTATCTGGAACAGATTTCCCGAAGGGATTTGGGCAGGGCCGCCAGAATTCTGGGAGGAAGGATTGAGGAAAAAGAGATGCATCTTTCTTTTTTCGGGACGGATTACCGTATTTCCGGGGAAGGGATATCGGATGCTTCGGGGAAACGGGCATCCTACCGGGTCTGCATTATTTTTTTCAAACATATACTTCTCTGTCCGGATACAGTCCCCGAAACCGGAAAGTGGACGGCCTACCGGGAGTTTAAGGATGCCGGGCCCCTGATCGGTTTTTTTGCCAAAGATGTGGAACAGGCCCTGGCGGACCATTTTTCCGGAAAGGTCGGGGAACTGGAAAAAAATTGCCGGATACTTGGCGGTTTTGCTTCGGAAGAGGAACTTCCTTATGATCTTGCCGTGGAATTTGAGGTGCTGCCGCGCATTCCCATGCTGCTGCTTTGTAATGATGCGGATGAGGAATTTCCGGCCAGATGCACTGTCCTCTTCCGCCGGAGTATCGGGGACTATCTGGATATGGAATCCGTGGCAGTGCTGGGCAGTGTGCTGACAGACTGTCTGAAAGAGGGGAAAATGCCATGACAGGGGACTTCCCGGATGATTATCTGCACAAAGAAGGTCGGGTTATACTCAGCACCGGCATAATCTGAGTTTTATGAAACCGCTTCCGGTAAGGCCGAAACTGAAAAACACCTGCTTTCAAAAACGCAGTTTATGACGGTGGACAGTATAGCGTACTTTGCCCGATCCCCGGGCGAGGTCGAAGGGGCACAGTAACCGCAGCGTAACCCGGAATCAGTGATGTAAATACGGATAGTTGATTTTCAGGACAGTGGGGCAAATCCCTTGATTCTTACATCCCCCCTTCCCCGGCGGCAATACTGCTGCCTTAAGACGTCCCTCTCTCAGGGGAGGGGAGAGATCCGAACCACTGCCATTTTCAGTAAAGTACCTAAAATATTTGAGTATATTGAGAAATCTTTTCAGGTGGGAAAGCTGTCGCCTATATCCGACCGGTTCCAGAAAATGCTCTCCCCTTCCCCTTCCTTCTCCCAGGGCCAGCCCAGGGGCAGGGGAGAGACAAAGCGCATTTTTTTCTTTTTTACCGGATGGCGGATTTCCAGCCCGGAGGCCAAAAGGGCAATCTGTTTTTGCGGCAGGGGGGAAGAGGCGCCGTAGCGCAGATCTCCGAGAATGGGATAACCCATATGGGAAAGCTGAGCCCGGATCTGGTGATGCCGGCCGGTTTCCAGACGGATTTCCAGCAAACTGTTATCTCCGGCTATCCCCTGTCTTTTGTAATGTAAAACCGCTTCTGCTGAAGATTTCACAGGATGCCTGAGAATACGGCTGGATCTGCCCGGAATTTTTTGCAGGTAATGCCGCAGTGTTCCGGCTCTGTTTCTCACTTTTCCTGCCACAACTGCCAGATATGTCTTTTCTACCTGTCTGCCCCGGAACTGCTCACTGATTCTTGCAGCGGCTTTGGAAGTGCGGCAGAAAAGCACAAGTCCGGCAACGGGTCTGTCCAGACGGTGAACCATTGCCAGAAATACATTGCCGGGTTTATGATATTTTTCTTTTATCCATTTTTTCCCAATATCCAGAAGGGAAATATCCCCGCTTTCATCCCCCTGTACCGGCAGTCCGGCCGGTTTGTAGAGCAGCAGCAGATGATTATCACTGTAAAGAACCGGCCAGTGCGGATATATCAGGTAGTGTTGATAAGGCATATGTAATAACAGGGAATCCCCTTCGACACGCTCAGGGAACCGGGAGAAAATATCTGCTCCCTGCGCATTTCAGAGGGAGCAGGGAAATCGGGCATTCATTCTTTTCTGAGGGGAATATCCCATTTTTTCATATATTTCCATACTGCTGTACGGCTGATGCCGATACGGCGGGCCGCTTCGGCCTTATTCCATCCGCATTCATCCAGCAGACGGATCAGAGATTCCCGACCCAGTTTCTGTTTCTGTCTGCGCGGCGGAGCGTCCGGAAAACTTTCGGATACAGCATTAAATTCGGTCTGCCGCACCTCTACAGGCAGATCGAAAATATCAATCTGTTCTCCCGACTGTTCCCCGGAACACAGCACAAAAGCATGTTCCACTGCATTTTCCAGTTCCCGCACATTGCCCGGCCAGGAATAATCCATGAGAATGCGCAGGGCAGACTGTGAAATGCCGCGGATATTTTTCCCGGTTTTCCGGTTCTGCACAGAAATGAAATGACTCACCAGCAGGGGAATATCCTCCTTCCGCTTTCGCAGGGGCGGCACCTGTATGGGAAAAACTTTCAGCCGGTAATAGAGATCTTCCCGGAAATTTCCCTCCCGGACAAAACTGTATAAATCCCGGTTGGTTGCAGTAATAATCCGGATGTCTGTTTTGCGTTTGCGGGAATCCCCGACCCGTTCAATTTCCCGTTCCTGTATCACCCGCAGCAGTTTTACCTGGATCAGCGGACTGATTTCACTGATTTCATCCAGAAAAATGCTTCCGCCCGAGGCTTCCTCAAAGCGTCCGATGCGATCCCGGACAGCCCCGGTATACGCGCCCTTGACATGACCGAAAAGCTCGCTTTCCAGCAAAGATTCGGAAAGCGCGCTGCAGTTTACCGTAACCAGGGGCATCTGGGAGCGCACGCTGTTGTAGTGAATGGCCCCGGCCACCAGCTCTTTTCCGGTTCCGCTTTCCCCCTGAATCAGGACGGTGGCCTCGCTTGCGGCCGCTGCCTGAATGGCTGAATAGACCTGCTGCATCACCCGGCTTTTTCCGATAATATTTTCAAACCGGTGAATTTCTCCCAGCCGCCGGTTGGCCGCTTCGGCCTCCCGCCGGGCCTTATAAAGCTCCGTCAGATCGGTAACGGTTTCCACAACACCTATATCTTTTCCTTTTTCATCTTTTATCAGCCGGGCACTTTTGACCACGGGGACATCATGCCCTTCTTTATGGCGGAGAAAGCATTCTTTTCCGTCCACAGCTCCGTGTTTGTAGATGCCGCATTCCTGAAATCCGCCGGGACATTTTTTTCCGAAGCAGCGGCTGAAACCGAGCAGCATACAGCTTTTTCCCAGGGCATCTTCAGCAGAATAACCGCTGATGCGCTCCATGGAAGGATTCCATGAAACAATGCTGCCGTTTCCGTTCAGTGTAAAAACACCTTCGGCCATGGATTCCAGCAGCAGGGAGGCAATGCGGGAATCGGGCAGATTTTTTTTTTCTTCTTTCATTATGGATAATATTATCTGTTCAGATATTTCTGATATGCATCTGCAAATTTTTTTGTCTGTTCCAGTGTGCCCGCATTCATGCGGAAGGTACGGCGGATCAGCGGGGCCGTCATGGGCCGCACCAGTATGCCCTGCTCTTTAAGAAAAGCCACGGCTTCATCCCTGTTTTCCGGCTGCACCAGCATAAAATGGGCCGCACCCGGATAATATTTTACCCCCTTTTCTGTGAAAAAATTTTCCAGAAATGGTTTTGCTTTCTGCATGATTTCAACTACATATGCTTTCCATGCATGGGGATCGTCCAGCTGTGCCCCGGCCGCAGTAACCGCGCAGGAGTTGATGTCGAAAGGCCCCCGGATTTTATGAAATTCTGCAATCAGCTCCGGAGACGCGATGGCATATCCCAGACGCAGACCGGCCATGGCAAAAGCCTTGGAAAAGGTGCGGGTGATAATCAGGTTGGGATATGAAGAAAGGAGAGCCAGGGCTGTCACTCCGGTATATTCAAAATAGGCCTCATCTGCAATGACTGGGATATCCCCGGCTTTTTCCAGAATATCCCGGATGCGGGAAAGGGAAAGGGAGCTGCCCGTGGGATTATCCGGATTGATGACAACAACCAGATTCGTATCTGCGGTAATGGCATCCAGAAATGCTTCACAGGGGAAATGCAGTTTTTTGTCATAAGGCACTCCGTGCACCTTTGCGCCGATAACCCCGGCCACCTGGTTGAAAATGGGAAATCCCGGTTCTGCCATAAGCATTGTATCTCCGGGTCCCAAAAAAGCACGGAGAATGATTTCAATGGCCTGATCCGAGCCGTTGCTCAGTATGATCTGATTTTCCCCCACCTGTGCATAGGCTGCCAGTTTGGGGAGAAAGCGGAAATATTCCGGATACATCTGAATCCCTTTCCTGTCCAGGCAGGATTTCAGGGCGCGGATGACATGTTCCGGCGGGTCCAGGCTGTTTTCATTGAGATCCAGCCGCAGATAAGCGGAGCGATCCAGGCCTGTCCAGGGCGGAGAATAGGGGGACATGGCCGCAATATGGGGTTTAACCTGTGGCATTACTATCATTCCTTGAAACAGTATTTTTATCAAAAATCAGCAGTTCAGCAGTTGTGTAAAAAATATACCCCTTTCCGCTTTTTTTGTCCATAAAAATACATGCGGTAAATGAAATCCTTTGATATAATCCCGCAGGTCTGTTATGGATGCAGCACTTTACAGAAAGATGTATGAATATATTATGGATAAAGCGGAAAAGAAAATATTCGGAACCCTTTTTTTTTCAATATTCACCACCATCACCGGTGTGGGAATTGTGGTTCCCCTGCTGCCGGTGTATGCCCATGATATGGGCGCAGGTGGTCTGTATATCGGGCTGCTCTTCGGGGCATTTTCCCTGTCCCGCACGGTTTTTCTGCCCTGGTTCGGCAAAAATTCGGATAAAAAGGGGCGCAAACCCTATATTGTGATGGGTCTGCTGGGTTACAGCCTGATTTCATTTGCTTTTATTGCAGCACACAATGTGGAGATGCTCATCGCCATCCGTTTTGTCCAGGGCATTGCCTCCGCCATGATCTGGCCGGTTACCCAGGCCTATGTGGGGGATCTGACCCCGGAAAAACAGGAAGGGTTTATCATGGGCCTGTTCAATATGTCCACATTTATCGGTCTGAGCATCGGGCCCCTTATCGGCGGGGTTTTAAGTGATCGCTACGGACTGGACATGGCCTTTATTGCCATGGGTATTCTTTCCGCCATCAGTTTTTTTCTCAGTCTGACCCTGCTGCCCCCCGTGCAGTCAGAACTTTCAGTAAGCCGCGGGCAGATACCGGTGACCTGGGCGCAGCTTCTCAAAGATCGGGATATTGACGGCATTGTCCTCATCCGTTTTGCGTATACGGCCTGTATCGGTACAGTATGGGGTTTCCTTCCGGTGTTTGCCGATGCGGTATTTTCCCTTTCTGCCTCGGCCATCGGTGTTCTGGTCATGCTGGGGGTGCTTACCAGCGGAATACTCCAGACACCTATGGGATATATTGCCGACCGCTGGAACAAACATCTGATGATTGTTATGGGAAGTCTGGTTGTGGTCTGTGCCATGTTTCTTTTTGAATGGGCAGGGGGATTTCGGGATCTTTTCTGCGCCAACATTCTCTTCGGCATCGGCGGCAGCATGGCCATGGCCCCCCTTATGGCCATTGCCGTGCAAAAGGGTGCGCATGTCAGGGCAATGGGCTCGGTTATGTCCCTGCTGACCATGGGCCACAGTCTGGGCATGATGACCGGGGCTTTTCTTTCAGGAATCCTCATGGATTATTTTGAAATGCGCCGGATTTTCTACTTCAGCGCAATGCTCATGCTGGCGGGATCGCTGCTCTTTATGCTCTGTTCCATGCAAAAAAGCAGGTCATAAAGGCTGAGACTTTCATATAAACGGCCATGAGCCCTGACTCACAGCGAAGCATGAAAGTTTCAGCCCGTTCCCGGGCTCCGGCAGTGTGTGAGGCAGAGCCTCAGCCCATGCGTTCCCGGGCAGAGCCAGGGAACGGGTCAAAGCTGCGGCGGAGTGCGAAAATTAAGGCGGAGGCCGGTTTTTCGCAGACACTTTCATATAAAAGGATGTAACCTGCTGTATTATGTATTACAGATATTCAGTAGATAGAAAAGTTTCCGGAGGAGTGCAAAAACTGTATTTTTGCATAGCCGGAAGCTGCGACCGTGCAAAAATACAGTTTTTGCACTCCGGGACAGCCGTAAAACCGTATCCGGGGAAAACTTTCCGATCTGCTGATATTATTTACTGCAAGATAAGCAAAGTAGGGGATATGAAGCCGACGAGCGGATTTGAACCGCTGGCCTGCTGATTACGAATCAGCTGCTCTACCAACTGAGCTACGTCGGCATAAAGAAAGGAACCGAAGAAAAAAGACTTTTACAATGTTTATCTCCCAAAATCAAGAAAAAAATTCATTGCAGGAATTAATTGCTGAAATCCCGTATCGGAAAGGGCCTGTAGTCTGTACCGGACTGCATGGCTCGGAAAGGGCATTTCTGCTGTCCCGCCTTTGTACGGGTTTAAAAATGCCCATGTGCCTGATTCTGCCCACATGGAAAGAGATGGAACTGTTCAAAGAGGATCTCTGTTTTTTTCTGGAAAAAAGCAATATTCCCGTGCATACTTTCCGGCCCTATAATATTACCTCCCCCTTTCAGACAGTCCCCTGCCACAGCCGGACCGCTGCAGCACGGATTCGGGTGCTGTACCGGCTGGCAGTCGGAAATATTCCCCCGCTGCTGCTTACCTGTGTCAGGGCTGTCCGGCAGAAACTGATCCCCCGGCAGGCACTCGGCGATTATGCCGAACTGCTGATGACAGAGGAGGAAACAGACCGGGATCAGCTGATCCGCAAACTCATTGCGGGCGGATACAGCAGTGCGGCCATTGTGGAAGAACCGGGGGATTTCAGTGTGCGGGGCGGAATTCTGGATGTATTTTCCCCTTTGTACCCGGATCCCCTGCGCATTGAAATGTTCGGGGATATGGTGGAATCTCTCCGTTTTTTTTCCGCATCGGATCAGCGCAGTCTGGAAAATGTAAAAGAGGCCGTGATTCTGCCTGCAAAAGAAAGCATTCTCTATCCGGATCGGGCAGGTGTATTTATCAACCGTCTGCGGGAGCACGGTTCCCTGGCAGAAATTCCCCTGCGAAGCATAAGAAAGATTACGGAACAGGTGAAAAACGAAGGCAATTTTCCCGGAGCGGAAAACCTGCTGCCTTTTCTGTATCCGGAAACCGACAGTTTTTTTGATTACCTCCCGGATAATACCCTGCTGATACTTTCCGAAAGCAAAGACCTGGAAAAAAAACTGGAAGATGAAGAAAACGCATCACTGGAAAACTACGGACGGGCTGTTTCCGAAGGCATCTTCTGCCCGAAACCGGATCAGATTTTTTTAGGGTCTCAGGAAGTACGGAATTGTTTATACCGGAACAGGCCCCTGCTGATCAGAGAAATGCACCTGAGTCAAACAGGGGACATGCGCGAAAACACTCCGGGGGATTTTTCCGGGGAAAGCTTTGAAGCAGATTTCCAAAAGAAAGGCAGCTGTTTTTTCCGCTTTTCCCCGGAAGGCAATCATCAGATGCGGGAAGAACTGAAACAGCAGAAAAACAGTGATTTTCCTCTCATGCCCCTGGCAGAAAGGATCAGTGAAAATAAAACAGCGGATTCGGCTGTTCTGCTGGTATGCAGCACAAAATCCGGTGCGCAGCGTCTGCATTCCCTGCTGGCACCTTACGGCATCGAGGCCCTGCCCCTGAATGCCTTTCCGGATGAATCCCTGCCCAAAGGCCGTGTCTGTATCTGCATCGGCAGTCTGTCTTCCGGTTTTGTCTGGCCGGGCGAATCTTTGGCAATTATTACTGAAAACGAGATTTTCGGTTTCCGGAGACAGCGCAAAAAAAGCCCGGCCCGGAAAGTCCGCAGCGAACTGCTGCAGAACTTTGCGGAACTGAATATCGGTGATCTGGTGGTACACCGGGAACAGGGTATCGGCAGATATGAAGGTCTGTGCAAGCTGAAACTCAACGGTTCCGAGGGGGATTTTCTGACCATACTGTATAAGGATGAAGACCGTCTCTATCTGCCGGTGGAGCGCATGAATATGGTACAGAAATACATGGGGGTGGACGGCATCGTTCCTGTACTGGACAAAATGGGGGGGGGCTCCTGGAGTAAAGTACGGGCAAAAGTCAAAAAATCCGTGGAAAAAATTGCCGGGGATCTCCTGAAAATTTATGCAGCCCGCAGTGTGAACCGGGGAACGGCATTTGATCTCAGCGGCTATGATTTTCAGGGCTTTGAGGCCGGTTTTCCCTATGAGGAGACCCCGGATCAGCGCAAAGTGATTGAAGATGTTCTCCGGGATATGGCGCAGGAAGAACCCATGGACCGGCTGGTCTGCGGTGATGTGGGATACGGCAAAACCGAGGTGGCCCTGCGGGCATCCTTTGTGGCCGTAAACAATTTCAGACAGGTGGCCGTGCTGGTTCCCACCACGGTACTGGCGGAACAGCATTTTGAAACCTTTTCAAAGCGTTTTGAAGATTTTCCTGTGGAAATTGCCTGCCTCAACCGTTTCCGCTCCCCGAAAAAACAGAAGGAAATCATCAGCGGTATCAGAGAAGGTAAAATTGATATTGTCATCGGAACCCACCGCCTGCTTCAGAAAGATGTTCATTTTCAGTCTCTGGGGCTGATTGTTCTCGACGAGGAGCAGCGTTTCGGGGTACGGCACAAGGAAAAACTCAAATCCCTGAAGAACACGGTGGATGTGCTGACCCTGACGGCAACCCCCATTCCCCGCACCCTCCATCTTTCCCTCATGGGTGTCCGGGATATCAGTGTCATTTCCACTCCGCCCGAAGACCGTCATGCCATTATTACCTATGTTTCCGAATATGATGAAGGCATTATTGCGCAGGCCGTCCGTCGGGAACTGCAGCGGGGAGGACAGATTTTCTTTGTTCACAATCATGTTGCCACCATTGCAAAAACAGCAAAACATCTGCAGGAGCTGATCCCCGAAGTCCGGGCCGATATTGCCCACGGGCAGATGAGGGAAGCGGATCTGGAGCGGATCATGTTCCGCTTTATGAACAAAGAGATTGATATGCTGGTATGTACCAGCATTGTAGAATCCGGACTGGATGTGTCTTCGGCCAATACCATTATTGTCAACCGGGCGGATCGTTTCGGTCTGGCGCAGATTTATCAGCTGCGGGGCCGGGTGGGGCGTGCCGGAGAGCAGGCCTATGCCTATCTTTTTATTCCCAAAGAAAGCGGTCTGACAAAAGATGCGCGCAAACGCCTCAAAGTGCTTATGGAACACAGCGATCTGGGATCCGGTTTCCGGATTGCCATGAACGATCTGCAGATCCGGGGCGGAGGAAGTATCCTGGGGGCTTCCCAGTCCGGTCATATTGCGGCCGTGGGCTATGACATGTTCCTGAAACTCATGGAAGAGGCTGTGGCCCATCTCAAGGGGGCCCCCCTTAGGGAAGAGCTGGAACCGGAAATCAATATTCCTTTTTCCGCGTATATTTCCGAAGATTATATTCCGGATACGGATCAGCGCATGACAACCTACCGCCGTTTATCCAAAATGAAATCCCTGAAAGAAATTTCCGAATGCAGGGCCGAACTTTCCGACCGTTTCGGGCCCATGCCGGAGGAAAGCACAAATCTCCTGCTGAAAATCATGCTGAAAGTGCTTGCGGTAAATGCCGGTGTCAAACGGCTGGATCTGGCAGGCGGTCTGCTGCAGCTTTCTTTTTCCGAAATGCACCAGAAAAATCCTTTTGCCATTGCTGATCTTATTTCTTCCCGCAAAAAAGGAATCGAATTTACACCGGATCATATACTCAAAGCCCGGCTTTCGGGAAAAGGGGCCGGAAACATGCTCGCCCAAAGCAAAAATATCCTCAAAGAAATCGCGCGGTATGTAAATGGGTGATTCCGGTATTGACAAAAGAAGGCCGGAAAGGTAAAGCCTTCCTTACCTATGTTACTCCGTATACAAAAAAGAAAAATCATCCGTTTTTTCATTCCCTTTCTGCTGTGCATCACCTTTGCCTGCAAAGAAATGAAAAAAGAAGAAGAAACACCGCCCTATCTGATACGCGTGGGAGAATCCCTGATGACAGAGCAGGAGTTCAGCAGGGCCTTTGAAGTGCATAAAAGCGCGTACGCTTATGATCTGCTCTCCGATGCCGGACGGGAAAAAAAAATCCGTTTGCAGTTTTTACAGCAGATGATAGAAAGACTGACGGTATTTGAAAGGGCCAGAGAGATGCATATTGCGGTTCCGGATGCCGAGCTGGATAAAAAAATAGCGGAAATCCGTAAAAATTATCCCCAGGGTGCGTTTGAGGAAAGTCTGCTGGAATCGGCAATATCCTTTGCAGCCTGGAAAGCCGAACTGAAAGCCCGTATGATAATGGAAAAAGTCATCCGGGAAGACATCACCGCACATATCCGCGTCAGTGAGGCGGATATTGAGGAAATCCGCAAAAAACAGGAAACCGAAGCGGCCCGGAAAAAGGCAGAAACAGCCAAAAAGACATCCGGGAAAAAAAAGGAGCGGAAGCAGGATAAAGATGATAAGACAGATGATAAAAAAACAGAAGATACAGCGGAAATGAAAGCCGCCCGGATTGCCGCATTTCTTCGGAGAAACAAAACAGAGGAAGCCTATGAGGGATGGCTCCGCAATCTTGGCAAACAGTACAAAACAGAAATAAATGATGCGCAGTGGAAAAAAATTGCCGGGTCCTGAAAAGAGAGGCAGGGCCGTCTGCAGTCGGTGCCCTTATCCGGAATTATTTTTTGCATCCTGATAAACAGAAATATTGAAACAGGGAATATAATGACAAAATCAAACAGAAAAACAGGGGAATATGTCAGTGATACAGGGAATCCTTTCACAGCGGTATTTTTTTACTGCTTCTGCTTTTTTTTCAGTCTTTCCTGCCTCATACCGGGAAAATCCGCCGGGGAAATTGTGGATCGCATTGTAGCGGTTGTCAATGATGATATTATCACACTGTTTGAATTAAACCGCGTCAGCGACCCCTATATCCAGAAAATCCGGGAAACGGATTACAGTCATGCCAAAAAAGAGGAACTGATTTTCAAAGTGCGGGATGACGTGCTCAAACAGATCATTGACCAGAAACTCACGGATCAGGAAGTAAAACGCGCCAATATCACCGTCAGCGAAAAGGAGGTGGACAACGCGGTGGAACGGGTCAAACAGGCCGGTTCCTATTCTGATGAAAGACTGCGGGATATTCTGAAGCAGGAGGGGCTGACAATGGAAGAATACCGCAGCCGGATCAGAGAGCAGATCCTCCGTACCAAGCTGGTGAATCTGGAAGTCAAGTCCAAAATTGTGCTGACAGATGAGGACATCAAAGCCTATTATGATGAACATGCCGATGAATACCGGGGAAACAGGAAGTATCAGCTCCGGAATATCCTTTTGATGATTTCCCCCTTTGCGGGTGAATCCGATAAAGAGGAAATCCGGCAGCGCATGGAAGCCATTTTACAGGAGTTTAAAAACGGTATTCCTTTTGCAACCCTGGCCAGAGAGTTTTCCGAATCTTCCCTGGCTGAAGAAGGCGGTTATCTGGGGGAAATTAACTATGATGATATTGCCCCGCAGATAAAAGCGGCCCTGGCCGGGCATACCGCCGGAGAAATAACGGATATTGTGGAAACCGAACAGGGATTTCAGCTTTTTTATATTGAAAATATCAGTCAGGGAAGCGGAAAAAAACTGGAAGAGGTCAGCAGCGAGATAGAAGAAAAACTTTATAATGATATTGTCAACCGGCAGTTCAAAACATGGCTGGAAGAACTGCGGGAACGTTCCCATATAAAAATTATCCGCTGATTTCAAAAGAATATGGAACTGTATTCCACAACTGCCATTCTGCTCAGACGCATCTCTTACGGCGATCACGACCTGATTATTTCTTATTTCAGCTGGGATCAGGGAAAGATTTCCCTTATGGCAAAATCCGCCCGGAAAAGTCGCCGCCGCTTCGGGGGATGTCTGGAAATTCTTTCCCTCTCCCGGCTTATCTGCCGCAAAGGACGGGGAAAACTCTGCCTGCTGGAAGAAAGCGCATTGCAGCAGCCCTTTTCCTCCCTGCGTTCCGACATCCGCAAACTTTCATACGCCAGTTACTGGGCAGAACTGCTGTATCTGTGGCTGCAGGAAAATTCCCCCCAGGAAGAGCTCTACAGACTGCTGCTTTTTGTATTGGAATCCCTGGAAAACGGCAGTATGCCGCCGGAAATACTGCATCTGCTTTTTCAGATGAAATTTATGCAGATTTCCGGTTTTGCCCCGAATCTGAGCAACTGCTGCTGCTGCCGAAAACCGGTATCCGAAAGCAAAGAAATCCACTATGCCTTTCACCTTGCCGGGGGCGGGCCCCTCTGCAGTTCATGCAGGGAAAAACAGCCCGGCCCGCGGGTTTTACTGTCCAAAGGAAGCGGCAATCAACTGCGATGGCTGGGAAACTCTCCTTTGGAAACAGCCGGAAGACTCCGCTTTTCTCCGCAGTCTGTAAAAGAAAGTCAGCATTTTCTGGAAGCATTTCTCCCCTGTCATCTGGGATGCACCCCCCGCAGCCTGCAATTTTTACAGCAGCTCCGAAAAGAAGGTTTTCCCTTTTCTTAAACACTGTATTACAATGTTTCACTTGCAAAATTGTGAATTGAATTCCCGGCTTTTCAGGGAATTTACTCATTTTGCATACACAATTTTGATGAATCGGTAAAAAGTCAGATTTTTGAAAATCGCTGTCAGTAAAATCAGCAGATTAATGTGTATCAAAACCTAATTTTCTGACTTTTTTACGAGATCATCAATTTTAGCTGAAACAAAGCACTGTCCTTTGCAGAATCTTTGGTATTCCTGCATTTCTGCCTCACATCCCGGCGAAGGGAGATAATCTGCCAGCGATTCCGGTGCAAAGGGAAGTTTCCGGAATATTTTTTTTTCCTGCTGCCGGGCTTCTTCCCAAACAATATCAAGCCGGGCGCGCAGTTCCGGGCTGCTGCCGTACCGCTGCATAATGTATTCCATCCGGGCCTGCAAATCCGCTATGCGGTCGTGGAGAACCCGTTTATCTGCATAATTGACGATTTCGGCTTCCGTCAGGGGACTGTCATAATCAAAATGATCCAGACGTACATGCTGCCGCACCACATCCCCCACTTCCGGGTATCCCCGTTCCCTGAGAAACTGTCCGCCGCTTTCCGCATGTTTTTCCCCGCTTTTCAGACTCCGTTTTTTTGTAATATCATGCAAAAGTGCCCCGGCTTCGGCCAGTTCCCGATTTAAAATATGTTCCCCGCTGTTCAGATAATCCGTCAGCAGCAGTGTCACCCGGCAGACCTGAAAAGAATGGGCCGCAATATGCTCCGGCATTTCTGTTTCGGAAATCAGAGACAGACACTGTTTACGGTCCGGTATAGGAATATTTTTGTTTTTCATTTTAATTACTCAAAAACAACACCCTGATGCCGTTTTGGAAACTTGACATCTGTAATTTCAAGAAGTTGAAGCTGATAAAATATAAAGGTTCCCTTGTTTACTGTACTTTTGCATTTTTTTACAGGAAACCGCGAAACAATGTCAGTAGATCGAAACGTTTCCGGCGGAGTGCAAAAATTGTATTTTTGCATATGTCAACCGGGAACTGCAACCTTGCAAAAATATAATTTTTGCACTCCGGGACAGTCGTAAAACCGTATCCGGGGAAAACTTTTCGATCTACTGAAAGTATTAATTTTGTATCTACTGCTTTGTCAGAGCTAAAAATTAGGGTTGGGCATCGCATAATTTATTTACACAATTATAAACTGAAATCCGTTTACCCTAAAATTAAGCTATGACAATGCACTACGGTAAAAAAATGATTTGTGAATCATTCCGGCTAAGGAAACGGCATTGTCACTGTAATAAAAAAAATGCCAATATTCCTGATATCACCAGAACCGCAGAGGGATAAACAATCTGCGCTGTACGGTTGAATATTTTCAGCTTTTTTTCATTTCCCCGGCCGTGTATTCTGTGCAGTGACACCGTAAGGAAAAGCGACAGGAACATCAGAATATACAGGGAGAACCAGGAATAATCCATAAAGGTAAGGTAGTTCACCTTCAGAACTGCCAGATAACGCAGATGAAAGGCTGCAGCGGCTCCGAATGAAAGCATGATAATCAGCAGACGGCTCCGCAGGCGTTCGGGAGGGAGAAAGTAAGTCAGGAACAGATTCAGCAGCAATAAAATGACAGGAAGCAACTGCAGAAAAATAAATTTTTCTGCCTTCTTTTTCCTGATGGAAATTTCAGTGTTAAAACGGGAATATGAAATTTTATGATCCGAACCGGCATATTCCGGATTGCCGAGCCCCGTATTTTTTGTAAGAATATCATGGGAAAACATCAGCCCCGGAATATCCCATCCGGATACAGATATATCCGGTTCTGTTTTTTTAAAAACTGTGTCCGAAGCGTAAATAAGACGGTCAGATGTTTGGGATCTGTGGTGGAAGTGTATGGGCAGTTTCTGCCATCCGATAAAAGGATAGGGACGGAAGTCAAAATCAGCCCGGAATTTTGCTTTTACAAGATAAGTACGTTCCGTTATCCCCCTTTCTTTTTTCTCTTTGACAGGTTTTCCCGGCACCACCGGGTGCAGGGCATTTGTGAATTCAATATCGGCATCATCAAAATCGCCCGAATAACGGAAATGCAGATAAAAATCCGCGCTGAATTCGGAACGCCCGGTGCTGATATCGCTTATTCTGATAATCTCTGTATCTGCATACACCACCCGCGTGCGGCTCATAATAATATCATCTGCCAGTATAATACCGCCGTCCAGAACCACCTGCAGCATATCGTCAATAGGTGCGGTATTCTGCTGAAACTGTACAAATGCGGGCAGGGTCTTGTGTTTTTTCCACATTCCTACAGCAAAATGTCTTCTGACACCGCCGTTTTTATCAAAATATATTGCACCGGTAATCCCCCTGACAGCGTTTTCCTCACTATAGAAATTTTCCAGAATTTCCCTGAATTTTCTCCGATCTTCCCGTATCTGTTTTTTCCCGTGAATCTCCATCTTTCTGAGGGCCTGTGCAGCCACATGCAGCGCATCATAATAACATGCCTCAATTTCTCCCGGATCCTTATTATATTTTCTGCAAAATGAAGTACCGAACTCAAAGGCATCTGCCCCGCCGAGAGATAGCATAAAGGGAGTGACAAAATAGACACCGTCTGAATAATATCCCGGATCAGACCATTCCTTTTCATAAGGCTTCATCTCATTAAAAAAACTTCTGGCAAATGCGTAGGAAGTGATAAGGGGGTAGTTTTTTCCCGCATCCTTTAATGCGGTGAGAATTTTCACCCCTTCCGCACTGTGGGTTGCCAAAAACAGGATGCCGGGATCCTCCAGTGCTTCCAGTCCCTGCATAATGGTCTTCAGCTGTTCTTCGGGCGCTTTGCCAAGATCCCATTCCCATTTTCCGCTCATCTTCATGCCCAGGCTTTTCAATGTCTTTTCAAAATTCTCTCCAAGAGATATGCCGTAATCATCGTTGCTGAAAATAAGGACTGCCCTGTTCTGATTCAGGCCTTTGTTAATATAATTGGCTGCAAACCGGGCTTCCAGCACATTTCCGGGTACAGTTCTGAAATACCACTCATTTCCTGCAATCACAGATTCTGTTGTGGCTGATGCGGTGATGGCCGGCATTTCACTCCTTTTGTAAATATTGCCTGCTGATGCTGAAGTGGAACTGTAATAATGACCGAGGACAAGCATTGCGTCATTTTTTTCGGTAATTTTCCGGGCAATTGTTTCTGCTTTTTCCGGATCATTGTCATCGTTGTAATACACCAGTTCCAGTTTTCTGCCCTTAATGCCGCCCTGCCGGTTGATTTTTTCCTGATACAGTTCCAGACCTCTGCGCATGGCCTCTCCCCTTTCGGCCCCCATGGGACCGGCAACCGCAATACGGATTGCGTTCTTTCGGAAAGACCAGGGAGATAAATATAAGAGATAGGCAGCAGTGTTAATAAGCAGGAAGAATATGATAAACAGTTTTTTCATGCCGGATTTCCATTTTCAGATATATGCCCGGTGTTTTCCTGATTCAAGACAATATTGGCGACTTCCGCGTGGGGAATCAGCGGAAAGACAATGCCGTTTTCTGCAAACTGCCGGATAACTTCCCGGTTGAATTCCGATTGCAGTGTATGCCGTTTTTCATAATCCAGGATAATATAACGCAGGGACAGATTAAAAGAATAGTTATCATAATTTGCAAATTTGACTCTTTTCAGTTGAAGATCGGGCGTTTTATTTATAATATCGGATACAAGATTCAATGCAAGCGCTATCTTATCTTCACTGTTCCGGTTGGACAGGGGAATAAGGGTGTTGATAATATGCTGCGGGGCCTTCAGCACATTGACAATTTCGGCCTGTGCAAGCAGAGAATTGGGAATTGTCACCAGGAACTGCGAGGGGTGGGGGCGCAGCCGGGCATAGCGGAGACCGACCTCCTCCACATCATTTTTTTCCCCTTTATACAGAATCACATCTCCCGGTCTGACAGATTTGGCAAGCAGAATGCTGATACCGCCGATGATATCGCTGAGGCTTTCTTTTGCTGCCATGGCAATGGCAATACCGCCGATTCCGAAACCGGCCAGAATGGCTCCCACATTGAATCCCAGACTGCTCAGTATGGTCATGGCCGTTACAATCCATATGAAAAATTTGAAAAAGGTTTTCAGCAGGGGAAGGATGACCACTGTGTGGGATCTTTTTTCGGATTTCTGAGAATTTTTTGAAAACCGCCTGCCCAGAAAATTGGTCAGCCAGTGAAGAAACACAGCCGTCACCAGAATGACCGCCAGTTTGACAAAAACCTCCATGGCTTTCTGAATCCATATCTTATAGCGGTCTGCCCGCAGTGTACCGGTTTCCCCTTCCAGAAACCGCTGCATTTCTTCCCGGTTTTTCGGTTTTTCTTCTTCTGTCAGTTTTTCCAGATCAGAACGGGGATGGCCGCTCAGCTGTTTTTCCCTGCGTTCAATCGCCAGGGAAGCCGTATCCATGGCACTTTTTTCATCCCGGTATTTTCCGATTTCCCCTTCAATACCGAGCGGAGATATCCGCTGTCTGAAAATATCCAGCCATTTTTTTGCTGCAAGCTGCTCAATATGCCGTTCAAAAAGGGAAGCAGATGCCTTGTCAGCGGCATCGGCTTTTTTTTCTTCCGGAATCGGAGGGGGCAGGGAAAGACTTTGTCCGGTCCGGCTTTTGAAATCCGCAATCAGTTCCCCTGCTTTTTCCGGCATCAGAAGGGAACGGATCTTCACCCAATCCTCTTCTTGCCGTATCCTGGAAGATTCCATCTCCTTTTGAAGAAAAGGAAGTATTTCGGAAACGGCATTTTTTTCCGCTTCTGCCAGCACGATCAGGTGATCTGTGATTTCTTTCTGTTTTTCCAGATTGATCCGGCGGAATTCCATCCGGATGAGCTCCTTATAATAAATCTGCAGCAGTTCGGTCAGATTTTCAGCACTTTGGGAGGGAACAAAGAAACTGAGAAAGAATTCTTTCATTGTATCTTCAACCTCCATACGCCGGATGGTTGCATGATGCAGTTCTTTGCGCTCGGTTTCGCTTAAATCCTCTTCTTTGCGTTCAAAATTTTCGACCAGCTCTTTCCGCTGCTTTAGCAGATCCAGCCGTTTTCCTATGGAATTCAGGACTTCGTTTATCAGTCTTCCGGTTTGTTCCATGGCTTCATCCGGCTGCTCCAGGGCTTTGAGCTGCTGGCGCACAAGGGTCTGATGATTCATCAGTTCCGCAGTTTCACTTTCAATCCGGGGGAGCAGGGGCTGCTGCAGGGCTTCTGTAATTCCGTCCGGAATCATTTCGCTTTCCAGCTCTCTGCGTCCCAGACGCTTTTTCAGTTCCAGGGCAGTGGCATGGTGCTGCATGGCCAGTTTTGCCGTTTCCGAAAGTATGGCCGCATACTGATCATTTTTCTGGTTCAGGGTCTGCAGGGCCTGTGCCATTTCTGTCCGGAGTTTCTGTTTTTCTGCAAGAATCCCCGCACGGGTGGCCAGAAGATTCTGCCAGTTTTCAGACAGGGATACTTCCGGTATTGCATCCTTTTTTATTGCCGCGGCTGCTTTTGTATTTTCCGGGCCCTTTCCCTCCGCAGGACGGAATTCCAGATTTGCCATCTGGCGGAGCTGCTTCTGTATAGTATATTTTTCCTCCAATGCTTCCTGCTGGGCAATCCGCAGGAGAGGATCTTTCAGACTCTCTGTTTTTTTTTGGATTTCATCTGCCGCAGCCCGGGATCCGGCAAGTTTTTCACGGATGTCTTCCATGTCTTTTATGCTTTTTTCCAGTTTTTCCTGATTATCCCGGAATCTGCCGGTCAGCTGTTCTGCTGTCAGTTTTTCCAGTTCCGAAGCCCACTGCCGGGCCTGCCGGGCACTGTCACGGGTTTCTTTCAGACTGAGCAGTTTTTCTTTCAGGTTCCCCAGTTTTTTCTTTGCCTCCTCTTTCAGTCCGGAAATCTGTTCCCGTGTTTTTCCGGCTTCCTGAACCGCGGTCATGGCATCTGTTATCTGCCCGGATGTGCTGTCTGCTGCTTCCGCCAGTTTTTCCGGACCGATGATTTCCGTCTGCTGCTTTTCCGGACCACTGTCTTCCAGTTTTGTCAGCAGTACCTGCATGGTGAAAAGATGTTCTGTCAGGACAGTGGCATCCCCCTGGAAGATTTCCCCCTGTTTTATAAGGGATTCCAGCGCATAGGCCAGCTGCTCCAGTTTCTGGATATGCGCTTCATAATAGGCTGCCAGTTCTTCCATGCTGCCAATAATCTGATGGGCCTCTTCGCTGCGGATATAGGCATGAATCTGAATATCTTTCCCGCTTTCGGGTTCCCTGTGCATTTCTGTCTCTTTCTGAAGACCCTGTGCCTCTTCACGGATACGGATAAAACGGTTATGGGAAAGATTGAAGGCACCGCTGAGCAGTATCCGCTCCTCTTCGGCTTCGGCTATCCTGGCCAGCAGTTTTTCCGGGCTTTGATCCGAGAATTCTTTTTCCAGGGTCCGGCGTTTCAGTTCACGGCCGTATTTTTTTTCAGCACCCGACAATGCGGCTTTGGCTGCGATAATTTCTGTTCTGCCTTTTTCGATGCGGGAAAGAATCTGCTCCAGTTCTTTGCGGATTTTTTCTGTTTTGCCTCTCAGTTCCTGCTGCTGCGCAGTGAGATATTTCCTCAGGTTCTGTATGCTTTGCCTGCTGAGCATATCCGGAATTTTTTTCCGGGAAATTGTGCCGTCTTCCACGCGCAGGCGGATTTCCAGCAGGTACAGCTGCATACTGTCAAGGGAATTCAGCAGTGACTGAATGGCAGACAGGGCATTGTCTGTCTGGCGGATATATTCATCCGACAGGATTTTTTCTGTCTGAAGTCTTTCCTGCCGGGCCTCTAAGAATTCCAGATCTTTTTTTGCCTGCTCTGCCTGAATTTTTGCCGATTCCAGGGGATCCGGCTCTTTTGCAACAGATTTTTTTGCATATTTCCGTTTTTCGGGAATATCCGGGCGGACTGCATTCTCCCGGGCCTGCTGCAGCAGTGTTTCACTCCGGATATGCGCGCGCAGCCGGGAAAAGGTATTTTCTTTTGCATTATTAAGAATTTTTGCAGTCTGTTTCAGGAGTTCTTCATTACTCAGACTTTCCAGTTCCGGATTTTTGGCGATCTTTTGCTCAGGGCTTTTTTTCTCTGTTCCCGGAAGATGCTGCACAGGAAACAAAAGCAGGCATAAAACAGAAAAACAAAGGGTAAGATACAATTTTTTTTTCATTATCAGTCTCCTGCCCAAATTGACAGCGGGTCAAATCCATTATTGATGCGGGTCTCCCCTCCTCTGATGGCAATGCTGCTGCCGTAAGAAAAACCGGAGTGCTGAACTTACAGTTTAGCACGTCTTTTTCTACATAATACCAATCCCATTTAATAATCTGCCATCGGATTCGTTAGTAAATGAGCATTTGCCGGATTTTTGTATGGAAGGTTATTTATCGGGATTGGTATAATTTCAGGATGTCAAACTGTAAATCCGACACGCATCTGATTCATCTGCCCCTTTGATTCCCTACCCGAAACTTATTTCCCGGATAAGCGGCCAGTAGGGATATGAAAGCAGTCCTCCTCCCGCAAGAACGGTAAAAAGATACAGGATTTTTCCCCATCGTTTCAGAATTCCGACTTCCGTGTCTGCTTTCCTTTTGTGCAGAATGCAGATGAGCAGTGATATGATGATGGTCATACCTGTCAGGAGATACAGAAACGGAAATATATTTGCGATGATGCCCGGTGCCGGCAGCATATATCCGTAAAACAGACGGATGCCCGATAAAACTGCCGCAGGGGGAACAGAAACAAAGCAGATGGCACCGGGCAGATCCGCAGGTATCTGAAAGGTGACATATAACATGATGATCAGTGTCAGAATGGGAAATATGTATTTCAGCAAAAGGGATAGCCCGTCTTTCCTTTGTAACTGGATTTCTGCGCTGAAGCGGGAATAGGAAAGCGGCTCATTTCCGGTGCCCGGCATCTCTGCAATATCCCCGGAAATCACTATGTCTTCTGCCTTCCATCCGGGAATATCCTGCAGCAGCATTTTATTTTTATCTGTTTTTCCGTTTAAAAAAGGAAGTTCTGCCACATCCGGCACATAGATCAGCTTCTGTCTTGTCAGCTCCTTATGGGAAAAACGGATGCGGAGCGTCTGCCGGTCCAGGGGATAGTTTTTCATATCGGAATCGGTTCTGAAATCAGCAAGAATCCGGTAGGCACGGGTGTGAATGCCGTCCCTGCTTTTCTCCATTACCGGTTTTTCAAGTATGACGGGTTCCAGGGCATCATCAAAACGGATGCGGGTATCATCAAAAGAACCGTTAAAACGGAACCACAGATAAAAATCTGCTTCAAACACAGATTTTTCCCTATCTTTTATGCAGATTTTATTCATATAAATCCCTGCATATACCACGCGCAGACAGGTCACCGCCTTTCCCTGAATTTCAATCATCTCTTTTTCTGATTCCCTGCTGTCTGCCCCGGCCTCTTCTGTATATGCCTTTTCTTTGCCGGTGTTTCCGGCTTTCGGCGGATTCGGCAGAAGGGCCTGATACTGGGAAAATGCCGGCAGAAATCTGTGCCGGTTCCAGGTACCGAAAGACAGCGTCCGGTTGACATTTCCCTCTTTGTCAAAATAAATATTCCCTGTGATTCCTCTGACAGCAATATCACGTTCATTAAATGCGGCCAGGGCTTTCCGGACCCTTCTCCTGTCTTCCCGTATATCCTGTCCCTGTATTTCCGCCCTTTCCACGGCACTGAGTGCCACCAGCATGGCATCATAATAACATGCTGCCACCCAGGAAGGTTCTTTTCCGTATTTTCTGACAAATTCCCTGCTGAAAGCCCGGGCATCCTCCCCATCGGCAAGATAGGAAATAAAAGGGGATACTGCATAAATACCGTCCGTATAATATCCCGGATTCTCCTTTTCATAAGGGTAGTCATTGAAACGGCTGATAAAAGACGGGGTGGCAAAAGAATCCCGCCCTGCAACACTGTAATCTGTTCCGGGATACCGGCAGGAAGAAAGAAATCTTACCCCCTCTGCAACCCGGGTGGCACAGTATATGGTTCCCGGTTCTTCCACCGATCCCAGTTCTCCGATAATATTGTACAGACGACGTTCCAGGTTGTCACTGCTGCTGTCAAATTCCCATTTGTTTCTGATACTGATTCCTAACTCCCTGCTTATTGCCTCGTATCGCATTTTCAGAGGCCCTTCGTGTTCATTTTTATCGTATAAAATACTTGATGATGTACTGCCAATCAGATTCCGGACACCGTAAGCGACATAATCACTTATGAGATGCTCACCCGGTACCACTCTGAAATACCACTCATTGCCATGCGTGAGTTCTTCGGATGTGGCAGAAGCTGTGATGGCCGGTATGCCGTTTTTTTTATAAATGGTTCCTGCTGCAAGGGAGCTTTCACTGTCGAAGTGTCCGAGGACGGTAATTGCTTTGGCCTCATCAGCAATCCGGGATGCGATACTGATGGCAGTCCGTTTGTTTCTGTCGTTATAAACAAGAATTCTGATTTTTTTGTTTTTAAAACGGCCGCTGTTTCTGACGGTATCCAGACACATTTCCGCCCCTCTGCGCATGGCCTCCCCGTTTTCTTTATCCGCACCATTCACAGGGCCTGCCAGAGCAATGTAAACTGTCTGTTTTAATATATAAAACGGGGATGCAGGCAGAAAAAGCAGGATCGCTGCGGTATTGAGGGTCAGTATCATGACAATGATGAATATAATTTTTTTCATTCTGTTCAGAATCCTCTTAACTCATTCAGATTTCTTCTTGCCACCTCACCGATTTCACCGAAAGGGGCTGTCTTCAGCACCTGCTGAAAACAGTGAAGGGCTTTTTTGTTTTCTCCCCGCTGGCGGTACAGCAGCCCGAGATTGAAAAGAGCCGGTATGAAATATCCGCTTTTTTTTAATATTTTTTTATAAATATATTCGGCTTCAATGATTTTTCCATCACTGTGAAACCGGATGGCTTCTTTATACATGCTTACAATCCGGTTGCGGACTTCAATTTCAAAAAAGGCTGTCATTCCCAGTTGAAAAAGTAAAAATGCAACCGGGGCCTTGAGCAGTCCGATAAGGGAAAGCGCTGCAAGCATCGGAAAGGATATTTCAAATAATGTTTTTCCCTTATACCGGATTATCAGGTCGGTATAATCCCCATGGCTGATGATTTCTTTCAGCATTTTTTTCAGATGCTTTCCCTGAATGCTGTATATTTCCCCTCCATAGTCTCTGAATTCACTGCCCCTGTTTTGAAAATTTTTCAGTGTCCTGTCATAGTCTCTCCGGGCTTCCGGGTCGTATAGCACTTTATAGGCACGGTTAATCTGCCTGAATTTTTCACCGTCATCTCCGGATATATCCGGGTGATACTGTCTGGCCAGTTTCCGGAAAGCGTTTCTGATTTCTTCCTTTCCGGCATTTTCCGGTATGTTGAGAATGTGATAGAAATTTTCCATAGGCAATAGAAAAAGCTAATGCTGTTGACGTAAATCCCCCTCCCTGAGAGACAATGCTGTTGCCTTAAGACTCCCCTCCCTCAGGGAGGGGCAGCATACAGGTCGGGTTAGGCTGAAAGCCGTAACCCGATATCCCCCGCCAATCATTGATTATTGTCGGGTTACACTTCGCTAACCCGACCTACCCGCTGTTGACTTAGTAGGTGGGCAGGATTCAGGCAGGGCCTGCCCTGCCTGAATCCTGCCCACCATGTCTGTTTTTTTGAACAGATTCAACGCAATCGGTGCGCAAAAATCATACCGGGCAGGCCCGGCATGATTTTTGCGCACCCTACAATTTTTTGTCTTCCCTCCTCCCACCGGGGGAGGGGAACTTTCGGCTTAAGGACACAGCATGGATTCAGAAATATGATTGAAGCTCCCCTTTTCTTCGAATATCAAGGGTTGAGCAGTGAAATCCGCCCAAAAAAGGATAATAGTTTTCAAAGGGGCATGGTATGGGATCAAATCCCCATGCTTTTAAAGCTCTTATCAGAGGTTCCTGTCTTTTTTCAACGATAATTCTTTTTTCATCAAGCATAAAAGTATTTATACTGATCCAGTTGCTCACAATTCCCGGCTGATTTTTATAGGGAACCGGTTCCGGGGCAGTCAGGATGTCCCAGGTTTTCAGTATCGGGGGAAGGGTTTCAGGGTCAATATATTCAGGACTTATTAATACTTTTCCCGGGGCAAGGGGCATAAAGGTTGTATCAATATGTATCGCATGAATATCACGGTTTTTTATGATGTGAATATGATAATTATCCCCCAGATACTGCTTAAGCCAGTCAATTCCCATCTGATTGGTAACATGGCTTTTCTGTCCGAAAATATCCCGGCCGCAGCGTACAAAATCCGCAGCATCAAAAGTGGGTTCAAACTCTCTGACCGTATAGCGCATTTCCTGCCCCTCATCAGGGACGGTATAGTTCATATCATACTGGTCATCTGTCAGCTGGGGTTTTGGGGCTGCGACCCATTTTGCTCCGGCCCGGGAATATTCTTTCAGCAGGCTCCGGTATGCCCAGGACTCAAAATAGCGGGCACGGTCTGCCATCGGAGCTTCTATGATTTCATTGCCTATGACAAGAAACAGATCCCGCGGGTTTGCCCCGCAGAATCCGCTTGACACCTGCCATTTCGGGGTGGAAAAACCGGCCGTATAATCTGCCTTTTCAACCCGGCGCACGATGACCCCTTCTGATTTCAGGATATGGATAAATTCCTCAAGTTCTTTCCGGGCCGCATTGACAGCCTCCTTTGCATACGGACGACCCCCCGGGGTTTTCCAGTATTTATCCCATTCACCTTTGGGGACGGTATGGCGGTTTATAATATCCCATTCCGGCAGCACTCCCCCCTCAACGTTTCCTACAATGACTTCTTCCAGGGGGTCCCATTCATTGTGGGAATTAACCGGACATGACAATTTATTTTTACCTGCTGACGATGAAATTTTTTCCATTTGCAAATCTTCCTTTGTATCTATTCAGAATTTTTTCCATCAATTCTTTTCTTTTCCCTAATCCCTGAGATCATGGCTGTCATACCGCCGGAAAACATACTGACACTGTATAAAAACAGCATGACCGGAATTTTTACATGTGCAAAAAAAACACCTCCGATACCAATAACTCCGGGCCAGCTTATGGTGTAAAAAATATCATTCATATTTTTCTGAAAGCGGAAGGCAATGTCAAAAAGTTCCGGGATTTTTTTCAGGGAATTATCCAGCATGACAATCTGGGCGCTGTCTGTTGCAGCAGTGGATGCCCCGCTCATGGAGATGGAAACATCTGCTTTTTTCAGCGCAATGGAGTCATTGATCCCGTCTCCGATAAAGCAGACCTTTTTGCCCTGTGCCTGTATCTGCCCGATTAAATCCGCCTTGTTTTCCGGCATAACTTCTGCATAGCAGATATCCATTCCAAGCTGCTCCGCCATTATCCGGGTAGGTTTTTCATGATCTCCTGAAATGATGCCGAGGGTCATATTCCTTTGTTTTAATTGTTTTATAACCTCCTTTGTCTCCGGACGGATATTTGTTTCAAGTTCAATTGCACCTTCTGTACAGTGGTCAGCAGCAAGATAAACCAGGGTCCGCCCCTGTTCATGGGTTTGTTTTATCACATTGTCAAACGCAGCAGGAATAGCGATATTTTCCAGATTCATAAAACGGTCACTGCCGACCATTATTAATTTTTTACCGATTTTAACCGAAATCCCGTAACCGATCTTATAACCTGCCGTATCAATCTGCGGTATTTCTATATTCCGTTCATGGGCTTCTTCCAGGATTGCCTTTGCAATGGGATGGGTCTGCCTGTATTCCGCTGCGGCAGCAAGGCGCAGTATCCTGTTTTCATCCATTTTACCGAATGAGTATATTTTCCTTATTCCCGGCTGGGCAAGGGTGAGGGTTCCTGTTTTGTCAAAAATAACAGTATCAATTTCAGGCAGCTGCTGCAAAGATCGTCCGTCTTTAATCAGAATCCCCTCACGGGATGCTGTATGCAGAAAATTGAGCATACTCAAAGGGGCAATAACCCGCATATTGTCTAAAAAATCCGAAAACAGCAGGGCTGCCGCACCGGGAATACCGACAGCAGGATAGGCCAGGGCGCTGAGTGTGAATGTGGGAATTACCGATGCATCTGCAATTTCCTGTCCTTTTAATTCAACATCGCTTGTAAAATCCGATGTATTTTTCAATATTTCACCGATTTGGGATGCCACGGTTTCTTTTCCTGCTTTTTCCACCTCAATATAAACCCTGCCGGATATAAGCAGGGTGGCAGCAAAAACCCGGTCGCCTGCTTCCTTTTCCACAGGCTGGGCTTCCCCTGTAAGCATATGCTCTTCAATCATGGCAAGACCCTTTATAATAACACCGTCAGCAGGAACAGATTCACCTGCATTGACAACTACGGTATCGCCCGACTGCAATAAATCAAATTCCGTCCGGATTTCAACACCGTCTTTCAGCACCCATACATAAACCGGCCGGTTTTCAAATATATTGACAAGACTGTTTCTTGACCTGTTTTCTGTTGCCAGTCTCAGTTTTTGTGCTCCGAAATATATAAAAGCTGACAGGGCTGAAACAAAATAGTAGCCACAGGCAAGTCCTGCTATAATTGCAATGGAATCAAGTATTTCAATTCTTGCCTTTTTTTCATTGAATGCAGCATCTTTTGCCTTGTTAAAAAGCGGAATACTGGTAAACACAACCCCTGCTGCGCTCAGAAGACTTAAAGGCCGGAAAAAAATGCCCAGAGCGGCCAGTCCCAGGGAGGCAGAAGACAATGCAAGATACTGATTGGCCTTTTCCTTTTCTTCATCAGTGCAGGATTTTTCGGGCACAGTTTTTTCAACTGCATAATGCGTTTCTTTTTTTGCCGTTTCAGGCAGGTTCTTTTTCTGATATTTTTTTTTTATATCTTTATATATTTTTGAACCTATACCCAGACTGCCGCATAGCATGACCACCTGAATAAACATTTTAATTCTCCGGTATCTTATTGGTTTCTGATTTTACAGTGTGTAAGAAAACAGATTTGGGGTTCACCGCAAGGTTGGGTGGGGAACGAACCCCGGCATACCCCCAAATAATTATCTTAAACACTATAGGACTTACGCAGTTGAAATATAATCTGCTGTTTTTATTGACTGTCAATTTTTAAGGCACATAATAAATTCAAACAGTTAAAATTCAACTGCGTAAGTCCTACACTATATGAATAATCGGGCTTAGGAATGAGTCCGAAATAAGTTGCTCATTTCATCCTGCGGATCCCCTGAAAAACGGATGTGCCGGTTTCCGGCAGCGGGTCAGATCCGCTGATCTGTCATCAGGAAACAGAATCCCTCCCTGCGGTAAAACACAGAGGACACAGAGAAGACACAGAGGGATGTAAGAGTTTTTCTCTGTGCCTCTCTGTGAAACCCCTGTGTTCTCTGTGGTTATAAAAATCAACCGGTCTGACCCGCAGCCCGATTTTCAACCGGTCAGGTTATTTCGTACCCGTTCCTTAATAGGTATATCCCCTTAATACAGTCTTTATTTCCTGAATATACGACAGTTTTTGCTCTTCATCCGGAAAAGTGCACTGTAAACTGTTTTCAATTCTTTTTAATAATAATTTTTCATCAAAATTTACGGATGCAAGAACTGCCTGTACGGTATCCCCTTTAAGTGCATCCGATACAGTATATTCATCATTTTTTGTAATACAGACATTCACAGAATGAGCAGTTCCGAACAGATTATGCATGTCACCCAAAATTTCCTGATAGGCCCCTATCAGGAATATGCCGATTAAATAGGGAGCAGACCCGTCAAAAGAATGCACCGGCAGGTTGGTTTCAATTCCGTTGCTGTGAACATATTTCTTAAACTGTCCGTCGGAATCACAGGTTAAGTCATGTATGGTTGCCCGGCGGTCAGGATATTCGTTGAGTCTGTGAAGAGGCATAACAGGAAACAGCTGCTCTAATGCCCATGCATCCGGAGCGGAGGAAAACAGGGAAAAATTGGCAAAATATTTATCCTTCAGTTTATCATTAATATCTTCAAATGCTTCACGGTATGCACGGGAATGGAGATTTGTTTCAAACAAATCACGAACTTTCAGGCAGATACTGTAAAACAGCTGCTCTGCATGTACCCGCTGTGTAAGAGTAATTGCGCCATAGGAAAACATTATATATAAATCATTCAGCCAGTAAACGGCATTATGATATCTTTCCAGAGCCGAAGACATGTCAATATTGTTCAGCTGATACCATAGGTCCTGAATAATCTCAGGGTCTTCATCAGATGCAGGCCGGATTTCCGATAAAGCGGGAACGGACTCAGTTTCAATAATATTTGTAATTAATACAGCATGATGAGCAGTAAGTGCCCGGCCGGTTTCAGTGATTATATCCGGTCGGGGCAAATTCATTTTGGTACATACTTCATTAAATGCGTAAACAATATTATTGGCATATTCTTCAATCGTATAGTTTTTAGAAAAAGGGCGGCTTGAAAACATTCCTTCATAATCCACTCCCAGCCCGCCTCCTGCATCAACAATTTTAATGGGGACTCCCAGCGCCCGCAATTCAGCATAAAAACGGCCGGTTTCCGCTAAAATGTTCTGAATGTCATGTATGTTGGGAATCTGTGAGCCTGCATGAAAATGCATCAGCTGCAAAGAATTTATCAACCCGGCATCCCTGATAAAATTGATTACATCTAACATTTGTGTCGAATTAAGACCAAACTTGGATTTTCCTCCCCCGCTGTCCTGCCATTTGCCCCTGCCGACAAAAGCCAGTCTGATCCGTATGCCCAAAAACGGCACCAGTTCTGCTTTGACCGCCTCCTCAATAATCAACTTTAATTCAGTGGTTTTTTCAATAACTATATAAGGACGCAACCCCATTTTCTGGGCAATCAAAGCCATCCGCACATATTCGCGATCCTTGTAACCATTGCAGATTACAATACTGCCATGGGGCAATCCCAAACCCAGGACAGCCATCATCTCAGATTTGCTGCCTGCTTCAAGACCTGCCATCCCTGTATTTACTATGGTTTCAACAACGCTGCGCTGCTGGTTCACTTTAATGGGGTAAACAAGTGTATAGTCTGCATGATAATTTTCTTTATCCATTGCCGCAGAAAAGGCATTGCATAATCTTTTGACACGCTGACGCAAAACATCAGGAAAACGGACCAGTACCGGGAAAGAAAATCCGCGATCTGTCAAATCTCCGGCTATTTTATAAAGACTAACCCCCCTGTGTTCCCGGTTTGGCAAAACTCTTAGTTCACCGTCCGGATCAATATCAAAAATATTATCGCCCCAGTTCCTGATATTATAAAGTTCTTTTGATTGGGCACTGTCCCATTTTGGCATAATAATCCTATGTGTTATCACTGTGGACATCAGAAAATGTAATAACTTTATCACTGTACAGGACAAAAAAATTACATTCTGATATTATTGTATTATGTACGAATATCTGCGCGAAATATTATTAAAATCAGCCACGAATAACACGAATAACACGAATCCGCACGAATCGCATAAACCGTAATTCGTGTAATTCGTGTAATTCGTGGCTGTAATATTAAATCTTCTGAGCAATGTCAAAAGTTAAATATTTGATATTAAATAGTTTTTTTAAGTTATAAATATATTTTGTCCTGTACAGTGTAACTTTATATGAAAGTGTCTGCGAAAAACCGGCCTCCGCCTTCATTTTCGCACTCCTCCGCAGCTTTTGACTCGTTCCCATGCTCTGCCCCAATGGCATTAAGTTAAGGATTTTTTGGAGTGTCAAACTTACAGTTTGACAAATATTTCCGAATTATTTCAACGTGCCAAACTGTAAGTTTGGCACTCCTCCGCGCTTAACTTAATGGCATTGATGCTCTGCCCGGGAACAATTGTTAATTCCGGTTTCTTAATTCCATTGCCATATCCAGCCCTTTGCCAAACATTGTTTCATAAAAATCCCTGGCCCCTGCCGGGTCAAAACTTAAAAATGTGCCACCTTCGGAAAAATGACGGTTGAAAACGTTGGCAACAGCATAGGTTGAAGCACCTGCGGATAAGCTTACAGTGGCAACAGCAAGGCTTTGGCCGATGACGGGAAACAGTTTTGCCAGGCTGCCTCCCAACCTCACCCCGACTGATGCCGAAAATGCCCCGCCAATCAGTGAGCCGACCAGCGTTTTGAGCATATTTCCGGAAAAGGGAATCTCATACATCTGTGCCAGTTTTCTCAGCAGACGGATCTGAATCCCTGTTATACCGGCAAAGTCAAGAAAGGGAATGGGAATCAGACCCGCCCCCATAGAAGCGTAAACATACCTGCGGATAAGTTTTTCCGTTTCTTTGGCAGACACCTTTGATTTTGGCATTATACCGGTTTCAGCGATTTTATACAGCTGTCTGACTTCATCTTTGCCGTATTTTTTTTCCAGGCGGCGGATAATGAAATGTCCCTGTGCTTTCTCCATGAAATAATTAATAAAAATTATATTCACACTCAGCCCTGCAATAGCCCCGGCCAGCGGAATTAAATTTGCCGCTGCTTTGGCGGATATGATGGCCTGATACTTTGCCGCAAGTTTTGCCGCAAGCTGGGCAGAAAAAGGGGCACCGATTCCGGCCAGTCCTTTTTTGGCAATATAACGGGCCGACTCATCCAGGGGCTTTTCCAGCAGATCCCGGGAGGCATAATATCCGCTTTCACCGGTATGGATGTCTTTTATATCACCGCTCAGGGCAAAAGACTGCAGGCAGGCAATTTTGGTTTCAAAGTCCCTGAAATCCTCTCCTTCGCTTTTGGCAATATCGGCTACCGAACGTATCATGATAAGGCCGGTCACAGGGATTTCCGCAAACAGGGAGATAATACCTGCACCACCGATAGCTCCTGAAACCATTGCATAGGTTCTGTGCCTGGTTTCGGATTCGGGCGGGATATCAGGGCCGGACATGGTCGTGACAGAAAATTCCCATGATTTTTCAAGGGTCACAATACACGTCTGCTCCATCTGCTTTTTCCATTTTTCCGGAAAATGTCTGGCAATGTCTTCCGCCGCATCTCCGAAAAGGTTTACGAGCCGAATGGCAGAGCTTTCTTTTTCCAGGAGTTTTCTGGCTTTTTTCAGATCTTTCCGTTCTTTTCCTGTTATTGTCATTTACAAACTCCTGTCCGGGCAAATCTGTATATCCGGAAACCGTCTGGTACACTGTTTCACAAGTCTGTACACAGTTGATGATGTGTATTCGGTGCAGAGACAGGGCATGCCCTGTCTCTGCGGGTGTGTACGAATTTATGATTTGGTGTACTATCCCCGGCAGAACACTACTTTGTCTTTCGGTTCTTTATTTCTGAAACCATGTCCCTGCCTTCCCGGAACATCTCTTCATAAAATTCCCTGGCATTTTCCGGATCAAAACTCAGGAAGGTGCCTCCCTCTGCAAAATGACGGCTGAAAACCTTGCCGATGGCATAGGTACAGGCTCCGGAAATCCCGGAAGCACCGACAAGACCAAGTGCATGGCCGATTCCCGGAACCAATTTGGCAAAACTGGAAGCGATAAGAGGTCCGGCAGATGCCGGAAAAGCGCCGCCGATTAAAGCTCCGATAAGATTTTTAACCATATCTTTGGAAAAGGGAATATTATATATCTGGGCCAGTTTTCTCATCATATTCAGCTGAGCCCCGCTTACACCGACGAAATCCAGAAAGGGGATAGGAATCAGCCCCAGGCCCAGGGATACATAAACATGTTTCCTGATGATTTTATCTGCATCTGCTTCAATCATATCTGTTTTATTTTTTTCCGTTTTTTCTTCTGACGCTTCCGGATGGCCGTTTTTTTCCTTTGCTTCCTGCTCCTGCATTGTCTGCTCCTGTATGATAATACATTATCACAAATTGCCTTAGGAATTTTCTCCTGCTCCGCCCCTCCCTCAATGCTGCTGCCGTAAGAAAAACCGGAGTGCTGAACTTACAGTTTAGCACGTCTTTTTCTGAATAATTTCAGCCTGCCAAACTGTAAGTTCGGCACTCCTCCGACCTTAGGGCAGCAGCATTGCCATTCCGGAAGGAATGGAACCCCTTTCATCAGCGGATTTGGACTGCTGCCTATTTTTCTTCAAAATACCATTTGTAAATCTGCTGACCTCCCATGGCCATATGGCTCCAGCCTTTCACCCTCGGTTTTACCAGGGAATGGTATGTTTCAAAATAAAGCGGGATGATTGCAGCATCTTCTTTGCACAGAATTTCTTCTGCCCGTTTATAATAATCCTTCCGCTGTTCCGGTTCGGAGGTTTCCCTGGCTTTTTGGATGAGCCCTGCAAATTCCGGATTTTCCCAGCCGGTTTTATAAAAGGGATCGGAAGGATCAAAAAAACGCAGACTGCTGTCCGCATCAGGGTAATTACTGCATATTTCTGCACGGAACATATGCCCCGGATCTCCCTGTGTTACAGTCAGGTTGTAGGTTTCCTCTTCTTCCTCTTTGAGTTTTGCAGAGATATTCAGATGATGTTTTAAAAGGGAGCGAATCCCTTCCGCAATTTTTCTGTGAAATGCTGATTTCTTATAACAGATTGTAATTTCAGGAAAATTTTTCCCGTCCGGATAGCCTGCCCCGGCCAGCCATTCCCTTGCCTGAAAAGGATCAAAAACAATCCCGGTATTCTGCCCGGGTGCAGCAGAACCGAAAATCGGCGGACGGGTACAGGTGGCGGCAGGCTCCCCGTTGCCTTCATTCACTGCATCAATCAGAAGCTGCCGGTCAATGGCCGCGGAAAGGGCTTTCCGAACAAGGGGATTGTCAACCGGGGGCAGTTTTGTATTAAAAGCATAGGCATAGGTGCAGAAGTGGGGATCTTCATAATATTCTTTTTTCAGAGGTCCTTTTTTAATACGGGAAACACCATCCGGAAGCCGGAGAAAGCTGCTGCCCATAATATCCAGTTCGTTATTTTCATACAGGGCCAGTCCTATGGAACTCCGGGCGGTAACATAATAACGCACCTCCGGTATTTTTACATTTTCAGCATCAAAATAACCGGGGTTTTTTTTCAGGAATATGCCTTTGCCTTTTTTCCAGATAACCGGTTTGTAAGGCCCGCAGTTCTGAATTTTATCCGTTTCTGTCCATTTGTCTTTGTACTTTTCAATCACATGTCCGGGCAAAGGCCGGAATGCGGGCAGACTTACGAGACCCGGAAAATAGGGGGCCGGATGTTCCAGTTTGAATGCAATGATAAAATCATCCGGTACATATACCCCGATCTCTTCCATATTTTTGATACTGCCCTCATGAACAGCTTTGGCATTTTTGATGATAAAAAGATCCGATGCGTTTGGAGAAGCCGTATCCGGATCCAGATTGCGCCGTATGGTCCACAGTATATCATGGGCGGTAAGTTTTTCACCATCTGTCCACAGGATGTCATCCCGCAGGTGAAAAATATGGACAATGTCATTTATCCTGCTGATATTCCATTCTTTGGCCAGTTCAGGAACCGGTTCATATGTTTCAGGATCAAGCTCCGTCAGAGCAGGAAACAATTGTTCACACAGCTCAATATCGCTCCGGCTTTTTACAAAAGCCGGATCAAGTGTGCCAACAGGGGCTTTCAGGGGAAGTCGCAAAGTGAATTCTTCAATATAATTAAAAAGATCGGAATCATATTTTTGCTCCTGGGCTATAAAAACAAATTCACCTTCCTGCATTTTTTTAAAAAAGATTTCCTTGTTTATTATATTTCCCTCAGGGACAAATGCGTATGTTCCGGTAACACCTTTCCATTTTTTCAGAAAACGCAGGGTGCTGCTGATGACCGGAGGAGCAGTTGAATCGCTGTCTTCAACAGCATAGGCAATCAGGGAAACGGCATCATATCCCTGGGCTGCCCATGTGTCCGGAATCAGCTCGTATTTTGCCTCAAAATTTCGGACAAAATCCCGTGTCAGTTTATCAGGATATCCCGGATTAAAAACAGTGGGAACCACAACACCTTCGGCAGATTTTCCGGCAACAACCCATAAATCGGGGGAATCCATTCCGTCACCGCCGAGTATGGGAACGGATATGTCCATCTCCCGCAACTGCTTCACAAGTTCTCCGGCAGCCGGCATGCTTCCGGCAATCATCACAGAATCAAATTCATCTTCATTTTTCAGTTGCTCAATGGTTTCCTTAAAATTCTTTTCCCATTCAAAATAGGAGCGGGTGGCAATAATTTCAATTCCCAGGGCGGTTGCCTCTTTTTTGAATATATCGGCAAGACTCTTTTGAACAGGTTTTCTTTCCTGAAAAACAAGTGTTTTCCTGAATTCAGCACCATGGGAAAATTTGGCCATTTCATATCCGAATTCTTTTTGGCTGGGAATATTTCTGAAAGTGAAATTACCGCTGTACAGTGTCAGATCAGGATCACTTGCCCCGTAGGAGATAAAGACAATCCCTGCTTTTTCATAAATGACGGATGCCGGAATGGCCACACTTGAGTATCTGTGACCCACCACAGCAATAACATCATCATTGTCTGCCAGTCGGGCTGCAATTTTTTCCCCTTTCACAATATCCATCATATCGTCATGGACAATGGTCTTTAACTTTCTTCCCAGCAGTCCTCCTTTTTGATTGATTTCTTCAACAGCAAGTTCAACACCCTCCAAAAAAAAATTTGAGGAAACAGAGGTGGTGACAATGCCGATAAGAATATCACCTTCGGCTTTGACTGCTCTCTGTTCTCTTTTTTCAGCCGGTGTGCCGGGGGAACCGCATGAGAAAAAAAGGATCAGGACAAAACTTATAATGAGGTTGTGCATAAAATATTTATTGATTTTTTTCAGTTTCATCATTTATCCGCTTATAAGGTTTTTCCGTATTATTTTTTTTCCCATCCGGTTTTTCTTCTGCCGGTTTTTCTTCTGCCGGACTTGCAGCAGAAGAAGGTGCTGATTCTTCGGTATTATCTGTTTCTGCGGTTTCCGCGGTTCCGGAATCGGATGCCTGGGAACCGCTTTTGGCGGAAACCTCTGTCATTTCAAGAGGTATTGTGCTTATAAGTTCTGTATAGGGCGCAAGAGGCAGACTGCCGATAATGGGTAAACCTCCGTTTTGCCCTCCTCCGATAACAATTACCTTTGAATTATCCGATTTGGCAAGTTCCATTGTGGCCTGTATTCCCATATAGTGCAGTACTTCCCCGGAAAGTGCTTTGCGGAATCTTTCCAGTCCTTCGGCCTCAATATATTTTCGTTTTTTCTCCTGCTCTTCCCTTATCAGTCTGAACTGGTAAGCCTCGGCCCTGTGTTTTTCCTCCATTTTATCCCGTATGGATTTTTCAACGCTTTCCGGCAGTTTCATTCTTTTTATAATAACATTGTCCACTTTTATATATCGCTGTGCAATCTGTCCGATGGCTTCACTGATGGCTTTTTCAATCAAAGACTGTTTGGTTGTATAAACCTCCTCGGCATTTAAGCGGCCGATAAGAACACGCAATACGTTTTCAATCTCAGGAATAACAACAATATTCACATAATCCTCTCCGACCTGCTGATGCAAAACACCAAGAAGTTTATATTCCGGCCGGTAGCGGATGGATAAATAAAGATGAACTTTCAGCCCGTTAACAGTCAGTACATCAAATTCATGGGGGGTTTCCTGAACCCTGGCATTGTAGATATACATGGTATCCCAGGGCCAGACAAACTGAACCCCTTCTGTATAAACACGGGTCGTTACAGTTCCTCCGAAAAATACTCTGTATAATACGCCTGCCTCACCGGGGGCTACAAAATACACAATTCTGTTAAAGAGTACGATAAGGATAATCAGGATAATAAGAAAAACTGTAAAAAGAACTGTCAGATGTTCTTTCAGTTTTTGATATATTTTTGCCATGTATATTTCCTCAGATAATATTTCGGACGGTTTTGCTCAGCTCCCTGCCGGATCCGATGCAACTACCAGAAGCAGGCCGATCACAGGCGTTAATACGATGGAACCGAAAAAATATCCCCAGAAACCGAATTTTCTGTGCCTGCCCAGCAGACCCATCAGAAGGCTCAGTAAGAGATACAGTACGCCAATAATAATGATATGCATATTTCATCCTGTTCTTTCTTTTATCCCGCATTTCGCTCTTTGCGCTCCGATAATCTGAACGGATTGCCGCCTTAAGCAAAACCGGGGGCTGCCGGGGCGTATTGCATAGGCCCCGGCGACCGCCGGATGGGCGTATGCAATGCCCCCTGCAGGCAGCAGTGCCCTTTGCAGGGGACTACTGCATACGCCCTGTAAACATCAGGTGACGAATTGAAAAAGTTTAGGCTTTCATTCCTGCGCTCATGTTTTTTCCCTCTTTCAGCATTTCATTGTAATAATCCCTGACCCTGTCCGGATCAAAGGTCAGGAAGGTGCCGCCGGATGCAAAATGCTGGAGAAAAACCTTGCCGACCGCATAGGTGATTGCACCTGCTGTAATCGGAAGGGATACGCTTCCGATTGTGTGCCCCACAACCGGGATGAACTTGGCCAAAGAGGCAAAGGCACCGGCAACAGGCACGGATCCGCCCCCGCCGATCAGGGAACTGACGATATTTTTTACCTTGTGTTCGGAAAAAGGAACTTCATAAATCTTTGAAAGTTTCCGCAGCATATTCAACTGAACACCGGTGATTGTCACCAGATCCAGCATGGGGAAGGGAATGAGACCGCCCCCCATGGAAGCAATGACATGATTTCTGATGCTTTTATTGGCAACTGTCTTGGGATCATCATCCGGAATGTCTTCAACAATTTTTTCATCTGCCATTTCTTTCTCCTTTTTTGAATGTTTTTTTCTTCTTCATGAATCGGTCTTTTTCGCATCGGCAAATCCTTTTGCATCCCTGCTGCCTTTCCACCATTCAAATGCAATGATGCCAATGAGTGCGGCCGCTCCGAATGCCGGTGAAAGCACGGCTGCTTTTGCGGTTGCAAGTATTTTGCTGCCGCCTGCCAGACCTGCCTGGGTTGCTGATATTTCCGCCATGTGTTACCTCCTTGTGCTGTGCGTTAATATTATAGACTTCCGGCAGATCTGCCAGGAGCAGTTTCCGGAAATCTGCCGCCTCTGATATACAGAGGGATGGGATAAAAAATATTTCATAATCATGTGTGAATCAGTTGCCCGCTTTCCAGGTGCAGTACCCGGTCCGCCGCATGGAAATAGCGGTCATCATGGGTGACAGCAATTACGGTTTTGCCCTGTGCCTTAAATTCCGGCAGCAGTTTCAGGTAAAAGTATTCCCGGAAATGCGGATCCTGCTCAGCCGCCCATTCATCAAAAACATAAACCGGTTTATCCTCCATCATTGTCACCAGCATGGCCATCCGCTTTTTCTGCCCGGCAGAAAGATCAAGGGTGGTGAATTTTCCATCGGTATATTTCACTTTTTCATAGAGCCGGAAGAGTTTTAAGAGACTGCTGAGTTTTGTCTCATCAACTTTTTCCATTCCGTACAGGCGGTCAAACAGATGAAAATCAGTGAATATTGGTGAGAATAATTCCCGGTGTGCCTGAATATCCGTATTTTTATCATTATTAATAAATATCTCTCCTGAGTCGGCAGGATATAATCCGCTTATGATATTCAGCAGGGTTGATTTACCACTGCCGTTTCCTCCGGTAATAAAAACAATTTCACCCGGTTTAAAGGTCATGCTCATGGGCCCGATGAAAAAGGGATGACTGTCTTTTGTTTTATATATAAAAGAAATATCCCTGTACTGAAGATTCTCAAAACTGTCCGGCACTTTGGCCCGGACCGAATCCTCTTTCAGATGTTTCATTTTGTTTTCAAACTGAAAGAGACGCTGAATTGACATATAGGCCATATGAAACTTTGAATACCTGTCAATAATCTGCCGCAAAGGCATTGTCAGCACAAGCCCCACTGCAACCGGCAGGATGGCTGCCGGAGACCAGAAAAAGGGCATTACCAGGATCATCATCAGTAAAATACCCTGCCAGAAACCGTATGTTATCGTGGAATTACTGATATAATACCGGACAGAGCGAAGTTTCATATTTTGCAGACGGGATACATGATACCGGATGCTTTTGTGATAAAAATCATTACTCTTTCTGACGCTGAGTTTCAGTTCCTTAAAGCCTTTCAGCAGGTGATGGACAGAATCAGACAGTTTTTTCTCCCGGTCCCGGACCTGCTCAAAAAGATTTATCATTTTTATATGATTAAAACAATACATACTGACTCCGATAATCGTCAGAAAGAGCATCAGAACAAAGGCAGGGGGATAAAGAACCGCGATATAAGCGTATATCATAATCGTCCTTAGCCCCCCCTGAATGCAGAGCAGGATGATATCCGAGGTTTCGGCAACAGCTTTGATGTCAGATGTCAGATATGAGTATATTCTTCCTTCACCAATTTGCTTCAGCGTCAGCAAATCGGTTTTTCTGGCATTATCCATGACACTGATACGGAGATCTGCAATTCGGTTCTCAACAGTATGATAAAAATTTTTTTGCAGTCTGCGGAAAGATATAACTACGGAAATAAGCAGAAAAATAAACCAGATATACCATATTCCCCTGACAGCGGTCATTTGGGGCATATGCACAAGGATAACCGTCAGACCGACAAAACTGCCGGAAAACATGAACAGCAGACCGAATATCTTCAGTAATAAAGAACGATCTTCGCTGACTATCTGATTGACCTGTTTTAAAAAAACGTTATGACGGTCTTCGGTCTCCGGCCCTTCTTTTTCCGTTTCCATGTACTCCGCAGCGGAAAAAGGGATTTCTTTTTTTGAAGTAAAAGGCATGGATTTGTGGGGAAAAAGCGGATGAATCTGCTTTGTCTGCCCAGGCTGCCGGTATTCTGCTATTTTTCCGTATTCCATGCGGATTACTTTATCAGCAATATGAAAATAACGGTCATCATGGGTAATTGCAATAACCGTTTTTCCTTTTTCTTTAAGAGAAGGCAGAATGGATTCATAAAAATAGCGGCGGAAATACGGATCCTGGTCAGCAGCCCATTCATCAAATAAAAAGACGGGTCTGTCTTCCATCATGGCAATGACAAGAGCAAGGCGTCTCCGCTGACCTGCTGAAAGATCCAGTGTGGAAAATCTGTTCTGCCCATAAGCGGTTTTCCCCTCAAGTTCTGTCAGTCTTAATAATTCATTAACATGGTCTTCATCCACTGCCTCCATTCCGTAGAACTGGTCAAAGAGGTGAAAATCGGCAAATACTGCGGAGAACATATGGCGGTAAGATGCTGCGGAAACAGCTCTGTTGTCAATTTTTATTATACCGGTATCAGGTGAATACAGGCCCGCCAGAATATTCATGAATGTGGACTTGCCGCTGCCGTTGCCGCCTGTAATAAACAGAATTTCCTTTGATTTGACAGTCAGATTTTCAATGTGGATTGAAAAGCCCTGAACATCATGGGATAGGGGATATGCAAATTGAATATTTTCCATGGTAATGGAATGAAAATCATCCATGCCCTTTTGGGGCGGCATACTTATATCCTCATCGGCTTTTCTGAGATTTTTTCCCTGAAACAGCTGACGCAATCTTGCCAATGCCACATTTCCTTCTGCAATATTCTGTTTGGAACTATTGATAAGTATATCGTTTTGCAGGTTAAAAAGTAATATGATAATAATCCGCATACTGATATCCTGTGTAAAAGACATGGCAGAGCAGCAGGCCATGACCGTCAGGTTGAACAGGATATTGATGATTAAAAGCTCAGAGCCAAACCGCCTGCTTTTGATCCTTATTTTTTTGCAGTTTTCTATTCGGGGCAGAAGGTGATTGTGAAAAATATCATCATTTTTTTTCTGATTGAATTTCAGTTCTTTAAATCCGTATAAATGACTCTGGAATATATTAAACATCCGTTTTTCTTCCTTCATCTGCTCCTGCGCATAGGCTCTGATGATTTTTCCAAACATTTCCTGAATCATCAGCAGTACAAAACGGGCAAGCAGAAGAAACAGACCAAACAGATGGGAAAGAAAAAAGAAAATATACAGCCAGCCGATAAAAAGAGTGACATATGCCTGGAGCGATTCCATATTCCTGCCTGCCGCGCTGCTGATGGTCTGCGCGTTTGCAATACTCAGGAGAATATCAGAATTCTTATATTGTTCAAATTCCTTTAATTCAGCATGTCGGACACTGTTCGTTATTCTCAGCACCATATCTTCCAAAGCCTTTTCAGCCAGAATCTCTGTTTTTTGCTGGGACAGGTGTCTGGAAACGAGAAATACAATTATTGTCACCGGCAGAGATACTGCATAAAACCAGAATCTGTCTGTTGAAAAAATATTCAATGCCGCATCAGGAATAAGAATCAGAAGTATTCCTCCGGCAATTCCGTTGACAGAGGACAAAATAATAATGGTCAGGGTTGAGACTGGGGATGCAGACCAGAGAAATTTAATCAGATTCATTATGTATCTGCCCGCTGACCATTTCTGATAATTTTTGCCGGTCTATCTTGCCGCTTGGGAGCATGGGGAATGATTTGAGAAATATTATTTCATCAGGAACCGCCCGCCTGGGCATGATATCAAAACAGGAGGTTCTGACCTGTGATTCACTTATACCAGAACCTTTGACCGGCACACAGAATGCCGAAATTTTTTCTCCCCGGATGCTTTGACCGCCTGACATTACGGCAACTGCCTCAATACCGTCTATGCCCTTTACAGCATTTTCCACATCGGCAAAGTAAAGCAGAAGGCCGTCCCTGTTCACGCTGTGATCTTTTCTTCCCAGAACTTCAATACAGGCATCCTCCCGGATTTTTCCCAGATCCCCGGTGCAGAACCAGCCATCCTGTTCTTTGGCGAATTGACCTGTGTTTTTTCCCTCCTCATCTATGTATCCTTCAAACCCGTATGAATGGCGACACCAGAGGATGCCGGTTCCGGGTATTTCATCACTGTTTTCATTTTTCTGTTTTTCCAGACGCATTTTTACACCGTCCATGGGTCTGCCTGCTGTCCGGGAACGCATATCGGGCGGATCATCAGGGCAGGCTGCTGACATAGCCCCCATTTCCGTACTGCCGTAAAGATTTATCAGACAGCCGAAAAGAGATTCATATCTCGAAAAAGTGTCTTCCCCCCTGAATCTGTCCCCGGCGGTAACTGTGAGTCTGTATGGACGGGAAGCTCTGCGGCCTTTGACCAATGTTTCACAGAAAACAGGAGTCATAAATGCCGTATCGGGATTAAATTCTTTTTCCCGCTGCAGATATCGGAGCAGATTGGCCCCAGCCTGTAAATCAACAGATGCACCGACTGCCACAGCCGGGAGGAATGCCGCACCCAGACCGAACATATGGGCAACAGGCACAGGGATTGCTATTCTGCTGTTACTGTTAAGTCCGAGTCTCTTCACACAGTTCTGTGCGTTCTTTTTCAGCCGGGCATGGGAATGAACGGCCATCTTGGGGCTTCCGGTACTTCCTGATGTACGGAGGTAGAGTTTCGGGTCCGGATGAATATTCCTGTGTCTGCCGCTGTATTTTTCATTGACAGAAACATGCAGCAGTTTATCCGGACAAAAATCTGCATGATGTTCACTGCCGGTATATCCGGCTCTTATTTTATATTTGCAGAACAGAGGAAAATATTCCTGAAAATTATTGCTATTATCAACAGTTGTCTGTCCGGGAATCAGAAGAAAACTGCAGCCTTCTTCCAAAAGATACAGCAGTGTCACAGCACCCGGTAATGAATTGCCGGATTCCAGTACAACGGTATCGTCAGTGCAAATATTTTTTTGCTCAAAAACTGCCCGGATTTTTTGAAAATATTGATGAATATCCTGATAAACACACGATAGTTGTCCGTCTGTTATTTCGTTTAACTGTGATTTTTCAGATTGCTCAATAAACTTCATACGTCAAAACTCCTTCGCAGGCAAAATATTTCCGCAATGAAACTATTCACGCTTAACCGGGAACTGATAATAGCTTTCCGGAAATTTTTCTGTAATCATCATTATGGGTTTTTGCCTGGAGAAAACCCTGTAAGTGCGGCTAAGGATACTGTCCTCTTTGTTTATCCCAAAATAATCGGCAATCTGACCGGCTGATTCCCTGCTATATTCTATGATTTCCTTAAAAGTTTCAATCTTATATTTTCGCCAGAGTTTCCCAATGGGCCTTCTTGATTTCATCAATTCATCTTTGAATTTTACCTCCAGGCGATCAGGGACAATAACAGATTCGGCATAAAGCCAGTTTTTACTGCTGCTTCGGCCCTGAAGAAGTATCTTTCTGTTAATTACTTTTTTTCCTTTCTGAATATTCAGGGACAGAAGATCCGTTGTCATTTGTACAAATTCTTCGGACAGTTTTACAACATGAATATTGTCAGATATATACGCTTCTATTATTTCGGTCAGGGTTCCATCGCTTGTTAATAAAATTTTTTGGAAAATATTCAGTTCTGACAGGCTGACAGGGTCTTTTATGAAGAATTCCTGAAAACCCGGCAAGTCCAGTTTGAATTCATTTGTTACATTTTCAATGTTTTGCTGTAATAACATATGTAACCTCTCGGTGCTTTTTCAGCACTATGGCTTTTAAGATAATTATTCCGGGGCAGGCCGGGGGGAACGCAGTGAACCCCGACATCCTGAATCTGCCGGGGTTTGTTCCTCACCCCAACCTGCAGAAAACCGCAGAAATATCTTGGTAGTGACTCAAATCCTTTGATTCTCTACCCCCCACCGGGGGAGGGGATGGGAATCAGCGGATTTGACCCATTATCAATATCTTTATCCGTCATCTTTATCCGTTAAAGGTATAGCCGAATAATTCAATATCTTCCCTAAAGTGTTCTGCCACCATCTTTTTTGTATTATTGTTATAATAATCACGATAGTCCCTGTGATCTGTTGTGTTGATTCTGGGCAGGGATGCGCGGATGCCGATGACCCGGCAGACATGAGCAAAATCATGTGACAGGTTTTCAAACCGGCCGGCAAAGTCTATAATAAGATTTCCCTGTTCATCGGTAATCACATCCTTTTGAAATTTGGAAGCACCTCTTGGATACGGTTTTTCAGAGGCAATAACCCATTCCAGAAATTCTTCAAATCCCCCCATTGAAGTGACAAGTTTATGTTTTACATGAATCGGATCCTTCAGGATGAAGTGATACATGGACACCTGCCAGTCCCATGGATTTCGGACAAATGCGAATTTATAGAAACTGTCGTATATGTCTTTTTCCAGCTCTTTCCTGACATCCCCGGCTTTTGCATGTAAAAGTGTATTTTCCCACATTTCATAGATCGGATTGGGTTTGCCGCCTGTCATTTTCGGGGGCCGTCTTATTTTGAACCGTTCAGGTTCCTGAACATAAGGCCTGAGGGCTTCCCTGATGCTTAAGCCCGCGGCTTTGGCAACGTGAAAAAATATAAATTTATGAGTGTAGGAAATCAGCATCTTTGTATCTTTGACTGTCATTCTGTTTCTGTTGTATAAATCTAAAAATCATATCCGAAATATTCAAAATCCTCCCTGAACCGGAACAGCATCTCCTGTTTCATTTCTTCAGAATAATAACCGCGGTAATCCTGTCTGCGGATGGAAGTATTGGTATGCGGCAGCTGACCGTCAAAACATATATCCCGTGAAAAGGCTTTAAATTCCTCAGCCAGATTTTCAAACCGCAGAATCCTGTCCACCAGTACCTGTCCCCTGTCACCGGTTATAAAAGCCAGCTGAGGGGTATGAAAGCGTACAAGCAGACCGTCCGGATCTTCTTTTGATAACTTCAAAAAATCCTCCAATGATGCAAGGTTACCGGCAACTGCCGCCTCCACGGCATCTCCCACTGTTTTCACAGCAGCAAATTCATTAGGAATATTTTTTTTTTCAGTGTTTTTATGTTTAAACATGGAATACCAGGAAACCATCCTGTCAAACGGGTTTCTCACTACACAAAACTTGATATAGTTCTGAAATATACCGGCATCCGTTACTGCTTTAATATCACTTGCAAAAGGATGTTTAAGTCTTTTCTGTAAAGGATCAAGCGGCAGTCTGTATTGAAAATCAGGGTCATATTCCTCAAAAACCCGGTGGATGGAATTACCGCCGGTTCTTTGGATATGAATGAAGATAACTTTGTATCTGTGTGAAATAAACATGGAATGATCCCCTGTTTTTATTTTTCATTTTTTATTCTGATAAACATTACTTCAAAATATTTTTTCAATCCCCCGTGAAAATATTTTCCTTTCAGGATATCCTCATCCGGATAATAAGTCAGGGTATATTCTGAACCCGGATAACCTTCATCATTCAGTTCAATAAATATTTTTATCTGCCCGTCTTTGATCATAAAAAGAGAGCGGGTTACATTGATGGGTTTCGGGTTAAAATAGGCCGCATCCAGGATGCCGTTTTTGGCTGTCCGGGCAATATCAATTACATAAGCTCCGTCAAGACGTTTCCATCTGCCTGTAAGTTTTTTCACATCAGATGTGGCCTGATCGCCATGCCCTGCTGCTGTGTTCTGTTCCGGAGCTTTTTTCAGGCAGTATGAATATAAAAAAATGCTGCCCAGTATCAGGGCCAGTCCTATGGGAAGTAATATTTTTAATTTATTCATTTCTTTAACTTTATCGGATAAATGGGTATTTTGTTTATAACCATTTGATTTTATTATAACCACAAAAGACACGAAAGACTAGCGGAAAATATTTATATCCTGCTGTTTTTTTGTATTTTTTTCGTGTATTTCGTGGTTTACCCAGTAGATCGAAAAATTTCCCCCGAATACGGCTTTACGACTGTCCCGGAGTGCAAAAATTGTATTTTTGCACCGCCGCATCTCCCGGCTACCATGCAAAAATACAATTTTTGCACCGCTGAACATGGGTAAAACGGAGCGTTTTCTGCCGGGCATTCATGCAAAAATACAATTTTTGCACTCCGGGAACCGTTCTGAAACCGGTCGGCGGAAAACTTTTCGATCTACTGACTATAGTACATCACTTTTTAAATCCGTCCCCCTTCCGGTTCCAGGCTCCGGCCCGGGAACCCCGGTCCCGCAAGCTCCTGCTTCCCGGATTCGGGAGGAAAGAGGGGGACGAATTTACGGACTGCTGTAATAGCATAATGTTTTTTAGCTGTTAAGAAACACGGTCTTCCTCCCCATATGGACAGGGATCCACCTCAATAACACCGTTTTCTTCAACATATATATCATAGAGAGATTGCAGCTCCTGCAATTTTTCAGGTTCTGTTTCCGCAAGATTTGTGGTTTCAAAGGGATCATTTGCCAGATTATACAGATTCCAGTTTTCATCCCAGCATGATGTTTCATCATTCCATTTTTGGGAAAGAGCCCAGTCACCTGCACGCAGGCCTTTGAGACCATCCAGTTCCCAGGCGAGCCAGCGAGTCGGATCAGCAGAAAGTTCTCCGTCAAACAATGCTGCCATTGAAACACCCTGCAGTGGAATATTGACTTTGTTTTTGTAGGCATCCGGATATTGAATATCTGCCATATCCAGCATAGTCGCACCAATATCCATAATTGAAGTGAGACGGTCGGTTTTCACACCTGATACTTTTGATTGGGGATAATGGACAAATGCTGCGGTATGAATACCGCCTTCATAGGTATCTCCTTTATACCTTGTAAAGGGTACATTACTGACCATTGCCCAGCCTTCATTGGCGCTGATGAATGAAGTGGGGCCTCCCATATTTTCATAGTTCTCAAGTCCTGTGAAATTTTCAGAAACATATTTTTGTTTAGCCGGTGAACCGGCCTCCAGAAAAGCAGCACCATTATCAGACATGAAAAAGATTACTGTATTGTCATATTCGCCGATTTCCCTGAGATGCTTAACCAGACGTCCGATATTATCATCCAGGATTTCAATCATTGCTGCATAAATTGCCATTCGCTTGATTTCAATCTTGCGCTCTTCTTCAGAAAGATCATTCCAGGCAGTCACACTGTCAGGTCTGGGGGGTTGTAAGGCATCCTGTGAAATAGCGCCCAGTTCCTTAAGACGTGCAAAACGTTCCTGGCGAATGACATCCCATCCTTTGGCATAGACATCAATATATTTTTCTGTAACCTCCGGCGGTGCCTGAAACGGGGCATGGGGTGCAATGTAGCAGACATGCAGAGAGAAGGGTTTATTTTTGTCCCGCGTATCCAGCATCCCGATTGCTTTGTCGGTATAATAGGTTGATGAATAGGCATGGGGTGGGAAGTCTTTGAATTCCTGACCGTTCTCATTATAAAGGCTTTCCCTGCCTAATCTGGCATACGCAGCAGGCGGCTGGCTTGAGAGAACATTTCCGTTCTCATCGGAAAGATAATGGGTATCTCCGCCCGGAAGAAGTACAAAGGTTTTGTCAAACCCTCTGTTGCTTGGATAATATTCCGGCTCCTCCCCCAGGTCCCACTTGCCGACTATCATGGTTTCGTATCCGTTTCCCTGAAGTACCTCGGAAATCGGCAGGGCCTCCAGAGACAAAACACCTTCATACCCGGGCTGACCGATCTGTTCTTCACGATCGGCAATCCATCCGGCCATGTTGCCGACACCGGACTGATGGTTATCTTTTCCGGTAAACAGCATTCCGCGCGATGGGGTTGAAGTGGGAGCAGCATAAAATTCATCCAAAATAATTCCTTCACTGGCCAGCTGGTCAATGTTCGGAGTCGAAATTTCCCCTCCGTTGATGCCAATATCAGAAAATCCCATGTCATCTACCAGAAGAGTGATATAATTGGGCGGACGCGTTGTGTTTTCAGGATCTTTCGGAACTTCGGTGGCAACATCATCATCATCACTGCACCCCATAGTCAAAGTGAAGGATGCAAACAAAATTACTGCCCATTTTTTAAACTTCATCATGCGTTCCTTTCGTTATAAGATGTTAATGTGTTTGAAAAACGCACCTGCAAAAAATATTATATATTTTCGCACGGGTGCTGCTTAGTACCAATGCCATCAGGTTAAGGAATTTTTGGAGTGCCAAACTGAAAGGTTGGCCGTATTTTCCGAATTATTTCAGTGTCCCAAACTTTCAGGTCTTGACGTGAGACTTCGGCGTGAGCTCAGTCGAACGCTCCGCCGAACGTTCGGGACTCCTTCGCCCTTAACTTACTGCCATTGGTGCTTAGTACTCATACCTGGCGCGTATGCAATACACCCTGCATCTCCCCCGGATAAAATTTCAGGATGCTGCATACCCGTCATTTTAATATCAATGCTGTTTCCTTAAGACTCCCCTCCCTCAGGGAGGGGCAGGGGGAGGGTGAAAAATCCGGCTGATTACAAAGCACTGTTTCCCCCCTCCCGCCGGGGGAGGGGGATTTTCTGCTTACGGAAACGGCATTGATTTTAATATTGACAATGCGAATGAAGGGTTAAATCCGGTGCTGTAAAATCAGCCGCTTATGAAGTCAGTTCCGGAAGTCTGATTTTATAATACCCTGTTTTTACTTCATCCGAAGCTTCTGACTCTTCATTGGCATTGACAGTGTATTCCTGCTCTGTCAGCTTTGAATGAGGGCTTATATTTCCATATGAATTTCAGAACATTTAAAAATATTTCAGTTATTTAGTTATTATTCATATAAAATTGCCGATACAGTTCCGCAAATTTTGTAAGCTGTTTATCTGCCTGTTTAAAAAAGATTTTATAGGACTTGCAAAAATGATTCTGCCCCTCATCACATGGATCGCGAATACGATCTTTAATACATCCACCGTAACATAAATCCAGCCAGCGGCATGCCTGACACTCTGCCCCGAACGCTGCTTTGCGTCTGCTGAAAGCAATATGGGACTCTGAGAGAAATGCCTTCCCCAATGATATTTCATGCACATTGCCCACATAAGTATCTTTTGAAACAAGATAGTCGCATGAGAACAGATCCCCGTTGTGTTCTGCAACCAGGGAATTGCCGCAGATTTTTTGAAAAATGCAGTGATCCGGAGTCATTCCAACATATTTTTTAATCAGGGCATCAAAAAAACGGACGGATGTTTTCTGCTTCAGATTTTTAAAATCAAAATCCCTGACCCAGAGTTTAAACAGACGATTGAGAAAAATTCCATAATCTCGGGCATCTGCCGAATAGGGAGCAGCAGATCCCGGATTTTGCGGATCGCTTTCCACAACCGGGGCAAACTGCATAAAGGTGAATTTGTTTTTTACAAAGAATTTATAAATTTTTTCAGGATATTTTACTGAATAATTATTCACAGCAGCCAGAACATTGAGAGGAACTCCCTTATTTAAAAGCATTTTGGCTTTTTCAAACACCTGGAGAAATGTTCCGCTGCCCTGTTTGTCTTTACGGTAGAGATCATGTATGTGTTCCGGTCCGTCAAGAGATATTCCAACCAGAAAATTTTCGTTTTTAAAAAACAGAGCCCATTCTTCATTTAACAGAGTTCCGTTGGTCTGAATCGCGTTTGAATAGGGCCTGCCTTTTGCGTAATACCGTTGAATCGCAGCAGCTTTTACAAAAAATTCCCGCCCCATGAGCGTCGGTTCGCCGCCGTGCCAGATAAATGTGGGCGCATCTGAACAGTCAAACATGTCTTTAACAAGTTTTTCCACAGTGGCATCGCTCATTCGGTGTTTTGAAGAAGGTCCTTCGTACAGCCGGTGCTTTTCAAGATAAAAGCAATAGTCACACTGCAAATTGCAGAACGAACCGACCGGTTTGATAAGGATACTTCTTTTTCGTACTGCCCTGTTGATAATCATGCTTTTTCCTGTATCTGCAGTGTGTAAGATAATTATTCCGGGGTATGTAATTTCAGCTGCTATGCAGCAGTTCCTTCAATTATACTTATTACCGAATTTGTCGGAAAAATTTTTGCCAGTTTGAAACCGGAAGATTCAAACAGGTTTTGAAATTCCTCCTCTGTGCGCGTCCGACCTGAAAATACCAGCATCATATCCAGATCTTTAAATTTGCTTCTCCAGGGAGTATTTTCGGAAATAACCGCTTCAATAACCAGTAAACGTCCCTTTCCTGCCATAGCTTTACGGCAGTTTTGAAGAATTCTGAGGGCGTTTTGGTCATCCCAGTTATGAATGACATGCTTGAGCAGATAAGCATCTGTTCCTGCCGGTACAAAGTCAAGAAAACTTCCGGGTATCAGCTCGCAGCGTTTCCCAACAGATGCCTCTTCGAGAAAGGCTTCTGCTTTTTCAATTACCTGCGGGATGTCAAACAGGACAGCTTTCATATTCGGATATTGCAGAAGAAGTTCTGATAAAAAATGCCCCTGACCGCCGCCGACATCTGTAAGTGTTTCTATGGAAGAAAAATCATAGGCAGGCAGGATTGCATCATTCTGTATTGCCAATAATTCTGCCATAGCCTGATGGAAAATGCTGCCTGCTTCTTTATTTTGTTCAAAATATTGAAACATATTCATGCCATATATATGTTCTGATGCACTTTTACCTGTCTTTAGGCTATAAAGCAGCTCTCTCCAGCAGCTACAGATATATTCCCCCTGAAATATGATATAATTTTTCAAAGAACCGGGTTCATTGCTCTGCAGGCATGCAGCCAAAGGAGTCAGTGCAAAATATTTGGGCCCTGTTTCGGAAAAAACGCCTATACCGGACAGTGCTCTCATGAAACGGTAAAGAGAATCACTGTGAATGCCGGTTTCTTCTGCCAAATCATCACAGTGTTTTGATCCCCTGGCGAGCAAATCTGCGATACCTAATTTTGCTGCAATAAATATAGACTGAGAAACAAAAAAACCACTGCACATCTGCAGTATCTTTTTCTGGGGGGAAGTCGGATCAGAAGGATCTGTCCCATTTAATAAGTTCATAAACAGTAACTCTTTATCTGATTAAAATTTCAAGCCGTTCCGTGATGGTGCGGACATAAGGCAGATAATTCATGCTGACATGGTTTCCGGGAACAGTATTGATTTCAATTCCGCCTCCGGCAAGGTCTGTCCAAAAATGTTCCGGATGATACGGTTTGTCTTTTTCCCAGGGTTCCCGGGCACGGAAATAGAGAAATCTTCCGGGATATATGCCGGGGACATAGTTTCGCATGGCTTTTTCGTTGGACTTACATACATTGAATATCTGCTGCAGCTGAAATGATTCAACATCGCCCGGAAGCTGTCCGCGGGTTTTCGCTTTTTCCAGGATACAGTCTATCTGTGCTTCAGGACTCAGGTTCAGCAAATCCGCGGCAGATATGAAATTTTTTTCCATTTTTAAAATATTTTCAGCAATAAACACGAGCATGTCAGCATCATTATCCAGATGAAACAGCCTTTTGCCCGGAACCGGGGAATCAATGAGAAACAGCAGTTCCACTGCCCGGCCCTGTGCATGTAACTGCTGTGCCATCTCAAAAGCAACAATGCCGCCAAATGAAGTTCCGCCTATAAAATAAGGGCCTTCCGGCTGAATACTGCGCATGGATCTGATATAATGCGCGGCCATATCTTCAATCCGGCCAAAAGGCTCGGCCTCCCCTTCCAGTCCCCGGGCCTGGAATCCGTAAACAGGTCTGCCGGGTGCAAGGCAGGAGGACATTTCCCGGTAGAAAAGAACCATACCGTCTATGGGATGCACCAGGAACAAAGGTTTTTTTAAATGACTGCCGGATTGAATTCTGATCAGGCAGGGGGCAAGCGGGGGCGTTCCGGGGATACCGGAAGTATCCTGATCCGAATCACCTGTCTTAATCAGGCCGGCTGTCCCGGCAATGGTCGGAGCATTCAGAAAATCCCGGACAGACAGTTCTGTCTGAAATATTTCACATAGCCGGGCAACCAGTTTGCTTGCTGTCAGGGAGTTCCCGCCAAGTTCAAAAAAATTATCGTGGATTCCTGTCTGCCTTAGGCCCAGAACCTCATTCCATGCTCCTGCGATTTTATTTTCTTTTTCATTCCCCGGAGCAGTACGGGAAGTCATTTTGGGGCCGAAAAAGAATGATGAATTATCTTCTTCTTTCTGTTCTGTTTCCGGTTTTTTTTCCCATGACATTTGTGCCGGTGCAGGGGAATGACCTGCCGGTTTTGGTGCATCAATCCAGTAATATCTGCGTTCAAAAGGATATGTCGGCAGGGGAATACGCCGGCGGTGTTCATTTTTATAGAATCCTGACCAGTCTGTCCCGGCCCCTGCCAGCCAGAGCCTGCCAAGGGCATTCAGCAGGAAGGCTGAATCCGAATGATTTTCCAGGGGATGGCGTACGGAAGTGAGTACAGGCTGACCGGGATTTTTATCCGGATGCTGCTGTGCCAATGTACTCAGCGTACGGCCGGGGCCGACCTCCAGCAGAATCTGCCCGGGATCCTGTAATAATTTTTTCAGTCCGTCCCCAAAGCGTACCGTGTTTCGCAGATGTTGGGACCAATAGCCCGGATTTACAGCCTGTTCATCTGTAATCCATGTACCGGTAAGATTTGACAGATAAGGTATTTTCGGCGGGTTCAGAACAATTTTTCCCAGATGTTCGCTAAATGGTTTTACAACGGGTTCCATCATTTCCGAATGAAAGGCATGGGAAGTATGCAGAAGACCGCATACAATTCCTTTTTGGTTCAGTTGCTGCTGCAATGCTTTTACGGCATCTTCTTTTCCTGCAAGCACGCACCGGGAGGGCCCGTTGATCACTGCCAGGGAAAGACTGCCGCCTGCCAGCAAAGGTTCAATCTCCTGTGCAGGAAGCGAAACAGCAAGCATTTTTCCCGGGGGCATCTGCTGCATCATTTTTGCCCTTGCAGCCACCAGCAGCAGTGCGTCTTCAAGAGAAAACACGCCGGCCAGACACGCAGCAGTATATTCACCGATACTGTGACCAATCATGGCCGCAGGCTGAACCCCCCATTGCATCCACAGCCGCGCCAGGGCATATTCAACAACAAAAAGCGCGGGCTGGGCAATCCCTGTCTGTTCCAACTGCTGTGCGGCTTCTTCTGCTTCTGCAATACCCGGGTAGAGCAGATGACGCAGATCATGTCCGATATGGGGTTTGAGGATTTTGGAACAATAATCAATCTGTTCCCTGAATTCCGGTTCCCTATTATACAATTCCAGGGCCATATTCATGTACTGGGATCCCTGCCCTGAAAACATAAAAACCACAGGACGCGCTGACTTTCGGAAGGCATTAAAAACTTTTTCCGGGTCCCGGATTTCCAAACTGTTTACCGCCTCCTCCCTATCCCGGCAGACCAGCATCCTGCGGTAGTTAAAAGCCCTGCGGCCCATCTGCAGGGTGTAAGCCGCGTCAGCAAGATTGATATCAGGATATTTTTTGAAATGTCCGATCAGGTTGGAAGTTGCTGCTTCAAGAGCAGCGGCTGTTTTTGCTGAAATCACAAGCAGATGGCAGCCGCGTGATTTTTCCGGGGGGGCCTGTGCAGGGGTTTCTTCCAGGACAATATGGGCATTTGTGCCTCCGATACCAAAAGCATTGACCCCGGCGCGCCGGGGAGTCCCGCCGGTCTGCCATTCCTTTAAGGTGCTGTTGACATAAAAGGGACTGCTGTCAAAGTCAATTTTGGGATTGGGTTTTTTAAAGTTGATGCTGGGGGGCAGCTGCCTGTGTTTCAGTGCCATAACCGTCTTTATAAGACCTGCCATACCGGATGCATGGTTAAGATGTCCGATATTGGGTTTGGATGAACCCACAGCGCAAAAATTCTTTTTCCGGGTGCCGGGATCTGAGGCTGTGGCACGAAAAGCTTTGGTCATTGAAGCTATTTCAACAGGATCCCCCAGCTCGGTGCCCGTGCCGTGGGCTTCAATATACGATATTGAATCAGAATCAATACCGGCCAGGGAAATTGCTTCCGAGATTGCTTCAGCCTGACCGTCCACACTCGGTGCGGTATAACCTATTTTTGTGGAACCGTCATTATTAACTGCTGATGCCTTGATAACAGCGTGAATAAAGTCTCCGTCGGCAATGGCTTCCTCCAGCCGCTTCATCACAACAATACCCGCTCCGGCACCGGTCACAATGCCCCTGCTGTCTGCATCAAATGTCCTGATATGTCCGTCAGGCGAATAAATCATGCCTTCCTGAAACAGATATCCTTCTTTGGGGGGAATCCGGACAAAACTGGCTCCTGCCATGACCATGTCACTCTGAAAGCCAAGCAGGCTCTGACAGGCGAGATGAACCGCAACCAGTGAGGTGGAGCATGTTGTTCCGAGACTTATGCTCGGTCCTGTCAGGTTCATGTGAAAGGAAACCCTCATGGGCATGGTATCCTTATGGTTGGTTAAAGCCATTTCAAGGCGGTCGGCAGTGGGAAAACTGACCAGATTGTTGGGAAGTATGTTTCTGAGCAGATAGGTGCTGAAAGAAGTGCCTGCAAAAACACCAATGCGCCCTTTGTATGTTTCGGAATCATAACCTGCATTTTCCAAAGCCTCCCATGCACATTCCAGAAATATACGGTGCTGGGGATCCAGAAATCCGGCATCTCTGGGGGACATGTCAAAAAATGAGGCATCAAACATTTCAACATCATCCAGTATGCCGTGTGCTTTGACAAAATCAGGCTTTTTCAGTAATTCAGGGTTTACACCTGCGGCCAGGGCATCCTCATCGCTGAAAAAAGTAATGGACTCAACACCGTCCCGGATATTTTCCCAAAATTCATCAACATTCTTAGCCCCCGGAAAACGGCCGGCCATACCGATTATGGCTATATCATAGGAGTATTCCTGAGTTTCCAATTCATTCATCTGATTTTATCCTTCGTATTTTCCGCTGTCTTTGCCGCATGATTGCCTGTTTCTGTTTTTGACTGCGCTCATGAATCTGTCTGCAGTCACTTTGTTCTTCATTGTTTTCTTTGCCGGGACTGCTGAGATAGCGCGCCATCCCGCTTATGGTCGGATATTTAAATAATTCTGCCACTGAAATTTCCCGGCCCAGTACTTCCCGCAGTCTGCTGCATATCCTGACCAGGGTAAGCGAACCGCCGCCAATATCGGAAAAACGGGTATGGATGCCCACTTTGTCCACCTGAAGTGCTTCTTTCCAGACATTTGCAATTGTCTGTTCAATCTTTTTCCCCGGAGCTGTATCATCAGGTTTTTCAGGCTGATGAAATGCCTGAAACGGTTTTTCCTCACTGAAACGCGGCAGGTCTGAAAGATGTATTTCCGGATTACGGACGATTTCCCCAAGCAGAATTCTAAAATTTTCCAGCAGTCGGATAATTGTATTTTCTTTAAAAATATCCGTTTTGTAGCGCAGAATTCCTTTTAATTTGTCCCCCTTTTTTTTCATGGACAGGAATATATCAAAATTTGCTGTTCCTTCTTCAATATCCATGTGCTCCACACTGATATCTGCCATTTTCAGGGGATGGGCCGGGACATTCTGCAGGGCAAATGCGGCACGGGAAAAAATGGTGCCGGGTATATTCAGCGATTCTGCCAGATGCTGAAGCGGTAAATCCTGATGCTCATGAGCATCTGCGACCACTTTGCCGACCCGGTTTGCCAGTTCCCGGAAATTCGGATTTCCCCCCAGCCAGGTTCTCATGAGAATAAGATTATTGAAATATCCGATAAGATTTTTTGTTTCAACCCGGTTCCGGCCGGCAACTGGCGAGCATACCACAATATCCTCATGCCCTGAATACCGGCAGAGTAATATTTTAAAAACTGCCAGCAAAACAACATACAGGGAAAGCCCTTCCCGGTAACTCAGTTTTGTAAGAGCACTGCTCAGAGATTCGGATAACATCAGGAACTGAGACGCGCCTTTATAGCTCAGGCCCCCTGAAGCCCCTGAAACCCCTGAAACCCCTGAAACCCCTGAAACCCCTGAAAAAGGATAGTCTGCGGGCAGTTGAGGTGCGGACAGGGAAGGTTTGCCGTTTAACTGCTGCTTCCAGTAGGCAATTCGGGTTTTCAGCACTTCACCTTCCAGGTGTCTGCGCTGGAATTGGACAAAGTCTGCATACTGGACAGGCATATCCGGAAGCGGCGAAGGCTTTCCGTCAGAGAATGCATTGTAAAGCGATGCCAGTTCCCGCATAAACACACTGTCAGACCATCTGTCAAATATAATATGATGTACCGTCCTGATGAGCACATGTTTTTCCGGGGACAGGCGCAGAAGTTTTATCCGTAAAAGTGATCCGGATCTTACATCAAAAGGTTGCTGTGCTTCTTCCGCAGCCAGCCGCAGCATCTCTTTTTCCTGCTGCTGTTCAGGAAGTTTTACCATATCTGAGACCGGCAGGTGAAAATCAGTATTTTCTGAAATGATCTGAACCGGCTGCCCATTCACAGCAGGAAATGAGGTTCGCAGAATTTCATGTCGCTGCACAATCTTTTGCAAACTCTTTTCCAGAATCGCCGCGTTAAGCGGACCATTGAGGTAAAATACCGCGCGCAGGTTATGGACAGCGGTTCCGGGCTGCATCTGCTCAACAGACCACAAACGTTCCTGCCCGAAAGACAGGGGGATGCTTCCATTCCGCGGAACCGGTGTAACAGAGACCGCCTGGTGCTGTGATCTTATATTGGCCCTGACAGTTTTCCAGAAAGCCGAAGTTTGTTTTACTGCCTGTTCCGGCATGGCACCCCTCTTTTATTTTAAAATTCAAATCTGATTCCAATATTAAGTGACGTATCCGTTGTTTCCATTTTACCGGCACTCGTACCCGATGCTTCGACAGCGGCAAGATAATCCTGAACTGCTTCAACAAAGGAATTATTATCATAATTAACTGAATATGATGTGAAAAAAGAAACGGATTTTGTCAGTTTAAAATTCAGAGACAGGTCCAGCTTCCAGAAATAGTATTCCGTATCATCCAAAAACATCATATAATCCGCCCGTTCTGAAAAACTGATTTTGTCAGTTATTTTCCATCGTAATTTCTGACTAAAATACAGAGCATCAGACCTGTAATCCTCCTGGGATGGAAATTTGGCATATTTTTTTATATCCTGTATGTTTTCGTTCAGATATGATGTGTCTGTATAACTGTAAAATCCCCCCACCATTATATCCAGTTTGGGCATATCAACGATCATGGCCCTTAATCCCCCGAAATATACAAAACGGTCTTTCAGATATTTTGTTTCATTTCTCTCCCATGAAATACCGGCAGTCGCTGATATTCTGTCTGTAATCGCATATCTTAGTGCCTGACGGAAGCTCTGATTGTCCAAAGAGGTGTTTTTTTCAAGGAGATTAATCGTCGTTTCGGTTTTACCTATGGTATAGGTTGTAATACCTGTGAATAAATTTTTTCTTAATGTCAGTTCAGTTTCACCTTTATGCTTTTTTGCATCTACATTTCCGCCCTGTTCCGAATAGGCATAGCTTCCTTCAAAATGATAGAGCAGGGGCCGGGGCAGCGGTGCATATTTTTTCGCATTTTTAAGCCACCAGTCCTCGCCCAGTTCCTCACCATTGGAAATCCAGCTCTCATTTGAAACCTTCTGCGTCTGCTGACCCGCCTGCTGATCATCACTGCCGAATGATGTCTGTACAAAAAACACTGAGATCATTGATATCATTGAGATCATCAGAAAAAAAACCGCATTTTTTGAAAAAATCTTCATTTTTTTCTCCTTACATATACCTGTCACACCACTTTATGTAATCCGTCCCCCTCTGATTCCGTAAAGGGCGTATGCACAATACCGTTTCCTTGAAAAACGGATGTGCCGATTTTCGGCAGTGGGTCAGATCCGCTGATCTGTCATCAGGAAACAGAATCCTCCCTGCGGTAAAACACAGGGGACACAGAGAAGACACAGAGGGATGTGTGAGTTTTTCTCTGTGCCTCTCTGTGAAAACCCTGTGTTCTCTGTGGTTATAAAAATCAACCGGTCTGACCCGCTACCCGATTTTCAAATGCTCAGGTTATTTCGTACCCGTTCCTTAATAAGGAATGAGTCCGAAATAAGTTGCTCATTTCATCCTGCGGATCCCCTGAAAAACGGATGTGCCGGTTTCCGGCAGGGGGTCAGATCCGCTGATCTGTCATCAGGAAACAGAGAAGACACAGAGGGTCGGAGGGATGTAAAAGAGTTTTTCCCTGTGTCTCTCTGTGAAAACCCTGTGTTCTCTGTGGTTATAAAAATCAACCGGTCTGACCCGCTACCCGATTTTCAAATGGTCAGGTTAGGTACTCGGCAAAAAATAAACCCTCTGAAACTGTCCGGCAGAAATATGCCAAACCTTTGTTTCGTCTCTGCTGACGGGACGAACCGGGGGAATTATCTTTTTCTGAGTCCCTTATTTCGTACCCGTTCCTTAATAAGTCAATGACATTGAATATCAGGTAAAAACAAAAAAAGGGCTTTCACTGCGCCTGATGGTCTGAAATGACCCGGGCTATTGTCCGCAGATTCCGGAACTGCTCCATACCTAATTCCTCTTCTGAAAACTGAAACTGAAAATGTTTTTCAATTAAAGTTATCAGTTCCACAATAACAACAGAATCCAGGCCCAGCCCCTCCTCAAATAAAGAGGCATTCTCATCAATGTCTTCCACACGAATATTTACATCCAGCTCTTCTGCAATAATTTTTTTTAACCTGCTGATAATTTTATCATCCATATGAATTCTCTTACTCCCTTTCCATTTTATTATATGGTAGTGGGTCAAATCCCCTGATAAGGTCTCCCCTCCCACCCAATGCTGTTGCCTTAAAACTCCCCTCCCTTGAGGGAGGGGCAGGGGGAGGGTGGAAACAGACTGTATTTACAACAGCCTGTTTCTCCCCCTCCCCACCCCTCCCCCGCCGGGGGAGGGAGTTTTTTGCTTAAGTCAACAGCATTGCCCCTCCCACCGGGGGAGGGCAGGGGAATCAGCGGATTTGAGCCACTACCCATTTTTTCAGAAAATCACCTGTAACTGTTCAGTTTTTTCAGGCTGCTTTCAACAGACTGCACCGAAGGCAGGACCGCAGTAACTGCTTCTTCATTCTTCCTCCACTTGTCCGGGGCCGGGGCAGACAAAGACAGTCTGGATACCGGCAGAGGCCGGGAAATGATCTCTTTAATATGCCTGTCCCACTGAAGTCCTGCAAATTCTGCAATGCCTTCCACGGTTTTTTTCTGCTCCCGAATCAGATCGGCATAGCATACCGGATACCATGAAGAAGCGGGCAGATTTTTCAAATCCTCCAGAATACAGCTGTTTGCTGTTTTCCACTGAAAAGCTGCGATTTCTGCCAGGGAACGGTCTTTCATGGACTGCCAGCCCCGGACCAGAAGAAAGCTCCATTCTTTGTAAGGCCAGCCCGGAATATCCCGATAGGCCACAAAGCGGCGCGACCGCCACCCCTGCATAAGACTGCTTATGTTCTCCTTTGCTTCCCTGTACAAAATGATAAACAGGGCTTCGGGAAACGCTGCCCTGAGGAAAGGTATGCGAAGAGCGTTTTTAGGCGTTTTTTCAACAAACCGGACTTTTTCAGACTGATGACAGGCCGGAATATCAAAAAAAGCCCGCCCCTCCCTGTCTTCCAACTGCAGGGCAAACCGTTCCCGGAGAAGGGATGCAATGTCCGGGCTAAGATCTGACTGTGTCAGGCGGTTTGAGGCGTAATCCTTTGCCGATGGATGAAGACCGGGAATCCCTTCAATCGTATCATGGCTCTCCCGGCCGATAGTCCACATATCCGGGAATTGCGACAAAGTTTCAAATAAAAGTGTACTGCCTGCTCTGGGGGCGGAAATGATAAAAACCGGTTTTTCAAAATCCGGCACCCGGATTTTTTTTTCTGCCCCGCCTGATTCGGTTTTCCGCTTTTGTCTTTCAATTTCCTTTCTGCTGATTCGTATTTTCCCCGAAGGTTTTGTAAACAGCATCGAGCGAATTGACAGGACGGCTTTTCCGCCATTTTTATTATCAGAAAGGTACCTGGGGATATGGTTCGAGATTTTCTCATAAAATCTCAGAAGCAAATCTCTGCAGATCAGCTCCGCGGATGCATCATTTTGAAATCGGGAATATGTGCTTTCCCATTGCTGCCGCAGATCCCTGACACTGCGGGTCAGGTGGGAAAATTCATGCTCAGGCATCATTGCCTTTTCCGCACCTGAAAGAATATCGGCGGTCATTTCATCAATTTCCCCGATAGTCAGAAAGCGGAAATCGTTTTGTTTCACTGCTTCATATCCATGAGCGGTCCGGCAAGACATTTTCCTGTATAATCTCCGTATAATATGCCTTTTTCCGTTAAACTGATTTCGTCTTCGGATAAGGTGATAAAATTCTCTGATGCAAGCTTTTCCAGGACTGAAAAACACAGGGATTCCAGCCTGAAACCGTATTTACGCTGAAATGCTTTCAGGTCAAACTGCACCAGTTTCATTCCAAGCATGACCGTCCGTATGATTTCATCCAGACCTGTCATGCGGTACCCCCGGTTAACGGGCAGTATTCCTGCTTCCGCAAGTTCCATGTATTTTTTGTCATCATTTGTATTCTGATACAGATAACTGCCCATGTTTCCAAAACCCGATGCACCAAAAGCATAACAGTCCGCCCCCTGCCAGAGAGTGGAAGCGTATATATTTTTATACTGCCCGTTTTTGGTAAATGTAAAAAAACACCAGGGAAGATACCGGGCCTGTGCAAACCGGTCCAGGGCATAGCGCATGAACTCAAGTTCCTGCTCATCAGAAGGAAGCACGATTTCCTTTCTGCGAAGGCTTTTGTAATAATCCGTGTTGGCATAAAGTTCCATTTTATAGACGGTTATGCTTTCAGCACCGGCTGCAAGCGCACGATCTATGGTGTATTTCCATGTCTCAGTGCTTTCGCCTGCAAGTCCGCTCAGAAGATCAATATTTACCGCCGCACCGGTTCCCTGCGCCAGGTCTATGGATTTGCGTACCTTTTCCTCATTATCCAGACGGTTGCAGATACCAAGGATTTCATCACTGAAAGACTGCACCCCCAGACTGATTCGGTTGACTCCGAGTTTTTTTAAAGTATCTGCCTTTTTCTGTGTAAGTGTGACAGGTTCAGCCTCAACAGTAAATTCCGGTGTGCCGATATTCAAATGCTGATGAAGGCATTCTGTGATCTGCTCTAACTGCTCCTGTTTCAAAACAGTAGGGGTTCCGCCTCCGAAATAGACCGATGCCACAGACCTTTCTCCCAAATGAAACTGAGAAGCAGCCAGTCCGATTTCCCGGCAGACAGCATTGACGTATCTGTCAAGATATGACCTTTTATCCCTCAGTTCATTGGTTTTATAATAACAGTATGCACATCGCTGAAGGCAGAAGGGGATATGCACATAAATATTTATGGGGGCCGCGGGTGATATTTCTTCGCCCTCCGTGTTTTTCCACTGCCGGAAAGGAGGGTAGTTTGTAACAAATCCCTTCCGGGAAGGCGGGGGCAGTGAACTCTTTTTATCAGCTATGGGTTCCTGTGCATTAATCACTTTCCTTTTTTCTCCGTTTCCGTTTTTTTATCTGCTCCCTCATCTGTTTTTTTCTCTGTCTGCCGGATGCCCCGGTCATTTTTATCGGCTTTGCCGCTGCTTTTTTTCTCTTCTTTTGTTTCCTGATTCCCTTCTTCCTGATGCTCTTTTACCTGATCCTCCCTGATTTTCTCTGCATCCGCCGCTGTTTTACCGTTTTCTCCGGAAACCATCTCTTTTCCTTTGTCAAACATTTTTGCAAAGTAATCTTTTACTTTATCCGGATCAAAAGTAAGAAAAGTGCCTCCGGAGGCAAAGTGCTGGACAAAAACCCTGCCGACCGCATATGTGGCGGCTCCGGCAACAATCGGCATGGACACGGCTCCGGCAGTCCAGCCGATGACCGGAACGGTTTTGCTGATGCTGACTGCCAGGGGAAGACCGGTTGCGGAAGGAATTGCACTTCCGAGCAGGGTGATCAGTGTGTTTTTGACTTTGTCTTTGAGAAAGGGGATTTCGTAGGCCTTTGCAATTTTCCTGACAAGATTCAACTGAATCGCTGTCAGACCGATCATATCTGCAATCGGAAGCGGAACAAGACCGATTCCCATAGCTGCCCAGACATGACGGCGGATCAGTTTGTCCAGGTATTCTGCTGATACATTTACCGCTGTTCCTTCTAATACGTTTTCGTTTCCCGTGCTGTCCATTTTCGGTCTCTCCTGTTCATGCATTTTTTATTAATAATTAAGAATATGATAAATATCCGGATCCGGCAGAAATCCGATTTTTCCGGACACTCGGATTTTTTCAGCCGGTTTTTTGTTCTTCAGATCATTATTCCGTATTTCCGGATTTTCTGCTCAAGTATTCTGTTTTGGATGCCAAGCAGTTCAGCAGTCTTTTTTTTATCCCCTTCGCACAGCTGAAGGACATTGGCCAGGTACCCGCTTTCAAATCTTTCCACTGCTTTCTGAAGGTTATAGGGATGGTCCTGGTTTTTATTTTCAAAATTATCATTCATACCTGATTCCCCTAACAGTATTTTCCGGTTGGAAAACCTGTGAATCCGGCCTGAAAAAGCGTGTTTCAGAGAGGGTTGCAAATTTGCTGAACCTGTAAAAAAAACCGTCAGGGAAAAAATCTGCCGCATGATAATGCGGTCAAAATTTTCGGTTCTGACTTTTTTTCGGGATCATCAAATTTGTGCCATAAAAAACCAATTCCAAATATTATAAATATTTATTTTCTGCCGTGTATCATAATTGAAAGCAAATTTAATGCCAGGATATAAAAAATAAATAAAACTATTTGATTTAATTTGATTTAAAATATCAGTGCGGAAAAATGGAAAAATACTGACATATAAAAACGGGAAATAAAATTCACATAAAAAAATATATAATAAGGTTAAGCAGTATCATTTAAACAACTTATCTCTGACTTGGGAAATAAATTGGACAATGGGAATATATATTCCCGCTTTTTTCCCAAAACAATTCATCGGACGATACACCGTATATTGTGTATAAAATTTGTATTTTTGCATTTTTTTACAGTAAACCGCGAAACACAGGGAGTATGCAAAAAAAATATAAAAAAACAATAGGATATAAATATTTTCCATCGGAGGAGTGTCAAACTTACAGTTTGACAGGCTGAAATTATTATAAAAGACGTGCTAAACTGTAAGTTCAGCACTCCGGTTTTTCTTAAGGCAGCAGCATTGCCCTCAGGGGGAGGGGAGTCTTAAAAATTCCGGAAATTTGACACCTGACACCGACCACCTGACACCGACCACCTGACACCGACCACCCGACACCGACCACCCGACACCGACCACCTGACACCGAACACCTGACACCGAACACCTGACACCGAACACCTGACACCGAACACCTGACACCGAACACCTGACACCTTTCTTTCACCCTCCCTCAGGGGAGGGGAGTCTTCGGAAACGGCATTGACTATAGTGTTATCCCCAAAACTGTCGAAAGGCATATGCTTTTCAGGATTTGTTTAATTTATTATATAAGGTTCTCCGGTTCAGATTCAGAATTTCGGCAGCCTGTTTTTTCTTTCCTTTGCAGCGGTCAAGAATCCGTCTGATATAGAATTCTTCAAATGCTTCCACGGCTTCCTTCAGGGGCAGTTCTTTTGCAAGAAAGGGAATATCCGATTCTGCCGGGGAGATGCTGTCTCCGGGATTCAGTCGGCCTTCCACCCGGTAACGGCGCAGCACATTGAACAGTTCCCGCACATTGCCGGGCCAGTCATAGTCGTAAAGCTGACGGATTGTTTTTTCGGATATATGCAGCGGAGAGTTTCCGGGCCGGATTTTTTGGGACAGGAAAGATTCAACCAGCATGGGAATATCTTCTTTGCGATTCCGCAAAGGCGGCATGGTCAGATGAATCACATTCAGACGGTGAAAAAAATCAGCGCGCATATTTCCTTCCCGCACCATTTTCCCGATATCCCGGTTGCTTGCGGCAATGATACGGATATCGGCTCTGCTGGCGGAGGAAGAACCTACGGGCATATATTCCCCGTTCTGAATCACTCTCAGCAGTTTTGCCTGCATCTGCGGTTTCAGTTCACCGATTTCATCCAGAAACAGGGTACCTGCCCTGGCCTGTTCAATAAAACCCGGCATATCCCGGTCCGCGCCCGTAAAAGCCCCTTTGCAGTATCCGAAAAACTGGCTTTCAAACAGAGATTCCGGAACCGATGCGCAGTTGACGCTTACAAAAGTCCGTTTATATTTTTTGCTGATCTGAAAAACCATACGGGCTGCCAGCTCTTTTCCCGTTCCGGTTTCACCGGAAATCATAAGGGTTTCATCCGACAGCGATGCCCGTATGATTTCTTCATATACCTTTTTCATTACCGGGCTGGTTCCCACCATATCACCGAAACGTCCTGCCTGCACCATTGATCTGAGTTTCGGGTTTTCAATCTCCGTTTTTTTTTCATGACGGATATCCCTGAGAACCAGGATACTGATTTCTTTTCCCCGGTGCAGCATTTTTTTGGCTTTTACTCTCAGGCAGACAGAAGTTCCGTCTTTTTTTCTGCCCGGAGCTTCATAGACCTGCTCACTTTCTGTTCCCATGCTTTCATGGAGGAGATCACGGAATTCCGGCATAAAAAGTTCATAAATCTTTTTGTTCTTCAGGTCCCGGATACTGTAACCGGTGATTTTTTCCGCTGTCCTGCTGATTTCTGTAATATACCCCTTATCATGAATCACAATACCTTCGGAAGTCATTTCGGTCAGACAGAGGAAACGGTTCCGCTCTTCGCGCAGTTCTTCCTGCAGCTTTTTCATCTCCAGATGTGTCCGTATCCGGATTGTCAGTTCATCAGTTTCAAAGGGTTTGGTAATACAGTCAATACCGTCGGACTGAAAACCTTCCGCTGTATCCACTGTTTCACAGGGGGAGCTCATGAACATAACCGGAATTTTTTCTGTTTCCGCGCTGCTTTTCAATTTTCGGCAGACTGTAAAAGCGTCAGTATCCGGCAGCTGCACATCCAGCAGGATCATATCCGGCAGCAGCTTTTCAGCCATGCGGACAGCATTTCTGCCGTTTGCCGCAACAGCAATTTTGCATTTTTCATTCTTCAGGACGGGAAAAATATTGTCAAGACTGTTCCTATCATTGTCCACCAGCAGAAGAAGCGGTTCGCAGTTTTGTTGTATCACTCAGTTTACCTCCGAAATCATTGTATTTCTGCATAAGGGAAACGCAAGGTGCGGCCGTGCAAATCCGGCAACCTGGATATTATAATGTGTAAGATAATTATTTTGGGGCAGCCGGGGCGTTCCTCACCCCGGGCTGCCGGAACCCCCAAGTCTGTTTTCTTAAACACTATAGAAGTTATTTTAATATCAGATGCTTAATTTTTTAACAATCAAAAACATCCCGCAAAGGCAAATACCCTGCGGGGATTTATAAAACAGTTTCTTAACCGTTTGATTTTATTGCGCATACTAAAAACAATACATTTCTGTATATTTAATAAAATCAACAGCTTGCATCTTAATCTGTCAAAGCGGCATTACAGACCTGTCGGAAATAAGTTATTGAAAAATTATATGCTTTATTATAAGAACACCTTCAGGTTTTCCGTGAACCGCAGGGAAACCCTTTTGCAAGGCATCTTCAACCATTTCTACTATTGCCAACCCGGACTTTGGCTTGCAGACATAATCTTTACGGCGAACCCGGGGCATCATTTTTTTCAGACCTGTTTTTATAATAAATTCTCAAATCTCTGGGAAATTTTATGATGACCCTATCACTGTGGTACAGAACAGTCAGGCAAATTGTTTTAAGATTTGTCTTCATGGCATGATCAAATATAACAGATAGGCCATGAATCCATTTGCAAGATTTGGTGTTATGCTGCAAGATTTGGTGTTATGCGTCATTGTGTCATCTAATGATGAAATATCCACCTTTGATTTTATACAAACTGAGTATCTGCATCATGTCGCGATTCTGCATTTTCCATGTGCAAAATTTTGCATCTGACAGAAAGTATGACAAGGTTTTATTAACAACGATTTTCAAAAATCGGTAGTGTTCTGTCAACATTAAAATGACGGGTATCCGGAACATCTGCCAAACCGTAAGGGCGTATTGCATACGCCCGGTATGAGCGGCTTTATGGCCTGTGCAGTGCGCCCCTGCAGGAGTGACATAACCCGTCAGTTTAACTTTGACAAAGCAGTAGTGGGTCAAATCCGTTGATCTGTCATTCAGAAACAGAATCCTCTCTGTGGTAAAACACAGAGGACGCAGAGAAGACAAAGGGTCAGAGATATCTCTGTGCCTCTCTGTGAAAACCCTGTGTTCTCTGTGGTTATAAAAATCAACCGGTTTGACCCACTACCCAAAAATCTGACTTTTTACGGGTTCATCTTAATTATTTCAGGTGTTTTTATTTTAAAATGCAAAATATGTACCAAAGCCATAATCTGTTTTTCGAAAACGCAGGAACCTATTGCACTGTCAACTTTGAAATTATAAGTTAAAAACCGGATTTTTTCAAAAAAGCCGATTTTTCTGTGTACCTGAAGTCAGAATTTCAAACCAGACAATGCACTATCCGGAAACCTCCGAAACAGATTTTTACACCAGGTGCAGGTGGCGGTCGGCAGGATATTTATTTTTTTCCGAATCGCCTTAAACATTACAATTCACAATCATCAGGGAGAAAAATTATGAAATCAGACAAATCAAAAAAGTGGCGGTATGCAGTTGTGTTGATTATTGTTTTAGGACTAAGCCCTTATCTCAATGCGGAAACGCTGAAAATGGGAGGCGGGGACTGGTGTCCTTATGTTTGCGATCCGGAAAACGAAAATGGAAAAGAGGGATATTTGGCTGATATTTTGAGATCCGTATTTGAAAAAGAAGGTTATACGTTAACTATCGAAAACCAGGCTTTTACCAGAAATCTTAAAGAGACCGAAGCGGGTAGGCAGCATGGAACAATCGGAATGTACAGAGCCGATGCCCCCGATTTTGTATTCCCTCAGACATCATTGGGAGTCAGTGTGATCATGTTTGTTACAAAAAAAGGTTTTTCATGGAAATATTCCGGGGTTGAATCCTTAAAAAAAATCAGACTGGGAGTGATTAAAGGCTATGATTATGCTGACAAGGATTTTACGGAATATATAGCTTCCCAGTCGCCTGAAACTGTAACCGTTATGACAGGTACAGCTCCTTTGGAAAGACTTTTGAAAATGATAACCATGGATCGTATTCAGGCAGTCGTTGATGACAGATCTGTATTACAATACTGTCTGCTGAAAAACGGTCTTGAAAATGAGTTGGCTGATGCGGGTCTGATGGGAGAGGAAAGCCAGGTCTATATCGGCTTCTCACCGGCAATTGCCGAATCCCGGAAATATGCCCGTATATTGTCAGACGGGGTGGAGAGTTTGCGAAAAACCGGAGAACTGAATAAAATTATGAGTAAATACGGCATGCAGGACTGGCAGGCCAAATAAAGAGTATGGGGTTCCGGCTATGATGAATTCCGATAAGAATATACAGCGAACCGGAAAAATTACGATAATCATGATCGTCGTTTCTTTTGCCATTTCCACCGGATTCAGCTTTTTCGATTTCGCAATGGAACGTTCCCGGCTCAGACAGGATTTTGAAGAGGATATCACCCTGATAACAGAACGCCTTACCCACAACCTGCAAAATCCCATCTGGATAAGCGATGTGGTTCAGGCAGTTCAGGTTGTTGAATCCGAAATGAAAAACAGACGGATTTATGCGGCGGTTGTCAAAGAGAAGGATAGTGCCTTATTCTGCGCCAGGGCGAGGGACAGTAATTGGAAAATTATCGAATCTGACGGGAATATTAAGGGGGACTTCGGGGTTCGGCAGGCGGATATAAGATATCAGAACGAAATAATCGGCAGACTGGAACTCTATCCCACAACACAGTTTATGGATGAATCGCTCAGACAGACAGCAATTATTATGGCTGTCAGGGTGTTTTTCACCAGCATTATAATGGTGGCAGTGCTGCTGCTTATCGGAAAGTTCTGCCTGATAAACCCCTTATCCGAAGTTGTATCAGGGCTGAGAAGGGTCGGAAACGAGGTGGGCTTTACAACGGAGAGGATTGCAGCAGCCATTGGGCAATTATCGCAGGCCGCATACACACAGGTCGCCGATGTGGAAAAAACATCCGCTTCAATTGAAAACAATGCAGCCATAACTCAGCAAAGCAACAACATCAGATCCCGGGCTGACGCTCTGATGAAGGAGACAGGCAGTGTAATAGAACAGGCAGAGCAGTCTATGGATAAGCTGATTGTCCTGATAAACGATATCGCGGATACCGGGAAAAAGACCCAGAAAATCATTAAAATTATTGATGAAATTGCTTTTCAGACCAATTTGCTTGCGTTGAATGCTTCCGTGGAGGCGGCCCGGGCAGGGGAAGCCGGTGCCGGATTTGCGGTTGTTGCAGGTGAAGTCAGAAATTTGGCAAAAAGATCCAGCGAAGCTGCCGGAAATACCGGTTTGTTAATAGATGAATCCGTCAGCAAAATGCAGCAGGGTATTGAAGGAGTCTCCGGCACAGGGGAGGTATTTAAAGAAGTCGCGGGCCGCATCCTGAAAATTGCGGAACTGTTTGATGAATCCGCCCGGTGTTCCCGGGAGCAGACGCAGGGAATTTATCAGGTGGGCAATGCGATGAATCATGTAAAACAGGTTGCCCATGAAAATGCATCAGGTGCGGAAGAAATATCGGAATCTATCCGGGAGATTATCCGCCAGCTCGAATCCATGAATTCCTATGTGAAAAAGCTGGTTGTGCTTATCGGTTCCGGAAAACAGAATGGCTGAAAGCAGCAGTACACCCAATCATAAGTTCGTACACACCCGTAGAGACAGGGCATGCCCTGTCTCTGCACCGGATACACATCATCAACTGTGTACAAATCTGTGAAACAGTGCAGTGCTTTGTCAAATCTGAAAATCAGGATCTGCCTGATTTCATTTGGGGGCAGAGACAGGGCATGCCCTGTCTCTGCGTCCCTGCAATGAAATGACAACCCTGAAATTAAGCAATGACAAAGCAGTCAGTAGTAGTGCTCTGCGTCCCTAAAAATCCCTTTGCAGCAGTATCCGGAAAACCGGCTTTCCGGCAGAGATTCCGGATTCCGTTTATTTTTTGCTGATCGGAAAAATTGTATTGAGTTTATTATACAGGGTTCTGCGGTTTATCCCCAGAATTTCCGCTGTCTGTCTTTTTCTGCCCCGGTACCGGTTAAGAATCCGCCGGATATAATACTTTTCAAATGCTTCCACCGCTTCCCGCAATGGTGCATCTTCCGGCAGAAAAGGGAGGGTATCCGGTTCCGGCAGCAGGGAGGATGCTTCGGGGGTCACGGTGCCGTTTACCCGGAACCGCCGCAGCACATTGAAAAGTTCCCGCACATTGCCGGGCCAGTCATATGTCTGCAACTGCTCCAGAAACTGCGGTGAAAGGGACGGGGGCAGCCCGTCCGGCCCGGCGGTTTCAGCCAGAAAAAATTCTGCAAGAAGCGGAATATCCTCTCTGCGTTCCCGCAGAGGAGGAAGATTCAGACGGATGACATTCAGGCGGTGAAAAAAATCGGCCCGCATTTTTCCCTGTGACACCATTTCCCGCATGTTCCGGTTTGTTGCCGCAATAATCCGCACATCCGCCAGACGGGGCACAGTGGTGCCCACCGGTATGTATTCACCGCTTTCCAGAACCCGCAGCAGTTTGCTCTGCATTTCCGGTGTCAGTTCCCCGACTTCATCCAGAAACAGAATGCCGCCTTCTGCCTGCTGAAAAAAACCCGGCATATTGCAGGATGCACCGGTAAAAGCGCCTTTGCAATAACCGAAAAACTGGCTTTCAAACAGGGTTGCCGGAACCGAAGCACAGTTGACCGCAATAAATACCCGTTTATAATTTTTGTCCAGTCTGAAAATCATCCGGGCTGTCAGCTCCTTTCCGGTTCCGGTTTCGCCGCATATCATCACAGATTCGTCCGACTGGGCAATCTGTGTGATTTTTTTGTAAACCTTTTGCATTGCGGCACTTTCTCCCACCATATCTCCGAAATGTCCGGAACGCCTCAGGGGCAGACAGAGAACCCGGTTTTCCGGCTCCGGTTTCTTTTTTTCAGAAATATCGCGGACAGCCAGCATTTTGAAATTTTTCCCTTTGTACTGCACGGTTTTCTGCCGAATCCGCAGCACAGAGAAACTTCCGTTTTTTTTTCTCCCGCGCACTTCATGAGTCTGCCCGCTGTCATCTGCCATTTCCTCAGACAGGAGGGGGTGGAATTCCGGAGGGAAAAGTTCGGAAATATGCATACGGTTCAGTTCCGCGGATGAATAACCGCTGATGTCTTCCATTGCCGGGTTTGTCTCTGCAATCTGTCCCCTGTCATGAAAAACAATTCCTTCGGATGTTACTTCTGCCAGCATCCGGAAGCGGTCGCGCTCCTGCCGGATGGATTCCCGAAGCAGCCGCATGTCCAGTTGTATCTGAATCCGTGCCGGCACCCGGGCACAGTCAAAGGGTTTTGTGATATAATCCGCAGCTCCAAAATCAAAGCATCTGATTCTTTCCGCGGTTTCCGCCGCTCCGGTGATAAAGATAATCGGAATATTTTCAGTTTCCGGATGATCCTTTAATATCCGGCAGACTTCAAAGCCGTCTGTATCCGGCAGCCTCAGACCCAGAAGGATGATATCCGGCCGGATCCGGTATCCCGCCTGAATACCTTCGCTCCCGTTTTCCGCGACAAATACCCTGAAATTTTTCCCCGTCAGGGCATCCAGAAGAATGCCGATGCTGTCCCGGTCATCCTCTATAATCAGTATGCTGTTTTTATGATTTTTTTCCATTATCAGCAGATCAAAAATGTTTTCCCGGATGCAGTTTCACAACTGTCCCGGAGTGTAAAAATGGGCAGTGAATCAAATGGGTTGAAAATTCCCCTCCCCCCAATGGCAATGCTGTTGACTTAAGACCCCCCTCCCTCAGGGGACAATACTGTTGCCTTAAAAGAAACCGGAGTGCCGAACTTACAGTTTATCACGTTTTTTTTAAATAATTTCAGCATGTCAAACTGTAAGTTTGACACTCCGTTGCCTTAGGTCAGCAGCATTGTCCTCAGGGGAGGAGAGACGGTCATCAGGAAATTTCCCCCACGATCCCAAAAAGGGGATTTGTTTTTGGGAAAATCCCCTATTGCATTGTCATAGCTTAATTTTAGGGTAAACGGATTTCAGTTTATAATTGTGTAAATAAATTATGCGATGCCCAACCCTGATTTTTAGCTCTGACAAAGCACTATGCTGTTTTGGCCTGTTGAATTTTTTCCAGATTGCTGCGGATTTTCAGGTGTTTTTCCGAAAGTCCGCTGTGCTTTTCTTTTACTTTTGCCACAACATCATCCGGAGCCTTTGCCAGAAAATCCTCATTATTGAGTTTTTTGGAAAGACCGCTGATTTCTTTTTCCAGTTTGACCAGCTCTTTTTCCAGCCGTGCAGCCTCTTTTTCAAAATCAATAATCCCTTCCAGAGGGACAAAGATAAGCGATTTGTCAAGAATGGCCGTGGCAGAGGACGGGGGTTTTTCTCCGGGTGTTTCCACTGTCAGGGATTTCAGCCGGGCCAGATCGGAAATCAGTTCTTTTTCTTTTTCAATCAAAGCCCGAACAGCTTCATCCGGAGACTGCACCCGGGCATCCAGACTCATGGAAGGCCGGATATTCATTTCTCCGCGGATATTGCGCACTCCTGTAATGACTCCCATGACGGTCTCCATGCGGGCCTCACTTTCCGCATCCGGAGCAATCCCCGCTGTTTCCCCGTCTCCCGAAGGATAGACTGCCCTCATGACAGAACCGCGGGTTCCCGGCAGTTTATGCCAGATTTCCTCGGTCACAAAGGGAATAAAGGGATGAAGCAGGATCAGACTGTCCCGCAGCACCCGCCAGAGTACGGCCCGGCTGCTTTCCTGCGCTTCCTCGCCCGACTGACCGTAAAGAGCCGGTTTCGCGGCTTCCAGATACCAGTCGCAGAATTCATGCCAGACAAACTGATACAGGCCGCTGGCCGCATCGTTGAAATAATATGCATCCAGCTGTTTTTCCACAGACTGTGTTACCCGGGCCAGGCGGGAGAGAATCCACTGATCCGGCAGGGAGAGTTCCCCTTTGATTTCCGGACAGGACTGCTCCAGATGCATGAGGGAGAAACGGGCCGCATTCCAGAGTTTGTTGATGAAATGCCGGTATCCCTCCACCCGTTTTTCCGACATTTTCACATCCCGGCCCTGCGCGGCAAAGGCCGCAAGGGTAAAGCGGAAGGCATCGGTTCCGTAATTGTCTATGACAAGCAGGGGATCAATGACGTTCCCCTTGGACTTGCTCATCTTCTGCCCGTCCTCATCCCGCACCAGGGCATGGACATAGACATCCCGGAAAGGCACATCTTTCATGAAATGGAGGCCCATCATCATCATACGCGCCACCCAGAAAAAGAGAATATCAAATCCGGTCACCAGTGCGGAAGTGGGATAAAAGGTTTTCAGCAGCCGGGTTTCCTCCGGCCATCCCATGGTGGAAAAAGGCCAGAGCGCGGAACTGAACCAGGTATCCAGTACATCGGTTTCCTGCAGCAGTTTTGTACTGCCGCATTTGGGACAACTGACCGGATCATCCATTGCCACGATCATTTCCCTGCAGTCCTCACAGGTCCAGGCCGGAATCTGATGTCCCCACCATATCTGACGGGAGATGCACCAGTCCCGGATATTTTCCAGCCATTCATAGTAGGTGTTTTTCCACATCTCCGGGATAATCTTCGTCCGTCCGTCTTTTACCGCAGCCAGGGCTTTATCGGCCAGGGGTTTGGCTTTTACAAACCATTGCAGGGACAGATTGGGTTCAATGACGGTATGGCAGCGGTAACAGTGGCCCACGCTGTGTTTCAGGTCTTCGGTTTTAACGAGAAGCCCCTGTTCCTCCAGGTCCTTCAGTACGGCCTTCCTGCATTCAAAGCGGTCCATGCCTTCATATTTCCCGGCTTCCGCGGTCATTTTTCCGTCATCGCCGATGGCCTTGACCGAGGGAAGGTTATGCCGTTTTCCGATTTCAAAGTCATTGGGATCATGGGCAGGGGTGACTTTCAGGCCGCCGGTTCCGAAACTCATGTCCACATAGCTGTCCCGGATAATGGGAATCCTTTTGTTCAGCAGGGGGAGCAGCACCTCCTCTGCCGGAAGATTCTGATAGCGTTCATCTTCGGGATTCACGGCAACCGCCGTATCCCCCAGCATGGTTTCTGGCCGGGTGGTGGCGATGGTGATACCGCTGCTGCCGTCCGGGAAGGGATAACGCACATACCAGAGATGGGAATCCTTTTCCTCATGTTCCACTTCCAGGTCGGCCAGGGCCGTATGGCAGCGGGGACACCAGTTGATGATATAATTTCCCCGGTAAATCAGGCCGTCTTCATAAAGCTGCACAAAGACTTTGCGCACGGCTTTGGAAAGTCCCTCATCCATTGTGAATCTTTCCCGATCCCAGTCGCAGGAGGCTCCCATACTTTTCAGCTGATGAATAATTTTTCCGCCGGAGTCTTTCCGCCATTCCCATACCCGTTCGATAAATTTCTCCCGGCCCAGTTGGTGACGGTCCGTGCCTTCGCTGGCAAGCTGCCGTTCCACCACATTCTGCGTGGCAATTCCCGCGTGGTCGGTTCCGGGCATCCAGAGAACATTGTCGCCTTTCAGTCTCCGGTAACGGCATAAAATATCCTGCAGGGTATTGTTCAGCGCATGCCCCATATGCAGAACGCCCGTCACATTGGGGGGCGGAATGACAATGGAATAGGCCTTCTGTTCACTTTGATCTTTGGCGGCAAACAGCCCTTCCTTCTGCCAGAATTCATACCAGCGTTTTTCCACATCATGGGGTTCATAGCCTTTGTCAAGTTCGGTACTCATTATTTTCTCTCCTGGTTAATCTTTTTATAAATCAGCATATTACTGATCTTTTGATTCTATATATAAAGCCAAGGCATAATCCAGCAGTTTTTCAATTTCTTGATTATCTTTATAAATTTCTTTAAACAGTATTTCTTTGATATTCTTCCATACCGACCAGCCTGTAAGCGTATATTCCTGATCATCTTTGAATTGATTTTCAATGATTTCAAATATTACAAAAAAAGCCAGTTTAACAACTGAAGACAAATTATCCGGTTTGTTTTCTTCTGAGAATTTTAAAAAATTAACAATCTGTATCCTAAGCAAATGTTCAAAATCTTCGATAATTCTCCTTCTGTTTGTTATTAAAACATCTCGATTAAGATTGGTTAGTTGAATCGTCTTTTCCACTCTTTTATAATGATATTCATTTACCTCTTTTCCAATTTGGGATTCCAATTCTCCGGTAATTTTAACAAACAGATACTCTTTGGGTTCATCAATTTCAGGATGAAGCAGATATGGCTTTTCATCAAGTAAATACGGATGATTGGCTTTCATTGCCTCCATATCCAAATCCCCGTTTGGAAGCAATTGGGGAATTTTCACCCTGCATTTTTTACCGGAATTTGGCAAAAACTGTGAAGGAACTGCGACAGGAAATTGTCCTCGTTTCTTATTGTTACACTTTTTACAAACAGGCAATAAGTTACTCCATTCATAGCCTAGCCAATAATAACTGTAGTCTCCGTCTCCCTTTTTGGGGCGATAATGCTCTACTGTAAAAGTATCATCGCTCATAAAGCTTTCGCAATAAGCGCATTTGTTGTGATACAGTTCTTTGAGTTCCTCCTTTACGGCATTGTTGTAAATATAGGAATTAAAGCGATGATCAGATTTCTTTGTCAGCAAATCTTCTTTTTCATCCTCAAAACCCTGTTGCAAAGCAGGGGGAGGGGCATTAAAATCTTTATTCACCTTTCTCATTGTCTTCTTTTTTTAATAAATTTTCAGGAAATTTAAACTTTTGTGCCAGCAGGTGAAGTTCGTCTTCAAGAGATTCTCTCTCCAAAATCGTTTGATAATAATCTGCTGTTTCTATGGGTTCATTGCGGTCATGCGTAAGCGGAAAAAACTCCTCCATATCGAAAATCGGCGAAGTCAAAATAGAATTTGGTAAGAGGTTACTGATGCTTTTTTCCAATGCAGTCAATCGTTTTACATCAATACCTTTCTCTATGGTTCTGTCAACTTTCAGAAAAACGGAGTGAGGGGGGGCACCAAGCAATGGTATCGGGCTGTGCGTTGAAGCAATAAACTGGACATTGGGAAATACTTTTGTCAATAAAGATGGCAGTTCTCTTTGCCATTTGGGGTGAAGATGCAAATCCAGTTCATCAATAATGACAATCCCGAATAATTCTTCCGGCGTATAAACGGGATAATCATCGTTGTCTTTTTCCAGTCCTGCTTTTTTCAGCAGATAAATACGCATTTTCTGCCGGGCATCCGACAATCTCAGATAAATATCTCCGGCCATAGCCACTATACTTTTTACACCTGATGCCAGATGTTCGTATCCGATGGGGTCGAAAATACCGGTCTGTTCTTTATCGGTTTTTGCCTTTTCGTAGTATAAAATCTTTCTCCGGTTTTTATCCAGTTCTATCCTATCCAAAGAAGGAATGAGTGCTTTTAACATGCTGCATAATTCATCAAATCTGGCCGGTGCATCATAATAGGATATAAGCAGTTCCGACTCAATGTTTTTCAATATCCCATCCGTATGAAACAGATTATAGGTGGCTGTACTGTTTCTGACCTGCTGCATATGACTGTCCTGCGCCTGAATTTCCAGGCGGGATGGACCATAAGCCGCCAATGCCTGCAAGGGCCGGAAAAACAGGGGATGTTTAATATCATTATTTATTTCGATAGTTCTTTCTGACTGACTGACACAGGTATAGTTCAGCCTGATTCCTGACTCTTTGTTTCTCGGAACAATTATATCTTCCTCGTCTCCGTACAGACCGGTTGCCAGGGCTTTCAGCAGACAGGTTTTGCCAAAACCGTTTTCTCCGGTAAGAAATATCCACGATGGATTCTGAGACAAACCATCAATCTGAGTGTCTTTGATTCCCTGATAATTTTTTATATGAAATCCATTCAGATATACTCTTTTAACCTTCTGTTGGTTTCTGTATTCATTTACCGCCTGTAACGATTTTTGAAAAATATCTTCCGGAATGATTGACAGAGGAATATTTATTTTGTCAGCAGATTCGATATACTCTCGTTCTTGTCTGAAGAATTGAAGCAAAGAATTGATAGCTTCGGGAAGACCTGTTCGGTAATTTTTATCAATGGGATAAAAAATAATCCGTTTAGAATCAAAACGCTCAGAAAATCTGTCCGGCTGCCGCTTTGCAATATTGGAAAAATTTCTGATGGGCGATTCCCAAATCTGCGGCATATCTCTTACCTGAGAAAAATTAGCCACATAAAAACTGATATTCCACTCTCCGTTGAGATTGATTCCAAACTGTAAATTATTCTCATAATATTTTTTCTGATCATTTTTGGCAAAATAAATATTCACCCATCCGGAATCAGGACTGTCATAAAACCAGCGTCCCTCCTTCAGTGCTTCTGTATCATTTGCAGGTCGAAACAGGAAATTGGGTTTATCCGCATATTTCGACTCGTTCCTGTAGTTAAGCAGGAAATGCAGTAATTCTTCATGGAGATTTGCCAAATCTTTATTTTTCATTTTATACTTTTATAAAATTGATGCTCTCGTAAGCAGTTAGAATTTCATTTTTCCCCATCATTCAGGTAAAAGCCGGAAGTTCCAGTGCCTCTATCTGTTTACCTGTTTTTTCGGCAGGTTCACTCCAATGATGCCACATAATATAATCTTCGTGCATTTCGAAATCCGCATTATCAGGCAGTCCTTTTTCTTCCGGTTCCGACAACTTCATTTGGTACTTTTCTTCAAAAAACAGATTTTACTGAGAGCCAGAAAGAGCCGATTGTTCAAATCTGATAATCGGACTGCGGCACCGTGGCTTATCACGGCTGCTTTTTCCTCTGCCGGAAGCTGGGAAAACCGCTTTTCAATTTTTTCAGTGATGCCGGAAGCGTATTCCATATATCACCGAATTAAGCGGCAGGGCGATAGTTCTGTCCGCTTGAATGACTGCTTAGGTTTTTTGCTATAAAGCATGATGAATCGGAATATCAGAAGAATCATTACAGATATAGGCATGATTGAGATTTTCAGGTATTATCATGGCTATTTTTTGTTCCAGAAGGGAAATGATTTCCTGAATCAGGTCAACCTCTTTTTCCCGAAACATATATTCACCGCACTGACTGCAGATATATGCCGGTACTCTGTCAATAACAATCTGGTAACCTTTCCGTTTTACAAAATAGGGAACAACCCCTTCCTGAAGATCGCCTTTGCAATAATAGCATTCCATATTTTATCTCTTTTACAAAATTTTTCTTGTTTTCCAGTCTGATTCCCATTTTTCACTGCTTGGAACATATGCGGAAACAATGGTCAGATAATCTTTTTTGGGAGAACAGACAACATGGATTATTCGGTTAAGACTGACTGCCCGCATGAACAGACAACTGTGTCCCCGTATATCATGCAGGTAATCTTCAATAATCTCTCCGTACAGAACAGTCTCCTTTACTTCCTGTTTGGTAATCATCCTTTCAGGAAGATTCATCTGATGCAACGCATGTGAGGTGAACAGCACTTCTTTATGAAATGCGGCCAATACTTCTTCTTTGAATCTGTTCATATAACGACAATCTCAGATGTTCGGTTTTGGGGAGCATCGCGGAGCAAAACCGAATCCGCTGAAGCGTTGGGTTATACCCTTGTAACAATATTTATTTTGTTGTTTTCAGATTGCAGATATATAGTGTTTAAGATAATAGTTTTGGGGTAGGTTGGGGTGAACGCAGTGAACCCCAACATACTGAATCTGTTGGTGTTAGTTCCTCACCCCAGGCTACAGGAAACTACAGGAAACCTCAAAAATATTTTCTTAAATACTATCGTCCTCGTGCATTTCGAAATCCGCATTATCAGGCAGTCCTTTTTCCTCCGGTTCTGACAGTTTCATATGGTACTTTTCTTCAAAAAAACGGATTTTACTGAGAGCCAGAAAGAGCCGATTGTTCAGGTCGGAAAACCGGACTGCGGCACCGTGGCTTATCACGGCAGCTTTTTCTTCCGGAGGAAGCTGGGAAAACCGTTTCTCAATTTTTTCTCCAATACCTACAGCATGTTCCATTTTTCAACGTCCTCTTCAGATTCACAGATAATATTGCGTCCCTGCTTTTCACAGTGAAAAAGAGGTTTACAGTTGGGCATTGTATTCTTTTTTGAAGGATATAATTATATTGTCAATTTCATCTGCCAATGCCATTACATATTTTTCTCTTGTTGAATCATCTGCAAGTGCAAACACATTTTCATCATTAACATTATTGAATTCAAACTTACGAGTTGGATATCGCCAGCAAAAAGATCCTTCACTTATTTGAAAGTTACTATAAATTTCATTTATTATATTAAATAGATTACCATATTTTGAATCAATGTTATAACTTTTCCCATTTTTTTCTACAAAAAATCCATAATAAACATTATTGTGAACCAATATTTGAAATAGCAGTTTTTCATTATTATAAATATCGCTCAAATTGATATTTATACCATAACCTTTATTCATTTTTGACTTAGTATAATATGATTCAACATGCTTTCTCGAAACTTTACTTTCATTTTGAATATGATAATTTTTATTCTCCAGACAGGATTCAAGTTCCTTCCAGAATTGATACTGTATTTCTATTTGTACCTCGGTCAATGCCTGACTTATATCCGTTGCGAGACGAATATTTTTTTCATCCATAAGCAAATCTTTAATTTCCATGATATATCCCTTTATATGATATTGACCGGTCAATTTTTGGATTAATGTTCTGTACTGGACAAATGTTTCCCGTAAAGTTGGAAATGTTGCTGCATCTTTAATACATTTATTGAGCCAGTTATCCACATCGTTACGATAAGACATAGTTGAAATGAGTTCGTCTTTATTATTCTCCAATGTTCCCATGCTCTGACTGCTTGGCTCATCACCATGAAGAGTTAGATAGATGATTTTAATATCCTCAAAGCCTTCCTGCTGCATAGTTTCATAATATCTTTGAATCTGTTTATCCTGATCTTCCGCATATATTTTATTTTCTATGATGATTGCCTGACGATTTTTATTTGTTATACATATATCAATCTTTTTATATTCTCTTTTTACAATTACATCCTCCATTGCAAAATCTGAAATACCGACAGTTTCCAAAAATAATTCAAGAAATATTCCTTCCTTGTGGTGAACTCCGGCAGGGTTCAGAATTTCATATATGAATCTGGAATGGAGATTGACTTCATCACTGTCATTGCGCAATATTGAAAAAATATTAAAGTCATTTTCATCCGATTTTAATATTTTTTCATATTTAAAGTGAATCAATCTGACTTCTTCAAGAAGTTTTTTCAGTTCTTCCATATTATCGCTCATTATATCATTATCCTCGCTTGCACAAAGGGTAAAAGGAAAGCAGCAACCGGAATCACCTGATAAGATTCCCATATCGGGTCAATCGGAGTTTCAGAACTCTTCATCCGATACCTCCGACAATAAATCAAAGAACAGGTCTTTGTTTAATGCATGGGCTTTCCCAAATTTTTTATCTTCAATCCAGTACCATCCTTCCTGTTCAAAGCCTTTATAAAGAGAATTACCGTTTTCTGATGCGCCCTAGTTTACAGAAGATACTGTTTTAATATCATTTTTCAAATAAACAAGAATCTGCTGGTCAAAGTCTCCGATTAAATCAATGCGTCCGTCAGCACCGATTATCCAAGCCCCCACAGGAAGGAGTTCTGCAATCTGATGATTTCTGTCCTTATAAATATGCAGTTTTTTCGTTATATATTCGCCGGATGCTTTCTCATGTACCGAATATTCACTTTCTTTACAGGAAAGAGATTTTTTATGTAACCATTCCGCAACCATAGAATAACATTCTGAAATATGATTAAGATATTCATCCGGAACTGTTTTATTCTCTTTATTCATAATATTCAATCTCCAGAAAATACGCTTATCTGCTAATTGCTGTGGAATAATAAAAATGCCAATTAGGAGTCGGGCGGTACGAAGCCTGAAGGGCTGATATGATTATGGAATATGGCGGAACAGATGTCATTCCCCCCCGGAAACATCCTCGATGAAAAACTCTCTGAATTTTTTCATTTCCTCTTCCACCGCCTTTTCAATAACCTCTTTTACCACAGCTTCGATTCTTTCTGTAAAAATTCTGTTGATTACCCGTTCTATCGCGCTTTCAATCTGGCCGGGGGATACGGAAAAATAATGTTTTTCTGCACTATCTTCAGATTCGGCCTCCTTTTTCGCATTGCCTGTTTTTATCTCCGGGGGCACGTCACCTGCTGCATTGTCCGCAACTGCTTCCGATGGAATTTCGGGGGTGCTTTCCTTTTTTTCTTTTTTGATATTTGCGGAAAAATTATCGGGAGGCGCGGGCGGTTCTGTTTCGCTGTCCATATCCGGCAGGGTGAAAAAATCATCTTCTTCCGGCCCCTGCTGCCCTATCTCTTCTTCCATTGCATTGAGCAGTCCGATGGTGTCATCACCGCGGTCAGCCGCGCTGTCTTTCTTTTCCCGGGTGTTCCCAAGATCCGCTGCTTTCAGTTCATTGAGAATACTCTGAATATCTGTAATATCAGAATCATCCGAAGCAGTGCTTTCTGCTTCATCAGACTGCCGCGGAAAATCCGGAATGGTCTTATCTGTATCCGAATCCCCTGTGATACTGTCCAAATCAGGGAGTTCTTCGGTTTCATCAGCGGGCAGCAGAATTGTATCTTCCCCTGCCCTTTCATCTGCTTCCGCCAGAGAAATCACAGAATCCTTTTCTGCCCTTTCTCTTTCCCCGCTTCCGGGAACTGCCGGAGCCGCTGCTGGTGCAATGACTGTTTCCGCATCGGGATCATATATATCTTCTTCGGTACCGGGATCAGGTGTTTTTGTATCCGTTATGATATCATCCGCATCCAGAACAATTTCATCTTCATCCAGCTCAATGATGGCATCCTCCCCCAGTTCAAAAATAATATCTTCTTCATTTTCCGGGGCAGACTGTTCCGGCTTTCCTTCTTTTATGATATCCGCTTCTGCGGCAATAAGGGTTTGGGCATCCCGGAAATCTTCTTTGTCCGTATCAGCCAAATCCGTATCCCGGAACTCCGCTTCCGAAACAATGATCGTGCTGGCATCCCGAAAAGAATCCTCTTCCATTGTTTCCCTGTCATTTTTCACGGAATGTCCATCCGGGATTTCAGATTCCGGAGATACTGCTGCGCTGCTTTCTGTGAAATTAAAAACCGTTGCATCCTCAATATTTTTTTCTATATTACGGATTGTCTCCTTTTCCGTATCCGGTTGATCCGGAATATCGTCCGCATCCGGGGAAAGGATTTCCGGATCATCCGGGGAAAGGATCATATTGTCAGTGATATTTTCATCTTCTGTGTCAATTAAGGTTTCCGCATCCGGATGAAACATGGTGATACCGCTGTTATCAGATTCTTCTGCCGCATTCTCCGGCTGTTCTGTTTTCAGATTTCTGTCAAAATTTCCCGGAACAGGAGCAAAAACCGTCCGGGCATCTTTGTCAATATCTTCCTCTCTGTCTTCATCCTCTTCTGCCAAAATCCCTTCATCTTCTCTGCTGACAAAATCAAAGTCCAGATCATCACCTGAAGAAAGAATATCCGGCATATCCGAGAGAAAAGAGGGTTCGTCCGTTTTTTCCGGCACAGATTCACTGTTCTGTTTCCCAAAAGGCCCGTCCGTCATTACGATTGTTTCCGCATCCGCAATATTATCACTGTCTCTGAATATATCCCCGGGAATATCATCATCGGAAACAATATCCTCCAGGGAAATATCTTCCAGATTTATGGCATCCAGATCGCCGCCGGGCGCAAACACCGTACCGCTGTCAAAAGAAAGATCTTTCTTTTTTCCCGCTCCGGATTCAGAGGAATTCTGCGTTTTTTTCAGATCTCTCAGCGTCGTGGCATCCGGATCAATAAATGCATCTTTCAGGAATATATCTTCCGGCAGTGCATCTTTTGCAGCAGCAGGACCGCCCGCCCCTTTCTGCTCTTCCGCTTCCAGTTCGGAAAGCAGAAGGGTTCCGCTGTCTGCCATATCATTATCCGGATTGTCCGGCCTGAAAAAATCAGGGGGCTTTACCATATCCTCATCCGGCGTTTTCAAATCCGGTCCCGGAGTTTTTTTATCAGTGGAATCTCTGTCTGTATTTTCTTTCATGCCCCCCCGCTTTCCGAGTCTGTTGAATTTTTGCTTTTTTTGAAATATATTATCTCTGACAATCCGGATGTATATCATATTTTTTTCAAGAAATATCATGTACATCCGAATGTGTCAAGATTTTTGCTTTTGCCTTTTGCCCCGGAAGATCATAAGATTTTTCATTTTATAAGAAATTTACTTGATTTTTCTTTCACTTTAGTGAACTATAGATCAGGTTATAATGATTTCATTTTTTCGGCCCGGAAAACCATAAAACGTGTTCTGAATCTGTAAAACTCCGGCCGGCAGACATGCCCGGATTTTGGGGTTATAATAAAAATTACAAGGAGATGAAAACAGGCCATGGAAGATACCCTCCGATATAAAGATGTTTTTGCCCAGATTATCACCTGCAATTCGGAAATGCTTTCCATTTTCGAATATATTGAATCACTTGCCGGAACCGATCATCCGGTTCTGATTACAGGGGAAAACGGGGTGGGGAAGGAACTGATTGCCAGATCCATTCATGCTGTCAGAGGGCGGCAGGGAAGACTGCTGGCCATTAACGGTTCCAGCTTTGATGATTCGGTTTTTACAGAGATTTTGTTCGGAAAAACCGAAGAAGACGGTTCTTTCCGCCACGGCATGATTGAAGAAGCCGCAAACGGAACCCTGTTTCTGGATGAAATCGGTCTGCTCGGGCCGGTTTCCCAGGCGGATCTGCTGGATTTTCTGGATGAAGAATACCTGCCGCCCGATAAAAAACATCCCAAACCCGTCAATATTGATTTTCTGGCGGCCACCAGTACGGATCTCTGGGGACTGCAGCGCACCGGAAGATTCCGCAAGGAACTCAATTTCAAACTCCGTGCCCACCACATCCATGTTCCCTCGCTGCGGGAACGGCCCGAAGATATTCCCCTGCTGGTCAATTTTTTTCTGAATGAAGCGGCCCGGACCCTGCGCAAAAAAAGACCGACACCTCCCAAAGAACTCTTTACCCTGCTGAAAACCTATTCATTTCCCGGTAATGTGCGGGAACTGCGGGATATGGTGTTTGAGGCCGTCAACCGTCATAAATCCAAAGTGCTGTCCCTGGATGTCTTTAAATCCTGCATAGACCGGGAACACCGGGGCTACCGTATCATTACTGATTTGGATCCGGATGAAAACTCCCCTTTTAAATCCCTGCGGGAACTGCCCACCATTAAAGGGATTACACGTCTGCTGGTGCATGAGGCCATGAGACGGGCCAACGGTAATCAGTCCATTGCTGCCAGAATGCTGGGCATTTCCCAGCCCGCACTGAGCAAACGCCTGAAAAAAGAGGCGGAACTGGCTGAAAAAAATGTAAAGTAGTGCATTGTCATAGCTTAATTTTAGGATAAACGGATTTCAGCTTATAATTGTGTAAATAAATTATGCGATGCCCAGCCCTAATTTTTAGCTCTGACAAAGCAGTAGGATGAATCGGTAAAAAGTCCGAATCTCAAAAAACGCTGTTAATAAAACCAGAGCATTAATATGTATCAAAACCTGATTTTCGGACTTTTTACGAAACCGTCAGGTAAGGGAGTATTTTTTTTTTGAAAATCTCCATGCACACCTTTGACATCAAAATGCAGATGATTACTTTTTGATTAAAACATAATATGACTATTTTTATTTTAACTAAAAAGTAATATAAGGAGATTCCCATGCGTTTTGATAAATTTACAATAAAATCCCAGGAACTGCTGCAGAATGCCCAAAGTCTGGCTGCCGGTCTCAGTCATCAGCAGATTGAACCGGAACATCTGCTGGCCGCCATGCTGAGTGATTCCCAGGGAATCAGCAACAATATGCTCCGCAAACTCGGTGTTTCCCCCCAGGCTATTGACCGGGAGCTGCAGGCGGCACTGGATAAATTCCCCAAAGTCAGCGGGGCAGGGGAACCGTATATTTCTCCGCGAAGCAAAGCGGTTCTGGATGCAGCCTTTGCCGAGGCCGCCAGAATGAAAGACCAGTATGTGAGCATTGAGCATATTCTGCTTGCCATTGCCGAGGAAAAAAAGGGGAATGCCGGGGATATTCTCCGCCCTTACGGTGTGAGCCGGGATGCTGTGCTCCGTGTACTGATGGATATCCGGGGAAATCAGAGTATTCAGGATCCCAATCCCGAAGAAAAATACCAGGCTTTGGATAAATTCAGCCGGGATCTGACGGAACTGGCCCGGCTGGGAAAACTGGACCCGGTTATCGGCAGGGATGATGAAATCCGGCGCATTGCCCAGGTGCTTTCCCGGCGGACCAAAAACAATCCGGTGCTTATCGGTGAGCCGGGCGTGGGCAAAACAGCCATTGTGGAAGGACTGGCCCGGCGCATTGCAGAGGGGGATGTGTCCGAAAGCCTGAAAAACCGCAGACTGGTGGCGCTGGATATGGGGTCCCTTATTGCCGGGGCCAAATACCGGGGCGAATTTGAAGACCGTCTCAAGGCCGTGCTCAGGGAAGTGGAGCGGGCAGAAGGGGAAGTCATTCTTTTTATAGATGAACTTCATACCCTGGTGGGGGCCGGGGCCGCCGAAGGCGCGATGGATGCCTCCAACATGCTCAAGCCGGCTCTGGCGCGCGGCACCCTCCGCTGTGTGGGCGCGACCACTTTGAATGAATACCGGAAATATATAGAAAAGGATGCTGCCCTGGAACGGCGGTTCCAGCCCGTGCTGGTACGGGAACCCAATGTGCAGGACAGCATATCCATACTCCGGGGACTCAAGGAAAAATACGAGGTGCATCACGGGGTGCGGATCAAGGATTCTGCCATCATTGCCGCCGCCACCCTGTCCGACCGCTATATTTCCGACCGCTTTCTGCCGGACAAGGCCATTGATCTGATTGACGAATGCGCATCCAAACTCCGCATTGAAATTGACAGTATGCCCGCGGAAATTGATGAGATTCAACGCAAGATCACCCAGGCGGAAATCGAACGCCAGGCGTTGAAAAAAGAAAAAGACAAAGGCTCGCTGGAGAGACTGGAAAAGCTGGAGGCCGAGCTGGCCCGGCTGAACGAAGATATTCTGGAAATGAAAGGACACTGGCAGAATGAGAAAGATCTGATCCGGAATATCAGCGCCGTCAAAGAGGAAATTGAGCAGACCGGCATTGCCGAACAGCAGGCGGAACGGGAGGGCAATTTTGAACGGGTTGCGGAAATCCGTTACGGCAAACAGGCGGAACTTCGGAAAAAACTGGCGGATACCAAGCAGAAACTGGCGGAGCTGCAGGCAGACAAAAAAATGCTCAAAGAAGAGGTGGATGATGAAGACATCGCCGCCGTCGTATCCCGCTGGACCGGCATTCCCGTGAGCAAAATGCTGGAGGGGGAGCGGGAAAAACTGGTGCATACTGAAGAACGGCTGAAAAAAAGAGTCATCGGACAGGATGATGCCATCCGCGCGGTGGCCAATGCCGTGCGCCGCGCACGCTCCGGCCTGCAGGATCCCAACCGTCCCGTGGGTTCCTTTATTTTCATGGGGCCTACCGGTGTGGGAAAAACCGAGCTTGCCAAGGCCCTGGCCGAATTTCTGTTTGACAGTGAACAGGCCATTATCCGGGTGGATATGTCGGAATATATGGAAAAACACGCGGTTGCCCGGCTTATCGGCGCGCCCCCCGGTTATGTGGGATACGAGGAAGGGGGGTATCTGACCGAAGCCGTGCGCAGACGGCCCTATTCCGTGATTCTTTTTGACGAAATCGAAAAGGCCCATCCCGAAGTATTCAATATCCTGCTCCAGATACTGGATGACGGACGCATGACCGACGGTCACGGCAGAACCGTGAATTTTAAAAATACCCTGATTATCATGACCTCCAATATCGGCAGTCAGTGGATCCGGGAGATGGGAGAACAGGATCGGGCGAAAATGGAAAAACGGGTCACAGATACCCTGCGGGCAAGTTTTAAACCGGAATTTTTAAACCGGGTGGATGAAACCATCATCTTTCACAATCTCTCCAGAGAGCAGATCGGTGATATTGTGGAAATCCAGATGCAGCGACTGCGCAGGCGCCTGGCGGAAAAGCAGATGCATCTGGAAATGTCGGAAAGTGCCAGGGCATTTCTGGCGGAAAAAGGATATGACCGGGTATACGGTGCACGTCCCTTAAAACGGGCCATACAGAAATATATTGAAAATCCCCTGGCCCTGGAAATCCTCAAAGGAAATGTAAATGAAGACAGCCGGATAGAAGCCCGTGCCGAAGGAGAACAGATTGTGTTCAGTTTTAAAACAGCAGTAAAAGATGAAACATAGGGTCATTATCATCGGTGCCGGTGCCGGGGGACTCTCCATGGCAATCATACTTGCCAAATGCGGTTTTTCTGTAAGGGTGATTGAGAAAAACCGCTTCCCCGGCGGTATGATGCGCTCTTATATCCGGAAGGGAATAACCTGCCATACGGGCATTCATTATCTGGGGGCTTTGGCCAAAGGCCAGATACTGCGACGTTTTTTTGACTGGCTGGGCATTACAGCGGATATTTCCCTGGAAAGGATGGGAAAAAAGGGGATTATTGATCGCTATATTTTCAATGATTTCCTTTTTGACCTTCCGGAAGGGGCCGATGCCTATGAAAGCAATCTGCGATCTGTTTTTCCCCGTGAACAGAAACAGATTGACGGCATTATGGCAATGCTGAAACCGGCAGTGGAAAAAATCAGTTCCCCGGATTTTCTCTTTGCCGAACACAGGTATGCCGCATCTCCCGAAGATTTCCGCCCCGTCGGGGAAATTCTGGATGAACTGGGATGTTCTCCGGGTCTGAAAGCGGTTTTGTCGGTTCCCTCCTGCTGGATCGGAGTGCCCCCGGATCAGTGTCCTGCCTTTTATCATAATACTGCCCTCGCCAGTTATCTGCTTTCTTCCTGGCGATTAAAAGAAAACATGCAGATGGCCGATGTGTTTGCAAATCGTCTTATATCCCTGGGCGGGGAACTGATCTGCGGAGACGGGGCAGCGGCAATCCTTGCGGAAAACCGCGAAGTAAAAGGGCTGCGGCTGCTGTCCGGCAGGGAACTGGCAGCACCTTTGCTTATCGGGGCGGTGCATCCCAAAGTCATCCTCTCCATGCTCCCTGCAAAAGAAGTCCGCCCCTTATACCGGAAACGGATTTCCCGGCTGAAAGATACCCACAGTATTTTTGCCCTTCATGCGACGGTGGATGCTTCCCGTCATGATGAAATTCCCTATAATATTTTTAAAATGGATTCCTGTGAAAAGGGGGAAATTTCCGATCTGAAATATTATCAGTTACGCAAAAGCAGTGTGCCGGATAAACTCCTTTTCTCCATACTCACATCCGGCCGGCCGGAACACTGGCAAAAATGGGAAAAAACGCAAAGCGGGCGCAGGGGAAAGGATTATACTGAAGCAAAAGAAAAAATGGCAAAACAGCTGATTGCAGAATCCGAAAGCATACTGGGCCCGCTTTATGACTGCCGTCTTCTGGACACTTATACGCCTCTTTCCATCCGGGACAGGGTCAGCAGTCCAGGAGGGGCAGCTTACGGAATCATGCGATCCTGTGATCAGCTGCTGGCCGCTTCCATGCTCAACCGTACCGCTGTCAAAGGACTGTTTCTGGCAGGTCAGAATGTGATGGCCCCCGGAATTCTGGGAACAGTCATGGGCTCCTTTCATACTGCCGGATACATTATGGGCGCGGAAAGATTCCGCAAGGAAATCGCGGAAGACCTATAATTTTTTCAAAGGGGAGCAGGACAAAACAGAATGTAAGTAAATTTCTTACAGCAGAATCAGAAATATACTAATTTACAGACTTTCTGATTTCTTATAGGATTTTTGAAATATAAACGATGCGCCCGGATATAACAGAATTTTCCTGAAGGAGGAATCAGATGCCCGATTTAATGATGACGGAAATACCCACCGGAATGGAGCTGCTTCGCAATCCTTTTTTGAACAAAGGCACGGCTTTTACGGAAAGAGAAAGAGAAATGCTCGGATTGCGGGGGCTGCTTCCCCCGCGGGTGCTGAGCATGGAAGAACAGTGCGCGCGGGTCTTGGAAAGTGTCCGCAGAAAACCCACGGATTTGGGGAAGTATATTACCCTCATGGCCCTCTATGACCGTACCCGGAATCTTTTTTACCGGGTCATTGAGGAAAATCTGGAAGAAATGATGCCCCTGATTTACACACCTACGGTAGGGCAGGCATGTAAAGAATTTTCCCATATATTCCGCAAGGCCCAGGGGCTTTTTATTGCTGCCAAAAAAAGGGGGAGGATTCGGGAAATTCTTCAGAACTGGCCGTATAAAAATATACGGATTATCGTGGTGACAGACGGGGAAAGAATTCTGGGACTGGGAGATCAGGGTGTCAACGGCATGGGAATCCCCATCGGAAAACTCTGTCTCTATACGGCCTGTGCGGGGATACATCCCCTGTCCTGCCTGCCTGTCTGTATTGATGTGGGAACCAATAATGAGGAGCTGCTCAGTGATCCGCTTTATCTGGGAATGCAGAACAGACGGCCCCGCGGACAGGAATATGATGATCTCATGGAAGAATTCATGATGGCCGTAAAAGATGTCTTCCCCCGCGCCCTGCTGCAGTTTGAGGATTTCGGAAACCATAATGCTTTCCGCCTGCTGGAAAACTATAAAGACCGGATCTGCTGCTTTAATGACGATATTCAGGGAACTGCGGGGGTGGCAGTGGCCGGTATTTTTTCGGCCATGCGCATGACCTCCCGCAAACTCCAAGATCAGAAATTCCTTTTTCTGGGGGCCGGTGAGGCCGGAACCGGTATCGGTGAGCTGATTGTATCGGCCATGAGGGATCAGGGGATTCCCGAAGCACAGGCCCGGCAGCACTGCTGGTTTGTGGATTCCAAAGGCCTGGTGGTCAAAAACCGGGAAAATCTGGCCGAACACAAACTGACCTTTGCCCATGACCATGAAGCTCTCCCGGATCTGCTCAGTGCAGTCCATGCCCTGAAACCCACGGCCATCATCGGTGTTTCCGGTCAGCCCCGCACCTTTACGCAGGAGATTCTGGAAGCAATGGCCCGTTACAATGAACGGCCCCTTGTTTTTGCGCTGTCCAACCCCACGGCCAATTCCGAATGTACCGCAGAAGAGGCCTACCGCTGGACAGAAGGACGGGCTGTGTTTGCCAGCGGCAGCCCTTTTGCTCCGGTCTCATATAATGGGAAAACCTATGCGCCGGGACAGGGAAACAATGTCTATATCTTCCCCGGTGTGGGATTGGGTGCCATTGCCTCCCGTGCAGGAAAAATTACAAAAGAAATGTTTCTGGTGGCAGCCAAAATCCTGGCGGAACAGGTGGGGGAAGAAGATTATCAGAAGGGAAATATCTATCCTTCCCTGACAAAAATCCGCAAAGTTTCGGCTGTCATTGCCACCGCAGTGGCCAATGTGGCCTTTGAAAGAGGTCTGGCAGGGATTCCCCGGCCCGATGATCTGGCAACCTATATCCGCTCTCAGATGTATATTCCCCAATATCCCGCATATATTCAGGAATAGCATCCATGCCCTTTCCTTAATAAGGCGGTTTCCCAATATGAATATACCGCTTCTGAAGGAACCGCAGACTGAAAGTCTGTGACCGGGCTGTCCGCTGTCAGGCACTGCCGGACGCTCCGGCTGAACCCGCCGAAGTCTTTTACGTTCGGCACTCCTTTGGTACATTTTTTTACCCTCCCCTGAGGAAGGGGCAGGGGAGGGTGAAAAAATGTCAGATTTCCAGGCTCCCTAAACCTCCCCCTCCTTACCGGAAAGAAAAGCTGCTGCACTGTTTTTAAGGTCTTTGGGAACTCCCGGAATCAGTCTGCGCCCCCTGCAATCTGCACGGCCGCGTTTCTGCTGCTGCTGATTTTCCTGTCATTTGTATGTGCTTTTTTCCATAATTTTTTTAGGGAGCAGAATCTATGAAAAAATCCGTCAGAAATTCAAAGTATTTTCACTCTGGATTTTAGTCTGTTTCATTTGACCCTGCGGTGGAATTTGGTTGTAACATCTTTTAAATCAAGACTGATGAACCGGTAAAAAGTCATTTTTCCGGAATTCAGTCTTCATAAAATCAGCATGTTAAATTGCCGAAAAACCCGGATTTCGGACTTTTCACATATTCATCAAGGCTGTCTGGACAAGAATACCGCAAAGTCATATGATACATGCTTTAGTATTAACTCAGGTTGCCACTTATAAACGTAACCTGCTGATTTTTCGTTCCGGTAATTTTTAAGTATCCTGTAACTGCCTGATTTTTGGTTGCTGCCCCGACAGGTGGCAACTTGGGTTAGTATTATTGATTCGCTTCTCATACGGCGGCTCATTGAAAGTTCTTTGCGACTGTATCCGGAAGTGACAGGTCGGGATCTGCCGGATGGAAAAATCGAAGGACAAAACACCCGGCATTTTTCATGCCTGTAACGAAATTTATCGGAATCACAGTAATTAAAATCGGTCAGGCCCGAACGTTAAACAACCTCTGACCAGTCAGCAGAAGGCGTATCTGAATGCCCTTGATATTAACCCGGAAATTTTTGTGAATCCCGGCGGATAGAAATCAGGACCGGATTATGAGAAAAAAATAACAAAAAGTGCGGTTTGGGTGTGGAATGTGCGATAAAGGAGGTAATCATGTCAGAAAAAAAAGTCAGTGCCCATGTCATTATCAGCGGCAAAGTGCAGGGCGTATGGTTCAGAGCCGAAACGCAGAAAGCCGCACAGCAGCTCGGCGGTGTCAGCGGCTGGGTGCGCAATAAAAGTGACAAAACAGTGGAGGCGGTATTTGAAGGAAAGGAAAACCGGGTGGTTTCCATGCTGGAATGGTGCAAAAAAGGCTCCCCCCTGTCAAAAGTGGAAAAAACAGATGTCACATGGCAGGAGTATTCCGGAACATTCGGCGATTTTCAGATCCGATACTGAAAAAGGTGTCCTGCAGGGATGCGGGACACCCTTTCAGAGATTTTTATCAGACTGCATCTTTCAGTTTTTTGCCGGGTTTGAATTTGACCACATTGCAGGCCTTGATTTTAATCTCTTCACCTGTCTGCGGATTCCGGCCTTTACGGGCTTTGCGCCGTACCTTTGAAAAAGTGCCGAAGCCTACCAGTGTAACCTTGCCGTCTTTTTTCTTCAGGGCCTGGGTTACACCTTCCATGAAAGAATCCAGTGCTTTTGCTGCCGCAGTTTTGGGAATTTCCGCATCCTCTGCCATTTTGTCTACCAGTTCGGATTTTGTCATTGTTTCTTCCCCCTTTTTTTGTTGTAGGTTCATAAACACAAGGTGTTTACAGGCTCAATACCGGACTTTATTTTCAATGTCAACATAAATCCGCATGAATCAAGACTTTTTTAATTTTTTTTCTTCTCAGACCTTTTTTCATGGGCACTCGGAAGAGTACGCCTTGGCAAAAACCTTTCATATCAACTGAAGAGGGCATCCGCGTAACGACCGGGATCAAAAGGCTGCAAATCATCCGTCTGTTCCCCCACTCCGATATAATGTATTGGAATATCCAAACTATCACAGATGCTTATCACAAATCCGCCCTTGGCGGTTCCGTCCAGTTTGGTCAGAATCAGCCCGGTCACCCCCATTTCCTTATGAAACATTCTGGCCTGGGACAGGGCATTCTGACCTGTTGTGGCATCCAGCACCAGCAGAATTTCATGGGGGGCATCCGGAATGACCTTGCTGAGGGCCCGGCGGATTTTCTTCAATTCTTCCATCAGATTCACTTTGGTATGCAGTCGTCCGGCCGTATCCACAATGACAATATCTTTGTCCCTGGCAGCTGCGGCCTGCACCGCGTCAAAGGCCACGGCAGCCGGATCCGCATTTTCCCGGTGTTTTACAATATCCGCCCCGCTTCTTTCCGCCCAGATGCTTAACTGCTCCACGGCCGCTGCCCGGAAAGTGTCCGCGGCTGCCACCAGCACTTTTTTTCCCTCCGCGGAAAAACGGGCCGCCAGTTTGCCGATGGTTGTGGTTTTTCCCACACCGTTGACACCGATGACCATGATAACACAGGGTTTTACTGCATTTTGGGAAAGCGGTTCCCTTTTTTTTATCAGCGCGCAGATTTCCGATTTCAATACCTGCTTCAGTTCTTTGGCGTTGGAGATTCCGGCGGATCTTTTCCCCACTTTTTCCATCAGCTTCATGGTGGTCTGCACCCCCATATCGGAAGTGATCAGCAGTTCCTCAATATCTTCCAGCAGTTCCTCATCCGGTTTTCTGCCGAGAAAAAGATCGTCAATATCCGTGGTCAGTACTTCACGGGTTTTGGAAAGTCCTTTTTTCAGACGGAAAAGCAGACCGGTTTTTTCCTCCTGCTGCGGCATTTCTTCCGTCAGCGCCGGATCGGATGCGGGAGATTCTGCTTCTGCGGCAGCCGGTTCCGGTGCATCTGTTTCCGGATTCGGGGCAGGGGCATCTTTTCCTGCTTCCTTTTCTGATGTTCCGTTTTCCGTAATTTCTGTTCCGGATTTTTCTTCACCTGAAACATCCGGCATCCTTTCATCCTTTTGCAGGGTGTCTTTTTTTTCTTTGTTCTTTTTTTTCCTGCCGAACCAGGCCATAAACAAAACCTCCTTTTACAAACAGAGCAAAAAACCGATGCAGAGACCTTCCGGGGTTTCCAAAACCCCGGAGGTCTCTGCACGAATGATTTTATATAATTTCCTATACAATAAAAAAATGGCCAATGGGGCAAATCCGTTGATTTTTCAGCAGGGGCATAAGCGGTACGCCCCGGCAGGGAAATCAGCCTTTCCGGCCCATTACCAAAAAATGATACGCAGAATGAATATTGTTTTCTTCGCTCATCCCCATCCTAATCCCTGGCCCGGTTCACACAGCGCAGCGCGATTGTGAAGCAGATGCATCCCGCAAGAAAGAGCAGCAGATAGGAAAATAAAGAAGGAGTCTGCCCAAAGGCCGCGGCCCGCACAGATTTGGCCGCATGGGTCAGGGGCAGAAGAAAGAGGATTCCCTGTGCCCATTCGGGCAGACGTTCCACCGGAAAAAAGGTGCCGCCCAGAAAAGCCATGGGGGTAATAATGAAATTGCTCACCATGGCCTGATCCGCATGGGATTTGACCAGCATGGCAACGGCCACGGCAAGGGATGCAAAAATAAAACTGTTTAACAGCACGGCCAGCCAGAAAAGGGGGGTATAAGAAAGAAAGACCCCGAAAAACAGCCCCAGTGTCAGAATCACCGCCACGGCAATCAAAGCACGCGTCATACCCGCCAGCACTTCCCCGCACACATAGGCCCGGTTGCTGATGGGCGCGGCCTGGAATTCTTCAAAAATATGCCAGTAAAAACGGGAAATATTGATTTCGCTGGCAATCCCGAAAGCCTGGGTCATGCTGCTCATGGCCACCAGCCCGGGAATAAGGAATTCTGTATAGGAATATCCCTCCACCCGCACATGCCCGCCCATCGCGTAACCGAAAGCAATGAGATAAAGCAGGGGCGAGACCGACATGGAGGCCAGCATCCGGGACAGCCTGCGCCGGAGAATCAGCAGTTCCCGGTAATACACCGCACTCCATCCCTTCATTATGACTTCTCCTTTTGGCCCGGGGCTTTTCCGCTTACTTTTTTTCCGGTCAGCGACAGGAAAGCATCTTCCAGATTGACCCGGCGGAGTGTGAAACTTTCATGCTGCTCCGGGGAATAAGTGCCGGCCGCTTCCCTTGTTTCAAAATAAACCGTATTCATCTCATTATCTGCAATTCTGTCAATGGCCCATTCCCCCAGCCGCGCCATGAGTTTCTGCGGTGTGTCATTTGCCACAATCTTTCCTTCATCCAGAAAAGCCACACGGTCGGCCAGAAATTCGGCTTCTTCAATATAATGCGTGGTTAAAAAAATTGTTGTGCCGTTTTGCTGTATCTTTTTTATCAAAGCCCAGATTCGCCTGCGAATCCCCGCATCCAGCCCCACCGTGGGTTCATCCAGAAACAGGACTTTGGGAGAATGCACCAGGGAACGGGCAATCATGACCCGCCGCTTCATGCCGCCCGAAAGCTGTCTGGCCGGGGTATCTTTCCGATCTTCCATATCAATATAGGTCAGCAGTTCATGAATTTTCTCTTTCCTTTTTTCCGATGGCATATGAAAAAGCCGTCCGTGCACATCCAGATTTTCATATACAGTCAGTTCCTGGTCCAGATTTACGGACTGGGGAACCAGGCCGCACTGGCGTTTGGCATCCAGAGTATGCTGATGAATATGAAAACCGTTCAGCCAGGCATCTCCCGAAGACAGTTGGGTCAAACCCGTCAGAATCCGGATGGTTGTGGTTTTTCCCGCACCGTTGGGCCCCAGATAGGCAAACAGCTCCCCTTCGGGCACATGCAGGCAGATCCCTTTGAGTGCATGGATATTTTTATAATATTTTGTCAGATTTCTGATTTTTATCATGGTTCGGAGTCTTATATAAGGAGACGGAAAGTGTCAATGAAAATTGCGGAACCCGGGGACTGTTTTTGAAAAACAAAAGGGGAACGGGCAGACAGATCGAAAAACTTTTCCCCGGATGCGGTTTCAGGACTGTCCCGGACTGCGGAAATTTTTTGATCTGCTGATGTAAGAAAATCTTCCGCTTTTCCGTATTACTGTTTTAAAGGAGAAAATTATGGAAGATCAGACCGGGAAAAAAATATGGTTTCTTATGTGGTGCATTTTTTGTATTTCAACTCATGCTGTCAGCGCATCTGTCATCCGCATTGACAGAAAATCCGCCGGAACGGGGGAAACAGTTTCTTTTACCGTATCGGCTGCGGATGTGTCCGATACGGTACAGGCTTTGGGTTTTGAGGTGGTGTATGATGCCACGGTTCTGCAATTCCGGGGATTCTCCCCCGGTTCCCTGACGCAGAAATTTACCCACTTCAGTGCCAATAATACGGATTTCGGAACCGTGAGAATCGGCGGATTTGATGCGGGGGAGAATCCGATTCAGCAGGGCTCGTCCGGAGTTCTGCTGCGGATGGATTTTGAAGTGGCGGATGCAAAAAACTGTGCATTGCAAATCCGGAATCTCCTGGATGATGTCAAGGGATGGTCTGCGGGAGACGGCTCTTTTTCCGGAATTCCGGATGAGGAGCCGGATGACGGGAAAGACGATGGGGAAAAAGATGCGGATAATACAGTAAAAGAGCCGGAGAATGCGGAAACCGGGGAATCCGTCAGCAGTGAGGAAAGTGTCCCGCTTTACGCGGATACGCTGAACAGCATGGAAAATAATGCTGCCCCTTCCCCGGATTTCAGACCGGCATCGGCTCCGGAACCGGCAGATGAAAAGATTGGGAACGTCAGACCGGTCAGTAACAAAAGCGGAAATATGACAGAAGAAAAAGCAGTTCCGCAAGAGGAAAGCGGATCAGCGAAAACATACAAAGGGCAGACAGTTCCCATACCGGACAGCAACATCTCCGTTCCCCTTCGGTTAAATCAGGCGGATGAAAAAGAAACAGGCATTCGGAATCTGCCGCAATCTGTCCGTCTCCCGGATTTCCAAAAAAATGACGGAGCAGCGGACACGGAATCCGGAAATCCGGGGACAGGAATATGGCATTGGTCAGTCCTTATTGTTCTGACACTGATTCTGGCCGTGCTGCTGGGCATATTCTGGCAGATAATGGGGATAAAGCGGATTTTGGGGAAAAGATAAACTATTCTTTCCCCTTTGTTTTCGGTTTCCGCATCTTTTTCAGGACGGCCTCGATTTCTTCCGGGGAAAGCCCTCTGAGTCTTTCCTCCGGGGAAAATCTTCTGAATATCTCCTCAGCGGGTATTCCTTTGAGCAGTTCCTGCGGGGGAAATGCCTTCAGAACATCCTCCGGTGTCATCATTTTCAGTGCCCGTTCCTTTATATCCCTTCTGTAATCCTCAAGTGTGTAGGACATGGTGATTACCCCCTCTTTCTGATATGCTGCAAGCAGATCGTTTATGGTTATGCTCATTTCATCCAGTTTCCCGCTGTAACGGGAAAAACCGTAATGCACATTTTCCCCCACCGCGCTGAACATGAGCCAGACGGCGTTTCTCTCTTTTTTCTCAATCTGACCGGTGACAACAAGCCGTATGTCCCGCAGCCCCCAGCGGAAATCGTAAACCCCTGTTTTCACCTGTTTCAGAGGAATCTGTTTTGCCAGTTTTGCCGGATATCGGGTGCAGACCGCATACAGCCGGAAATCCTTTTCCGGCAGCAGTTTTTTCAGCGAGGGACTGCTCTGCTTGCGGTAATTGACAAAATGCCCGATCAGTTCCTCAACGGCCCAGGCGTTGAAGGACTCCCGCATGGATTTGTAGGAAAGCAGATTGTGTTTCCCCAGATTTTCCAGCCCGTCGGGCAGTGCCTCCGGCGGGGTTCCCTCTGTTTTTTCAATAATAACCACATCCAGAATCTGCTGTTTCAGGGACAGGTCCTTTTCCAGTTCCACAGCATAATCTGTGCCTGTGAAAAAATCGGTCAGGGTCATCCCGAACAGCCGGTGCCAGTCCGTAAGTTTCATATATCCGTCCTTAATATGTTCTGATATTCTGATTTTAATCAATCAGCAGTCTGCTGTCAAACGAAAAAATGCAGGAAATTTATTACAATAAGGCTTTATTTTCTCTGTTATTATTGATTGATCAGGTCTTGACACCGGACTGTCCCTGAGTTACACTTGATCCGATCTGTATTGACTTCAAATACAAAAAAGGAGGTCTGCCATGCAGCAGATAGGTATATTACAGGCAAAGACGCAGTTTTCCAAACTGATAGCCTCTGTTGAAAAAGGGGAAGAAGTCATCATTGCCCGTTATGGTGAGCCGGTGGCAAGACTTGTGCCTTTCCGGAAACCTGACGTTCCCCGTACCCCCGGTTCCGCCAAAGGAAAGTTTACAGTGCCCCCTGAATTTTTTGAACCGCTTCCGGATGATATTGTCAATGCCTTTGAACAATGAAAATCCTTCTTGATACTCACGCTTTTCTCTGGTGGATTACGGATGCGCCCCAACTGTCAGAAACTGCCCGGAACATTATCAGAAACAGTAAAAACAGTCTGTATTGGAGTTCTGCATCTTCATGGGAGGTTGCCATCAAATATGCTTTGGGTCGCCTTCCCCTTCCGGATAAACCGGAAATATTTCTCCCAAAAGAACTTGAGAAAAACAGAATTGAGTCTCTGCCGATTACAGACAGACATGCTTTTTATGCCGGTCAGCTTCCCCGTCACCACAAAGATCCTTTTGACCGGATGATTATCGCTCAGGCCGCTACAGAGTCACTTGTTTTGCTGTCATGCGATCCTCTGTTTGATCTTTATGATACTGATGTCAGATGGTGATACTTTTTTTACCTGATTCCACTGATAATTTTATTCCATTCAAAAAAATCCTGAAAAATTCTGTAAGATTCCCAAGCCCTCTTTCGTATACTTCTTTTGTCTGAACTGTGATCTGTGTGATCCGGATGACTGCTGTGATGAATGTCACCGGCAATCATGGAAATCACTGAAATCATAAAAATCACAGTTCAGACAGTCCGTCTGTTCAGAAAAAAATGCAGAAAAAAATTGAGGTTCTGTAAGAAACCCGCGTCCGGTTCCGTAATACTTTTTTAAAGACAGACGACAAAGAGACTGTAACCCGGAAAACAGTAAATCGGATTGGGAAAAGGAGGTGAGGGTTGTCTGAACACGATTTTTCAGGATTTTCAGGATGGGCAGGATTTATTCAGAGTTTCAGAACAATCCTGTCCATCCTGAAAATCCTTTAAATCCTGTTCTGTAAAGGAGATGGATTTTTTTGAGAACGGATGTATTGAGTTTTTTTATTTTTTACACAAAACCGAAAGGAGAGGAAAATGAGAAAGATTCTGGTTTGTTCGTTTATGCTTATGGCATTGCTTTTTGGCAACATGGCAAGTGCTGCAACGAAAATGCTGCTGGAGGATGATTTTAATGACGGGGTATTGGAAACTTCCAAATGGAAACTTGGTGTTACACAGCCAAATCTTGCTGCCGGCGTAGGAGATACTGTTGAGGAGGCAAATGGGATACTGAAAATTTCTCAGAATTCTACAGATTGGGGAGGATATGTATATTCTATTCCTTTAGATATTAACTCTTCAGGAAAAATAATTATAAAGAGAAGAGCTAAGGTTCATTATGCTAACAACTATTACTATGGAAGGATTTCAATACACAATGGCTCTGATAATAGTTTTTTCGGTGGAATTTATTATATGAATTATTATTATCAAACTACAGCAGTTGGATTCGGGTTTAGGATTGGAGAACAGTTTGATTTACTTGAACCTGTCTGGGATGAATGGTTTGAAGAAGAATTGACATTTGACCCCAAAACAGGTGAAATGACATACAGTCTGAATAACAGGAATCCAGTATCATATACATATAAAGTATTTACAGATTCCTCAATTTCTATTCATATGGATTCATATGGCTGGTACACAGGTCATTATATTGAAATGGATTATATCACCATTGAGCAGGAACAGACCGATCCCTGCCCGGAATGTAATACAGTTTCTTTAACGATAGATAATTGGACTCAGGGACAATGTGCAAAAATTGAAGAATCACCCGAAGGCTTAATACTGTATCCGTCTTACCTGAATGCTACTACAGAAATAATGTCGGACACTCTGTATGACTTCAGAAATACTGAATCATTTGTTAAATGGAAACCTCATGCAGGAAATGCATATTCTGTATTCCAGATAGGAATTCAATCCCCTTATGTTATCGTGGCAGGAAGTTTCTCAACGAATCATTCATGGCGGGATTCCATAGTTATCTCTGAGGATATTTGGTATTATACACGTTATGTGGTAAATGGTGATGGAACATATACGGCAATAACATCAACCGGGGACTACGATGTAAATGGCGGCAGTATAATTCACACCAACTCTGATACCATGACAAGCAATGAAGCTGAATTCATTGACAGCGCAAACTTTTTATTTGATATTTATGATAATTATTCAGCTTCGGCTTTTCTCACAATCGGAGAAGTCAAAACAACTGCAAAACCGGTTTCGATCTCAGGTTCGAGTTCAACAAACTATAACTTTGAAGACGAAACAAGTGTACCTTCAGAATTTACGCAATCCGGAACCTGGACGATTGATACAACAAAGGGATATAATTCTTCAAGCTCAATTCATAGTGACAGTAGTGAAATGGCCGATATTTCTTTGGATGTTACCAATGCCGTATCTGTTTCATTTAAAATCCAGATTGACGGAAATGCATATAACGAGACACCTGCCATGTATTTCGGTATTAACGATGTCCCTCTGATAGCTCTCAACAAATCATTTGACGTGGAAAATTGCTGGACAGAGCTTACTTTTCCGATTCCTAATCAAGATAAATCTACCCTCATATGGTCTATTTACAGAGCCGGAAAGATTTGGATTGATGATATTAAAATCACTTATGATGAAGTGCCGCCTTGTATTGAAGACGACACCGGCGACATTGATATTCCCTCTTATAGCGTTACTCCGGGCGGCCCCGGTACTGCCTCGGTACGGATACAGAATGCTCCCAATAACGTGGAAGCAATGGGATTTGACATCACCGTCCCGGACGGCCTGACCTACACCGGCTTTGAAAAAGGTTCTCTGGTTCCATCGGGTTATCTGCTGGATGTAAACGTCATCTCCGCCAATACCCTGCGCTGCGGAGCATACAAAGTCAGCGGCACGGATGTGATTGCCGCAGGAGCATCCGGTGAGATTGTCAAAATCACCTTTGATGTGTCCAATACTTTTATAAGTCCTCAGAAAATAAGCCTGAGCGAACTGAAGGACGACATTGCCGCTTGGTTTGGTACTCCGGGATGTGATGGAGGTTGCAACGGCGACACCAACAAAGACGGTCAGATCACACCCGCTGATGCATTGAACGCCTTCCAGAAATACATGCTCATGTGCCCCACATCTTCGGGTCTGGACTGCGATTCTTTCTGTGCGGATGTGAATCAGGATGGTCAGGATTCCCCGGCAGATGCCCTCTGCATCTTCCGCAAATACCTGGGCCAGCCGGGCTGCCTGGATTAGTGGTCTGAACATGATTTGAAGGATTCACAGGATGGACAGGATTTTTCAGATATTTTCAGGAGAATCCTGTCCGTTTTTCAAGTCCGTAAAATCCTGTTCAGAAAAAGCCCCAACGGGGCGAATTGATATAGCCCAGGGCAAAGCCCTGGGAACACAGAAAAAAAATATATAAGCCATGAAAGGGCGGATTAGGACCTGGCTTCAAAATCATTCTGTAATCCGCCCCTTCAGGGCTATTTTTTTTGGGTTCTATCTTTCCCCAGGGCTTCACCCTGGGCTGTATTATTTCGCCCCTTTGGGGCTGAAAATACTTTTCTCACAAACCGACATTCCGAAAATAAAGGCATTTAACCGGGAAATGTCAAATTTCCTGATCTTCGTGGGTTACAGCACCGGGATATTCCTGCTTCCATTATTTTTTTGCCACATCTCTTGCAATCTCAAGTGTTTCAGTTACTGTCCTGCCCTGGGCGACAAGACCTGGAACATCTTCGGATGTTGCGAGACAGACCCCTTCCGGTAATTTTTCTATGTGAATATTGATAATCTGTTCCATAGATTTTTTACCTCATTCTTTGAATATGTTACAGAGAATACTGCTTCTCTGTATAACAAATTATATCTGAATTTTATAAATAATTCAAATAGTATTCCGGAAGTACAGAGAATTATTATTTTCAAAAAAATATATCTGTAAGATTTTTACATCCCCTTTCGTAATACTCCTATTAAAGACTTTGGAGATTTCTGTTATATAAGGGAGGCAACCCTTCACCATCAATATTTTTATCCGGGAGTGGGAGGATCATAAAAAACGCAATGAGGTGAAAAATGAAAAAAATGTTGGGGATTCTGCTGGTTCTGGTCTGTATGTCCGCAGGCAGTGCTTATGGGGCTGCGCTGGAAATATCCTGCGGGGACTGTGCAAATGCGGCTGTGGGGAGTGAAATAACATGCACCGTTTCCATGAATTCCACTCCCAATGAGGTGGCAACTTTCGGATTTGACCTTTTGTATAATCCGGATGTATTGTCTTACATCTCTTTTACAAAAGGAACGCTTGCACAGAACCGGTTCGATTTTTTTGGTGTAAACCAACAGGGTTCCGGTCATCTGCGGATCGGCGGATTTGAAATCGGAACCAACCCGCTTCCTTCGGGTTCCGGCGGAGATTTTCTCCTTCTTACCTTTCAGGTTATGGCAAAAGGAGCCTGCGGAGCAAAATTCAGCAATCTGACCGATGATTTCAAATGCTGGCCCACAAATCCCGCTATAGTTCCGGTAATTCCACCCGGCCAGTCTTTCTCTGTTAATGAAAACAGCACAAACGGAACAACGGTCGGTATGGTTTCTGTTACGGATGACAATAATGAAAGTCTGACATTCAGCATTGTTTCCGGAAATACGGACAGTGCCTTTGCCGTCAGCAGTTCCGGAGAGATTACGGTAAATGACAGCAGCGGGCTGGACTGTTCCGCAATATCAGTTTATTCCCTGAAAGTCCGTGTTTCCGGATGTTCGGGTTTTGCGGAAGCAGATATGACTGTGAATGTCACAGGAGCATTACCTGTCATACAGTCCGGTCAGTCTTTTACCATACGTGAGAGCAGTGCAAACGGCACAGCGGTCGGCACGGTTGCCGTGACAGGCGGCAGCAAAACCATGACATTCAGCATTGTTTCCGGAAATACGGACAGTGCCTTTGCCGTCAGCAGTTCCGGAGTGATTACGGTAAATGACAGCAGCAGACTGGACTGTTCCGCAATATCAGTTTATTCCCTGAAAGTCCGTGTTTCCGGATGTTCGGGTTCTGCGGAAGCAGATATGACTGTGAATGTCACAGGAACATTACCTGTCATACAGTCCGGTCAGTCTTTTACCATTCCGGAAAACAGTGCAAACGGCACAGCGGTCGGCACGGTTGCCGTGACAGGCGGAAGCCAAACCATGACATTCAGCATTGAAGGCGGAAACGATATTTTTGCTGTCAGTAATTCCGGAGTCATTTCCGTAACTGACAGCACAAAACTGGACTGTTCCGTTTCTCCTTATTCTCTGAAAATCCTTGTTTCCGGATGTTTCGGATCATCTGAAAGTAATGTGACCGTGAATGTCACAGGAACTGCACCGGTTGTACCATCCAATCAATCCTTCAGCATTCCGGAGAATATTGCAAACAGCACAGTGGTTGGAACAGTTATTGTAACAGAAGGCAATCATGAATCCCTGACCTTTGGCATTATCGGCGGGGATGCCCAGGAAGTGTTTGCCATCAGCGATGCAGGGGTAATTACCGTAACTGACAACACAAAACTGGATTTCTGTCTGAATCCGATTTATTCTCTCAAAGTTCAGGTTTCCGGACCCGGCGGGAGTACAGAAACAACTGTCACTGTGAATATTGAAAAACCGGTTAAGGGAAATGTCAACGATGACTGCAAAACCGATTTGCAGGACGCGATACTGAGTCTGCAAATCCTTACCGGGATTCAGACCGAAGCAATCAATCCTGAGGCTGATATAAACAATGACGGCAGGATCGGATTGGAAGAAGTCATCTATATTTTACGGGATATTGCAAATATAAAATAAATTCAGCATATAAAAAATATCTGAATGTCCTTTGGATAATTTTTTTATGTTTTTTTCTATTCGTATCCCTACAGATCCCATTGAAATCCCTTCCACCTTTAACCAGGTGGGTTCGGCGCAAGGGCCAGAGGGCGGGAGGTGTAATCCTCATGTGTGCAGGACATGGAGATTATGCTTTCCGCTTTTTCTTCGTTTTCCGCATTTTTTTCAGGCAGTCTTCGATTTCTTCCGGGAAAACCCCCGTTCTTGTTCCCAGGCTCCGCGTCAATGGCATTAAGTTAAGAATTTTTTCCCAAAAACCCTTTTAAAAAATAATTTTCAAAAAATTTGTAAGATTTTTCACCCCGTTTTCGTAATACTGTTATGAAAGTTCTGATGTTTTATGATAAGAGGGAGGCAACCTTTTAGCACCGATGCTTTGGCCGGGAAGGAGAGGATATTAAAAAATGATAACAGAGGTGAAAAATGAAAAAAATGTTGGGGATTCTGCTGGTTCTGGTCTGTATATCCGCAGGCAGTGCTTATGGGGCTGCGCTGGAAATATCCTGCGGGGACTGTGCCAATGCGGCTGTGGGAAGTGAGATAAGCTGCACCGTGTCCATGAATTCCGCTCCCAATGAGGTGGCAACTTTCGGATTTGACCTTTTGTATAATCCTGATGTATTATCTTATATCTCTTTTACAAAAGGGACACTTGCCGAAAACAGGTTCGCTTTTTTTGAAGTAAATGAACAGTCTTCCGGCAATCTGAGATGCGGCGGATTTGAAACCGGGTCAGCTTCCTTACCAGCAGGTGTCAGCGGAGAATTTCTCCATCTGACTTTTCAGGTAAAAGCAAAGGGTGACTGCGGCAGCACATTCAGCAATCTGGCCGATGATTTCAAGTGCTGGCCTGCCAATCCGCCCATTGTGCCGAAAGTTTCGGACGGTCAGTCTTTCACCGTTAAAGGGAACAGTACAAACGGAACAGTGGTCGGAATGGTTTCTGTGACGGAGGACAATAATCAGACCCTTTCCTTCAGCATTACTGATGGCAATACAGACAGTGTTTTTGCCATAAACAGTTCCGGTCTGATTACCGTGAGGGACAGCAGCAAACTGAACTGTTCATCCCCATATTTGCTGAAAATCCTTGTTTCCGGATGCACCGGAAGCACAGAAACAACTGTCACTGTAAATACGGAAAAAACAGTTAAGGGAAATGTCAATAATGACTGCAAAACCGATCTGCGGGACGGGATACTGAGCCTGCAGATTTTTACCGGAATTCAGAGCGACAGTATCAGTCTTGCAGCGGATGTGAATAAGGATTTCAGAATTGGAATGGAAGAAGCCATCCATATTTTACGGGATGTTGCAGGAATACAATGAATTCCAAACACATAAAAAATATCGCTATTATCGGGATTGTCCTTTGTTTTCTTTCCGAAGCTCTTGCAGGCCCCATAGAAATTCCATCCACCTTTAATCCGGTGGGGTCGGGCGCAAGGGCGATGGGAACGGGAGGCGCATTCATTGCCGTGGCCGATGATGCCACGGCGGCTTCCTGGAATCCGGGAGGGCTGATCCAGTTGCGGAAACCGGAGTTATCCCTTGTAACAAGCGGTTTTTACCGCGGGGAGGATCTGAATTTCGGAACCCACCCGGAAGCATCCGGTTCCAATACTGTATCCGGAGCCAATATCAACTACCTGAGCGCAGCCTGGCCTTTTGAACTGCTGAATTACAATATGATTGTCTCCCTGAGTTACCAGCACCTTTTTGATTTTTCCCGTGAATGGGATTTTCTTCTCACCGGCAGAGTCGGCCCCACCTCCTACCGGGACGCATGGCAGTATGAGCAGAGCGGCAGTCTTTCGGCTGTCGGGTTTTCCTATTGTGTTCAGGTGATACCGGAACATCTTTCAGCGGGTTTTACCCTGAATTTCTGGGAGGACAGCATTACTGATAATGAATGGGAGCAGAAATATAAAAAGATACGGCAGGGGTTATTATCAGCGGCAGATATACCGACAGCCTCAAACAGTGAACCTTTTACAGAACATTATAACAGAACTGAATCCTATACTTTCAGCGGATTCAATATCAATCTGGGGATTCTCTGGGATATCAATGATAAGTGGCGTATCGGGGCAGTTTTGAAAACACCTTTTACAGCAGACGTAACTTACAAACGTCATGCTTATTCAGAAAAATATTATCCGGAAAGATCTGAAATCCCGATAATTAATGCAGGTGAATACGAAAACGATGAAGAACTGGAAATGCCCATGTCCTACGGTATCGGAGTCGTATATCATTTTTCAGAAGAACTGGCCTTTTCCGGGGATATTTACAAAACCCATTGGGATGATTTTGAATATACAGATGAAAAGGGAAGAAAGACATCTCCTCTGACCGGAAAGCCGATGGAGGAATCCCGCACTGATCCCACATATCAGGTCCGACTGGGAGCCGAATACCTGCTGTTTAAGGATGAGAAAAGGGGAATGGTTGTCCCCGTCCGCTGCGGACTGTTTTATGATCCGGCTCCCGCAGAAAACAGCCCGGATGATTATTACGGATTTTCCATCGGTTCCGGATTTACTTTGAACAACAGGTTTTCCCTGGATATGGCCTACCAGTTCCGTTACGGTAATGATACGGGGGAATATATTTTAAAAGGAATGGAATTTTCACAGGATGTTCAGGAGCATATGTTTTATCTGTCTTTGATTGTTTATTCATTCTAAGCCCCGAAGGGGCGTATTGGTACAGCCCAGGGTGAAGCCCTGGGAACCGGGATTCCCCCAACATATACAAGCCCTGAAAGGGCGGATTTTAAAAAGCCCCGAAGGGGCGTATTGGTAAAGCCCAGGGTGAAGCCCTGGGAACCGGGATTCCCCAACATATACAAGCCCTGAAAGGGCGGATTTTAAAAAGCCCCGAAGGGGCGTATTGGTACAGCCCAGGGTGAAGCCCTGGGAATCGGGATTCCCCAACATATACAAGCCCTGAAAGGGCGGATTAGAAGGAGATATGTTCATGTCCCAATCATTATCCAACATATTACTCCACATTGTATTCAGCACCAAAAACAGGGAAAATATGATTTATCCTGAAACTGAAAAAGAATTATATCCGTATATTGCCACCATATGCAAATCTCTTGACTGTCAGGCCCTGGAAATCGGGGGAACGGAAAATCATATCCATATCCTTTCCCGACTTTCAAGAACCGTTACTGTCAGCAGGCTGGTGGAAAAAATCAAAAGCGGATCGTCCAAATGGATCAAAAGTAAAGGCGATTTGTTTCGTACATTTTTCTGGCAGAACGGATACGGAGCATTTTCCATCGGTTTTTCAAATGTTCCGGCTTTGAAAAAATACATTGTGAATCAGAAGGAACATCATAAGCACAGAACATTTGAAGATGAATTGCGGGATATTTTGAAGAAATATCAGATCGGATACGATGAACGGTACTTATGGGATTGATGGGATTTTCTAATCCGCCCTTTCAGGGCTTGATATTATTTGTTAATTCCGTTTCCCAGGGCTTCACCCTGGGCTTTATCAATTCGCCCCTTCGGGGCTTCGGATTATAGAATTGGCATCATTTTCTGATTTGCCCCTTCGGGCTTTCGGCATTTGACCGGATTTTCTAATCCGCCCTTTCAGGGCTTGATATTATTTGTTAATTCCGTTTCCCAGGGCTTCACCCAGGGCTTTACCAATTCGCCCCTTCGGGGCTGTGAATAGATACATGCAGCATAAATGATAATGGAAAAAGGAGGAAATATGAAAAGAAATTCTATAGCTGTGGCGGTTTTCACTGTAGTTTCGTGGATATACTGTATTAACGTATTTGCGGCGGATCTGGAAATTACCGCCCCTGCCGCGCAGGCAGAACAGGATATTATCATTACCTGTTCAGTCAATAATGCTCCCAATGCGGTCTATTCTTTCGGATTTGATGTTTCTTATGATGCGGCCATGCTGCAATACAAATCCCACAGTTTCACAGGTTCCCTGGCAGAAAATTTTGAATATTCTGAAGTCAATCCCTATTCCACAGGAAATATCCGGGTGGGTGGAATGGATACCGGCTCCAATATCATTGCCCAGAATGCTTCCGGAACGATTGTGAATATCACTTTCAGGGTTCTGAATGCGGGAAATACGCAGGTCAGTATCCGGAACCGCATGGATGATATGGAAACATGGACAATAGCAGATGCACAGATTTTCAGCAAGGACGCGTATGAACCGGATAATTTCTATCCCCAGTCCGGTGTGATTGACAAAGTACAGCGTCATAATTTTCATGAAGCCGGAGATGCGGACTGGGGCATGATTTACGGCACAGCCGGAAAATCCTATACCCTCAGAACCGGAAACCCGGAAGCCAACTGTGATACGGTGATTGAACTCTACGCCATTGACGGTCAGACCCTGATTCTGTCTGAAAACAGCAAGGGTGCGGGAGTTGGTGAAAGTGTTACCTGGAACTGTACGCAGGATACCATTTATTTTGTCAAAATCAGAAACAGTAATCCCAATGTTTTCGGTGAGGGAACGGGATATGACCTTTCGGTGGAATATCCCGCAGAATTCGATGCATATGAATATGATAATGCTTCTGATAATGCGAGAAAGATTATTGTTGATTTCAGGCCGCAGCGTCATAGTTTTTTAACACAGGGCGATCAGGATTGGGTAAAATTTCAGGCAGTGGCAGGGCAGTCTTATGCAGTAGAAGTAAAAAATACGGGGATAAATAATGATATAATCATAGAACTTTACAGCGGTGGAAATAATCTGAGGCGTAAAGGAGAAAGAAGTGATGTTACTGTTTCTTTGTTAAAAACAGAGAACAGCAATGGAATCGGTGAAGATGAAACTTTGGTATGGGAAGCGGTTCAGAATGACATTCTGTATGTGAAAGTGGCTGATATCAATGATAACTATGGAATAGATACAGACTATGATCTTGGGGTGGCAAAAAGTGGTGTAAAAATTCAGGGGACGGTTTCGGGTGTGGTGAGATCAGCAATATCAAATGCACCACTGGAAGGTGTTACAGTAAAAATCAGATGTTTGGAACAGGGACAATGTGATTTCAATAATCCTGATGATCTTCCAACAGAAAGCAGTGGAATTTATAATTTAACTATATCAGGTAATTCCGTTCTGACAGCTTCAAAATCCGGTTATCTGGTTTCGGCATATATCATAAAAACCGAAAAAATAATTGCATCGGAATATCAGATAACAATTACAGAAAATAATCAAAGTTTTCCTGTAGATATTGAGATGAAACAGTGTCTTAGTGCTGGTGATATCAATTGTGACCAGGATATTACTCCTGCGGATGCGCTGATAACCTTTGATACATACTTTGAAAAACGCCCAACAACATACGGATTCAATCCGGATTCAATTTGCTGCGATGTAAACAAAGACGGACATTGCACTCCGGCAGATGCGCTTTGTATTTTCAAAAAATACTTGGAAAGCCCCGGCTGTCTGGACTGATGGTCTGAACCGGGATTCACGGGATTATTTTTTTAAAATCATGCGAATCATTTTCATCATGCAAATCATGGTTCAGACAAAATTATTCGCCCTGAAAGGGCGATTTGCTAAAGCCCAGGGTGAAGCCCTGGGATTCGGGAGTACCCCACAATTCTCAGCCCTGAAAGGGCGGATTATGAAATAAAAGATATTTTGAAATTATATATGAATACGCCCTTTCAGGGCTTAATATCATTTGTTAATTCTGTTTCCCAGGGCTTCGCCCCGGGCTATATCAATTCGCCCCTTCGGGGCTTTGCTTATACGCGGATTAAAATGATGAAAGAAAACAATAGATCCCTCAGATTTGCTGTATGTATCCAGAATGATGAATACCCGGCTTCTCTGGAACGGCATAAAATCTACCGTGTTCTCCCGGATGAGGAAGCGGAACCGGACGGAGATATCCGGATAATTGATGAAAGCGGAGAAGATTACCTGTATCCGGCTGAATGGTTTGTTGCCATTGCTGTTCCGCATGAAGTAAAAATTTCCCTGCTGCATGTATCGAAAATCAGATGAATGCAAAAGTCAAAATATCAGTTCCTCTGATAGTTGTGAATTTGCTCCTGCTGCTCCTCACCGCCTGCCAGCACGCGCCGCGTCCGGCCTGTGAGAATCAGGGCATTCAGTACTGCCAAACCGATGGCATTTTCGGGGGAAAGTGGTTTGATTATTATGAACGGGGGCTGTCCTGCATGGAAGGGGAATGCTATGATGCGGCTCTGGCCGATCTGACCCGGGCACTCCGCAGGCGGGACAGGGATGAACGCATGGCCAAGACCTACGGTTTTCATTTCACGGATTATTTCCCGCACCGGGAAAAAGGCATCATCCACTATCTGCAGGGGGATTATGAACAGGCCAAAAAGGAACTGGAGCTTTCCCTTCACTATGCCCGGAGTGACAAGGCCCTCATCTGGCTGGATGAAGTCCGGATAAAACTGATGGAACAGGCCGGGCAGCCGCTTTCCCTTCCTGTCCTCCGGGTGGATTTTCCCGAAGGAACTCCCGGAAATACGGATGATACGGGAAAAATCCGGACCCGGAATGCTCTTTTCCCCGTTCAAATCCATGCCGAAGACCCGCAGTATATCGCCTCCCTGACTTTGGAAGACCGTTTTGCCGGGCGGACGGAAATCCGAAACCTGTTTCTGGAATCTTCAGCACAGAAAACCGCAGTCCGGGAAGAACTGGCTCCGGAACAGGGGGAACATGAAATCCGCATTATCGCGGAAAACCTTCAGGGCGGGCAGAGCGTCCGGGAGTTCCGCCTTTATGCAGACCGAATCGGGCCGGTCATTGCATTGGAAACCTTCCGGCCCGGTGAATATATCAAAGGTTCTCTTTATGATGAATCCGGTGAAATCTCCCTGAATATCAACGGTAAAACCGTCCCTCTCCGCAAAGCAGAAGATCATTGGATTTTTGAAATGCGCCTGACTTCCGACTTCCCTTATCCGCAACTCACCGCCACTGACTGTCTGGGCAATCAGACAATTGCAAAAACAGCGGATTTCCTGTCTGCCGGAATTCTGCATCAGACTCCGAATCCCTTACTTGCAGAATACGGAAATGCGGTATCGGATATGAATCCGGTTTCCTATTCGCCGAAACCGTTTATTTATCTGGAAAAATTTACAGACCGGGAAACTGTTTACACAGACAGAATTTTCCTCCGGGGGCATGTGAAAAGCAGTTCACCCCTTAAAGAAGTGGGCATAAACGGAAGCTCTGTCCTGAATGCAGTTGGACAGCAGACCGGAACCATTGTTTTTTTCACGCATTCCCTGAAACTGGGGGAAGGAGAAAACAAGATTGTCATAACTGCCAAAGATGAAGCACATTCGGAAGCCCTGAAAGAAATTTTCATTGAACGGAAAATCCCCGCGGCCTTTCACTGGAAAAACCGCTACCGGCTGGCCCTTTATCCTTTTGAGGGAGTGGAAACATCGGAAAGCGCAAAGCAGTTTCAGTATTTTCTGATGCAGGGACTTGCGGAGCGGAAAAGATTCTCCCTGCTCATGCGGGATGAAATACAGAAAATGCTGAAATCCTTTCCGGCATTAGCGGATCGCAGTTCCCCCGGACCGCCCCATGCCCTGCTCTTCGGTTTTGTGCATCAGTCAAAAAACGGAACAGAGATTGTGGCGGAGTTTACGGATAAAACATCCGAATCCATTGAGTTTGCAGATGTATATGCCCGCAGGGGAAAAAATGACGCGCCGGAAATACTGGCCCGAAAACTTTTGGAAAAAATTCACAGAAAATTTCCTCTCTCTGATGGAACGGTCAGGGAAATTATAGCGGATACCATCCGGATAAAAACTGAAAAATGGATGCCCTGTAAAGGAAAAAACAGAATAAAATGGCCGGTGCTGGTCTATCGCCCGGAAAACACATCCGGGGACTGCAATACCGCCATTATCGGCAGTTCCCGGATCAGCAGTATCATAGCAGAGGGATATGAAAGCCCTTTTATCCCCGGAACCCGGATCGGAGACAGGATCATCAGTCAATGAAACTCACAGCGGAACAGGAAAGGGAAATCCTGCGGGAATGTGTTGAAAAAGATGAATGTTACCGGATTTTCCGGCAATATCTGAATCTTATCCGTAGTATTGCCATAAAAATATACCGGAGCAGAAACATTCCTTTTACTTCCCAGGATATGGAAGACCGGGTGCAGGATGTATTTGAGGTTCTGTTTAAATACAACAAACAGAAACTCCGGCAGTATGATCCGCAGCATGGTCTGCGGTTTGAGGGATGGATCCGGCTGATCGCAGTGCAGACGGTTCTGGATTATTTCAGAAGAAAAAAGGAATTCCTGAATGTCACAGATGAAAAAATCCGCATTCCTGTGGAAGACATGGACATGATTTCCGGGGAAAAAAGGGCCGGAACAGATGCGGAAACGCAGTGTATTATGGCCGATGCCATTGAAAAACTTCCGCCGGATCAGAAACTGGTTCTGAAACTGGAATACTTCAAAGGACTGTCTCCGCAGGAAATCAGTAAAATAACCGGAAAAACAGTGAACAATGTCTATCAGATTAAAAACAGGGCACTGGAAAATCTCCGGAAAATTCTGGGGTAATGGTGACCGGACTCGTTCCCGGGCTCTGCCTGGGAACGCATTTTTTCGGAGGCTCCGCCTCCGGCAGTGTGAGGCAGAGCCTCATCCCATGCGTTCCCAGGCAGAGCCTGGGAACGAGTTGAAAAGAATAAACCCCGTAGGGGTGTCAGAGAATAGCCCGGCAATTTATTGCCGGGATCGGAATTGTCATGAAAATCAGTCCCGTAGGGACGGCAGAAAATCAGACGGAATTCTTCCGTCCCTACGGGACTCGGAATATTTTTTCCGCATTCCCGGCAGTAAACTGCCGGGCTATTTTCTTTCTGTCCCTACGGGACAGATTTTTCAAAATCCGTCCATCCTTAACTTAATGCCATTGAGGCTCCGCCCCGTAACGAGTAATGCAAAAAAATTATGTAAGAAAGCATTCATCTTTTTCGTATTACTGCAATAGAAAACGATAATATTTACATTCATACGATAGCCCTGCTGACAATCCGAAAAGGAAGGAAAACCATGAAAACAACAGAATACTGCCCGGATACCCTCATGCTTGCAAAATATTTCGGCGGAAGCATATCGGATAAGGAAAAAGTGGAAATGGAAGCCCATTTTGCCGACTGTGATGACTGTCTGGATACATTCATTACTGCCGGGGAAATACTGGCGGATGAGGAACTTTCCGCATACAAACCCGCATCCGAAGCAGAGGCCCTGTCTGTCATGAAAAAACAGAAAACCTGTTCCGCCCCCCCGGCGGAAAACAGTCTCACGGCTTTTTTCAGAAGAATATATGTTTTTTTATCCGAAATATTTCTCCCGCCCCGTCCGGCTACTGTGCGTTCTGCGGTTCTGTGCAGTTCTGCTTCCGTGCAGCCGGAAATGCGGCTGGAAAAGGAATTTGACACTTTCCGTACCGTGCTTTCATTGGAAAGAAGGGAAAACAGTCATGCCGATATTGCGGTTTCTGTCACCGGGGATTCCGCGAGGGTGATCCGGCTTTCCCTGGAAAGTGAGGAAAACGGCGGTGATTCACGTTCTTTCAGAGGAGAATCCGAGATATTTGACAAAGTTCCTTTTGGCATCTGCCATCTGATTATCAGAAAAGAAAATCTGGAGGAAGATATTATTTCTTTCAAAATCAACGGAGCCGGAATTCATGAATGCTGATACCATATATCTGGAAGCCGGTCTGACAGGAAATCTTCTGAAACTCAGCCTGGGAGATTATGAGGGTTCCCTTTTTTTACACGAAGAGAAGAAATATCCTGAATCTGACGTGCGGAAACACTGCCGGGAGATAGCTGAAATCCTGAACAGCAGGGTATGCAGGACAGGGACAAACCGTGATGCTTTGGAAAAAATAAAAACAACAGGCACACTTCTCTGCGACTGGCTTCTGACAAAGGATATTATAGAGTATATTGAAAATACAGAGAAAAAAATTCTTGAAATAAAGATTGACGATCATCTGGTTCATATCCCATGGGAACTGCTCTGTATCGGAAACACATTTCTATGCCGCAGATTCAGCATGGGGCGCATTGTGAGAACAGGCTGCCGGTTTGCAAAAAACCGCAGAAAACTGCCGGAATCATTGAAAATGCTGATACTTGCCAATCCTGAAAATGATTTGGAAAATGCGGAAAAAGAGGGAAAGCTGATAGAGCGGTTATGCGATATGAAAGGGAAAAAATATATATCTGCCAGATGTCTGAAATCAAGAATCAATGCCGATAAAGTAAAAGAGACCCTAAGAAATTTTGATTTTGTCCATTATTCCGGACATGCGGAATTTGATTCGGAAGATCCGGGTAAAAACGGGTGGAAATTCTTTCACAGCTCTTTTACACCGCAGGACATATCAGAAATGATCGGCGGGGAGATGCCTTTTTTTGTTTTTTCCAATGCCTGTGAGTCCGCGCGTACCGATGAATGGCACGATAAATCCTTTAATATGGCCAATTCATTTCTTCGGGCGGGTGTGCGGCATTATCTGGGAACATTCTGGAAAATCGCGGATGAACCCGGCAGCCGTTTTGCACAGGAATTTTACCGGCAGCTTTTTGCAGGAAAAAGCATCGGAGAATCAGTAAGATTATCCAGAGAGACGCTGGCAGAAGAATACGGCCCCGGATATATCGGATGGGCGGATTATCTTCTCTACGGAAATCCTTCAACCTCTTATTTTCAGAACGGAGCTCCGGCCCCTTCTGCCGCACTTCCCTGTTCCCCTTCGGAAAATGAAAGGGATTCCCCAAAATCCCTTCAGGCACGGGGCGGAACAGACACCATGAAAACAGATTCCCCACTGCGGCCGTCACAGGAGAATCTGTCTGCCCGGAAGATATTTGCCATATCCCTGATTTTTGCGATGATGATAATAATCTCTGTCCTTACAATCCACCGCATACAGGCCGGAAAGGCATCGGCTCCGGAAAGCCCGGACCCGGAAATCATGAAAATCCTCAGCGAACGGGCGGAACAGAAACGGCAGCGCATAGACCGCCTGTACAAAGAACTGGAAAAAATCACAGGCGGGCCTGTCCGTGCGGAACAGAATTCTGAAGAACTGAGCCTGGCAATGGTGTTCGATTCCCAAATACCGCATTATGAAACCCGGAATATTCTGGCCCATGCGCTTCAGGCGCAGATCAGGGAAGCCCTGCCGGAACTGGTGCTGCTGCACCGGAAATCTCTGGATAAAATCCTGGAAGAACTGATCCGGGAGAAACCGCAAGATTTTACCCTCCGTTTTCCCAAACTGCTTCTTTTTCTGGAAGTCAGCCAATCCGCATCCCAAACCTGTGTGCTGATGCAGTTGGTGAAGAAAAACACTTCGGAGGTCAGTGCCGTGTTTGTGGAAACCCTGGATGATTCCGCACTGGTATTGGAGCAGAGAGAAAAAATTGCGGGAAACCTGATTGCACATTTGAAGAAATATCAGGAGAAAATATAATATGCCTTTCAGGGTTTTGGATGATTTGCACTGTACAGGATAAAAAAAATAACATATTGATATTATTAAAACTGGCCACGAATAACACGAATCTGCACGAATCGCACAAACCGTAATCTGTGTAATTCGTGTGATTCGTGGCTGCTAAAATTAGCCACGAATTACACGAATCTGCACGAATCGCACAAACCGTAATCTGTGTAATTCGTGTAATTCGTGACTGCTAAAATTAGCCACGAATAACACGAATCTGCACGAATCACACAAACCGTAATTCGTGTGATTCGTGGCTGCTAAAATTAGCCACGAATAACACGAATCTGCACGAATCGCACAAACCGTAATCTGTGTAATTCGTGTGATTCGTGGCTGCTAAAATTAGCCACGAATAACACGAATCTGCACGAATCGCACAAACCGTAATCTGTGTAATTCGTGTGATTCGTGGCTGCTAAAATTAGCCACGAATTACACGAATCTGCACGAATCGCACAAACCGTAATCTGTGTAATTCGTGGCTGCTAAAATTAGCCACGAATTACACGAATCTGCACGAATCGCACAAGCCGTAATTCGTGTAATTCGTGTAATTCGTGGCTGTAATAGGGACGACACATAATAGCCCGGAATTTTTAATTTTTTTTGAGTCGGTCTTTCATTGAAGCGACAGGAATTATAATTTTTTTAAGGATTCAAAAAGGAGAAATCATGAAAAAAATTTTAGCAATCACTTTACTCTTTCTGTTTTTCACATCAGCAGTATATGCAGAGAATCTGGAACTGGACACACAGCAGGCAAAGCAGGGAGAAAACGTAACCTTTACCGTTTCGGTGAACAGTGCCCCCAATGCGGTGTCGGCATTCGGTTTTGATATTCTTTTTGATGCTGCAATTCTGGAATATCAGAATTTTGAAAAAGGCTCCCTGGTGCAAAAGGGGTTTGCCATGTTTGATGTGAATGAGGTTGAAAGCGGAAAGTTGCGGGTCGGCGGGCTGGATTTTGGCGGAAATCCCATACCGCAGGGCAGCAGCGCTTCCCTGATACTGCTGACCTTCAAAGTGATAGGGAATACGGGAAGTGTGCTGACAATCAAAGAACTGAAAGATGATGTGAAAAGTTGGAGCATGAAAAACGGCGTTTTTGAAATATTTCCGCTGATTCCCGCACCGGACGAGAATACTCCGCCTTCCGCTGACTCTAAAAATATCTCTGTTTCCGAAGGAAAGGCAGCGGAGATTCAACTGAGCGGCACAGATCCGGACGGTGACACGCTGACATATTTCCTTCTTTCCCAACCTGCCCACGGAAAACTGGAGGGAAATCCTCCCGATCTCGTCTATACACCGGATGAGAATTTCAGCGGTACAAGCGGTACGGACAGTTTTTCCTACAAAGTCAGTGACGGGGAAAATGATTCTTCGCCTGCGACTGTATTTATCACAGTGAATGAAATTTCCCCGGAGCTGAGTGTCGGTGTCAGTGAGAGGACGATGAATCTGGCCTGGACACCCGTATCCGGGGCAGCCGGTTATTATCTGTATTATGCCCCCTTCCCGGAAATGTCCCCGGTCAATTTCATAGACATGAAAAATCTGACGGATATTTCCGCGGAACTGCCGCCCGGATATGCCTATTATGTGGCGGTTCAGGCCTATGATGAATCCGGAGGCATGGGATTTTCCGATGTGCTGTCCTTTATGATCCCGCCTGTCCTTGACCCTCCCGAACTGACGGTAAATACAGACGGCAGTACCGTGTCCCTCAGCTGGACAGAAACGGAAGGGGCCGAAGGATATATGCTGTATTACGCGCCCTATCCTTCGGCATCCGCCGTTTATTCCGGGGATATGGGCAATATGACTTCCCTGAGCGGTGAACTGCCCGCGGGTTCGGCTTTTTATGTCATTGTTCAGGCGTATAACGCGGAAGGAAGAAGCGGGTATTCCAATCTGGAATATTTCATATTGGAAAAATGAAAAGCTGAGGGATCGGAAAAAAGCCGGTCGGAAAAAAATTGGCCACATTACCGGACTGTCTGAAATTTCGCAGGGGCGTACTGCATATGCCCGCCATAGGGCAGATCCGGGGCGTATGCATACGCCCCTTACAGAGCAACGTAACCCGTTATTCAAAATTTGACAGATCAGTAAAGACGCACGGCAGTGCGTCTCTGCGGACATGCATCTATAGCGATTTACCGGATAACTTCCCAGTCTTCCACATCTCCGCTGATTTGTGTAAATTCCGGATGCAGTCTGATCTTTTTTTCCCCCTTCACGCGGCGATATACGTCCGGGGATCTTTTTTCCAGTTTGTTCAGAAGATGCCTGAATTCATATTCCACCTGACCGCGGGTGACGGGTATTGTATCACCGAAACTCTTCTTTACAATTTTACTCCTGTCAAAATGATAACCCCTTTTATCCGCTTCATCCGCGACAGACCTTAAATAGTCGGCAATCGCTCCGACAGGATCGGTGGTATTTTTAAATCGCTTTAACTGGGGATGATTTGTATATCCTTTGGTCAGTCCCTGCAGCACTTTTTGCATCAGAAGCGATTCCCGCCACAGGGCAACCAGCCCCTTCCCATCCAGATAAGAGGGAGCTATAGACCATATTCTCATTTTTTCAACTCCTTATATAATTTTTTCCCTGTTTTTTCCCGGTACACAGGAAATTCAGTTTTCTGATAATCCGCTGACACAGCAGAAACGCACTGCCGTGCGTCAAAGCCCTTACGTTTCAAAGCCCCTTCCAAAGGGGGGAGAAAACAACCTGGGGTAAGGCAATGCCATTGATGCAGTCCCGGACAGTTTTCTGTTTCATATTTTGGGAATTCATCTTTCAGAGAAATCCCTTTTTACAAAAAAATCGTGAAAAATCTGCAAATATTATTTGACAAAACTATTATTTTCGATTATGTTTTCACCATTATATTCATGATATGAAATGTTAAGAACGTTGACAGCATTTGCCCGATTCACAGAGCAGAAGTTTTTACATTCAAGACTGATAAACGGATCAATCCCCCGGAAAACAGATATTCTTTTTTTGTTTTCCCGTTTATTTTTCAAGGAATTATAAAATACATATCAGTTTGTATTGTCTGAATTTTTTATCCCGGATGCCATATTATATCAGCATATCAGATTATAAAACGGTTGCAATCTTTTTTCGCATAATTGTTCTGTCTGTTATTTTTTACGTTTATCAGAAAGCAGGTATAAACCGTAAAGAAAATATTCGGCAGAAAACAGGCGGAGACAGTACTGCGCTGTTTTGCAGAACACCATATCTGTTTACTGAATCCCGGAGCCGCGTGTTGTAAAATCTGTCTGCAGTTCATCTGTATACACAGACATATCGTTTTTTCACTTATCTTTATAAATTATGCTGAGGTAGAAGGAAACACATGGACGTTGAAAAAAGAAACGAAATTGAAAAAAAACTTAGAAAACTCATTGAAATGAGCGTAAAACAGAAAAGCACTGAAGAAATACCGCAGGTGAACAAGCCGGTATGTAATGTTATTCGCCGCAGAAAAGGTCAGCAGGACAAGCGGATTTATGTGGCAATGAGCGGATGAATGCAGCAGAAAGATACAGCTTCCCCAAAAGCCGGCCGGTTCGCTGTCCGGTATATTTATCCCTAAATTGAGCGATTCTCAGACCTGAAAATGATTTCCGGCCGGAAATATCAGGAGCTCAGCGGTTTCCGGCTTTTCACCCGCCGGGTGAAAAGCGCAAAACAGGCAAAGTTCCGCTTACCGGACATTCAGCCGGTTTATCTGAAAGAAACCGCTCAATTTAGGTTATCGTAAAGCTTGTA